>DKSD01000044.1:0-124 GCA_002473165.1 Succinatimonas sp. UBA7265
GGAAAATGGTGTATTCTTTAACTATTACAAATAGTGAAAGGAGCACCCCGTGCCCGAATTCAAAGTCTTCCCCAAACCCGATTTAAGCAGCTACCCTGAAATCCCTGAAGGGGCCTGCCTTAAC
>DKSD01000044.1:233-24781 GCA_002473165.1 Succinatimonas sp. UBA7265
GACGGAACTTTTGTCCCCTCGCCCACCTGGCTGCTCTCAAAGGAAAGAGACGAGCTTAAGGACAGGCTTGCTCAAAAGGACGCTCGCACCGAAGAGCTGTTCAAAGGGGCTGCGGAAGCCGCCTCCGGGGCCGCAAGGGAGTCCCGCGCCGATCCAAGGCAGCAGGGAAAGGTGACGCACCGCCTGGAGCCGCTGCTGCTGGGAGCCCTCCTGAGGGCTCTCAGCGGCAGGAGCGACGCCGCTTCGGTAAGCGACGCCCTGAACGGCAGGCTCAGGGAGGAGCTCTTTTCCGTTTACTGCCCTGAGCTTCTGTCAGACAGGCCCGTGTCCCGTGACACCGTAAGAAAGGCGATGATGCTTGCCGAGCCCGCAAAGTTTGCTGATCTGTGCTCAAGGATCACCGCAGGCCTGGCCTCAAGGCTTGAGGGAAGAGTGGTCGCAGCCGACGGCCAGGCCGTAAGAGCCAGTCGCAGCAGCGGATCTGAAGGCGCCGAAGGCTCAGCGTACATGATCATGAACTTTTACGACGCCGCGGGGCGCGTCTGCGTCGGCCAGAAAGTCACAGACAAAAAGACGAACGAGATCACCGCCGGCCCGCAGATCCTCAAAGCTCTGGACGTCAGGGGCGCCACGGTCACGGCCGACGCCATGAGCTGCCAGGCGGGCTTTGCCGGGGACGTGATCAAAGGCGGGGCCCATTATTTGCTGGCGCTCAAAGGCAACCAGGACCGCATGGCCGACGAGGCGGTGTCGCTGTTTGCGATGCACGAAGCCAAAGCGCTGAGCCTGGAACCGGTGACGGAGCTTGATCACGGCAGGACAGAGACACGGCAGACTTCGGTGCTGAAGGCCTCGCTGTTCTCCCCTGACATCCTGGAGCGCTGGGAAGGGCTGAAAGACGGCAGCATCGTCAGGATCATCAGGGACAGGACGGAGAAATCCACGGGAAAGGCAAGTTCGGAGGTTGCCTGGTACATAACCTCAATGGCTCCTGTCAGGGAGAACCTGGAGAAGATCGCGCAGATCGCCCGCGAGCACTGGAGCATTGAGAACCGCCTTCACTGGCTTTTGGACATGCGTTTCAGCCAGGATCGCATGCAGGCCGATGATCCGGCGTACATCGCCAACCGCAGCGCGCTTAACAAGACGGCGCTGGCGATGATCGAGCACTGGCGCTTCTGGCTGTGGGAGACGAAGAAGACGCCCAAAGTGCTGAGCGTCAAGCAGGCCATGGAGCGCTGCGAGCAGCCAAAGGAAGCGCTTGAGTGCCTGTGCTGCGCTTTAGGCCTGCTGTGATTTTGGCGATCGCTGCACCTGACATGTCACTTCATGCGTTCGCCCTGGCCCGTTGACCGATGCGATCGCCGGCAATAGCGCCTGATCGCCTGGATATAGCAGCTGATATCTTGTATTAAAAGCGAAATTCTTTTGCCATAGAGCTCAGCGGCAGAAGTTGAAAGCTGCAAATAAAGCCATATAATAAAAGCAGGCAGAGCCTTGCGGGCTCTGCCTGAAACTCCTGAATCAGAAGGCAGGAGTTGCGATCATCATCAGCAGAATGATAATCAGAACAGCTATGAGTATTCTTCTCATATCAACCTCTCAGGTTTGCTGTTTACCCGCAAAAATCGAGGGAAGCCGGGGTATCGGCCCGAGCTTCCCCCGGGCTTTTCCCTGCTGACCCTCGCGGGCTGAGTGATCATCAGTGCTTTGATTGTAAATCTTTGTATATTAAAAGCAACTGATTTATTTAGTTATTTTATAAAACTTTCCGCAGGGCCTTTTTTGCTCAGGCAGGTTTTCCGGCCTGAGCAGTGTCTTGCTGCTTTCCAAATCCCTGCCGTCGTATCATGGCCGCGGCTGAACTGAGGCTGTCTAAGCGGTATTTTGCCCAAAGCGGATACCTCTCTTTGAAAAAGCGCAGGCCTTGCCTTAGCAAAACCAGCCGAAAATGCAGCTATGACAGCAAGATAACCGCAAAAAATCGCAAAAAATTTGTGTGCTGGCATACCCTTTGCTAAAATCAGGATATATTTAAACTTTTGATTTTTTCGGAGAGTGACGCATGAGTGATGCGGAGCGCAGCGGGGAAAGGATCCCTCGCAATTTCATCACTGACATCATCGACAGCGATCTCAAGGAAGGCCGCGTCGACCATGTGGCAACCCGTTTCCCTCCCGAGCCCAACGGTTACCTGCACATCGGGCACGCCAAGTCCATCTGCCTGAATTTCGGGCTGGCCCGCGATTACGGCGGCACCTGCAACATGCGCTTTGACGACACGAACCCTGTCAAAGAGGACATGGAGTACATAGAGTCCATAAAGCGCGATGTGAACTGGCTTGGCTTTAAATGGAACAACCTGTGCCATTCATCGGATTACTTTGACCGCCTCTACGGCTATGCCGTGGAACTCATAAACCAGGGACTTGCCTATGTGGACGAGCAGAGCCCTGAGCAGATCCACGACACCCGCGGCACGCTGACAGCCCCGGGCAAGGAGAGCCCTTACCGCAACCGCAGTCCTGAGGAGAATTTAAAGCTCTTTGAGATGATGCGCGACGGCAAATTTGCCGAAGGAAAAGCCTGTCTGCGCGCCAAGATCAACATGGCCAGCCCCTTTATGTGCATGCGCGATCCGGTCATCTACCGCATCCGCTTTGCCACGCACGAACTGACGGGCGACAAGTGGTGCATCTACCCGATGTACGATTTCACCCACTGCATCTCCGACGCCATCGAGGGGATCACGCATTCCATCTGCACGCTGGAATTCCAGGACAACCGCAGGCTTTACGACTGGGTGCTCGACCACATCTCCATAGATCATGAGCACCGTCCGCACCAGTACGAGATGAGCCGCCTGAACCTTGAGTACTCCATAACCTCCAAGCGCAAGCTCAATCTTTTGGTGGAGAAAGGCCTCGTGGACGGCTGGGACGATCCACGCCTGACCACGATCTCCGGCCTGCGCCGCCGCGGCTACACCCCGGCGTCGATCCGCGAGTTCTGCCGGCGCATCGGCGTGACGAAGCAGGAGAACACCATAGAGATCTCGGCGCTTGAGTCCTGCATCCGCGAGGATCTCAACGCCAACGCGCCGCGCGCGATGGCCGTGCTGCGTCCGCTGCGCCTTGTAATCGACAATTACGGCCGCGACGGCACAGATGTCACGTCCGTCACCTGCCCGAACCACCCCGACAAGCCAGAGATGGGAAGCCGCCAGGTCTCGTTTGGCAAGGAGCTTTTCATAGAGCAGGAGGACTTCCGCGAAGAGGCCAACAAGCAGTTCAAGCGCCTGAAGCTCGGGCATGAGGTCAGGCTGCGCAACGCTTATGTGGTAAAGGCCGTGTCCTGTGAAAAGGACTCAGCGGGCAATGTCACCTGCGTGCACTGCGAGGCCGTACCCGGAACGCTCGGCGCCAACGTCGAAGGCCATAAGCCCAAGGGCGTGATCCACTGGGTGGACGCAGCCGACTGCTGCCGCTGCAAGGTGATCCTCTACAAGAACCTCTTTAAGGTCCCCAACCCGGGCGCGGCCGAGGATTTCCTAGCAACCGTCGATCCCGAGTCTAAGACTGAGATCCAGGACGCGGCGCTTGAGCGTTCGCTTGAGAATGCCAAACCCGGTGATAGCTGGCAGTTTGAGCGCCAGGGGTATTTTTGCGCTGACAGCAAGAATTCAAAACCCGGGGCTCCGGTCTTCAACCTGACCGTGGCCCTGCGCGACACCCGCAAGGCCCAGGCCTGAACGGGCAATAGTTTAACAACCTGAAAACAGGAGCATGAAGATGTCCGAAAACGAAAATGATGATCTGGACAGAGATGACGACAACATGGCCCCGCCTCCGGGCAGCGACTATGAGATCGCCTTCACTCATCACTCCGACACCGCGCTTGAGCGCGCCTATGACAAGGCCGTGCACTGGGTCAAAGCCGGTGTGCGCCCGCAGAAGGTCTTCCTGGAAGACCGCTCCATGGGCGTCATCAATTTCCGCAAGGTCATGAAAGACCCCCTGCTGCTGCAGGCCGGCATAGAGCGCATGGTGGATTTCCGCTGCTCGCTGACCTTGTCGGACACGGATGTGGACGCGGTGTTCTCGAGCGTGTGCTATTACGAGCCGGACTCGGAGCCGACCTACATCAACGCCTATGATCCCGAGCTCTCCTCGATCAAGGACGTGCTGAACCTCGTTGCGCAAAACCTGTTCAACTACCTTCAGAAACCGCTGATCCAGCCCGGCGAACCCGCGGCCGAGTAAAGGCTAACACGCGCTCTCCAGGCGCCTTAAACGGTGCCGGGAGAGCGCCAGGAGATAAGATTTTGTCCCGTCATATTAAGGCTGCCAGGCTGCTGGCCGTCACGGCCGCCGCGGCCGCGATCACGGCGCTTTCCGGATGCTCGACCATCAGGGAATACTACGAATACTACTTAGGCGGCATAGATGAGAACGCCCGCGAGCCCACCGGCTTTGAGGATGTGGCGGAAGCCAAGCCCGAGCCGGATCGCTTAAAGGTCCCGGCCGGGCTTGAGACTCCGCCCAAAGATCCGACCATGGTCACGCCGCTCATCACCCCGGACGCCGCCCGCTATCCGGTGGGCGACGATCTGGACATTCGCGCCCCGGTCGCGCCTCTGCGCTCTGATTTAGGCGTGCATTCGCAGTGGTCGCACGGCGAGGCTTTTGTCTGGTTTGAACGCGGCCGCGAGCACGGTGTCGAGACCGAAGACGATGCCTGGAGGCTCTTGGGCCGGGTGCTCAAGCGCATGAACATCGGCGTGGGCAAGGCCTCGCCTGACAGCTACACGCTTACGACGGCCATCGCCCAGTACAACGAGTTCGGCTCGCGCTACAACGCCGCCGACATGGGCGAGGGGATCATCCGTTACAACCAGGTCTACCGCATCCGCGTCGGCCGCTCCCAGAACGGCGATCTCGGCATCGCCACGGCGCTCATCGGCTCAATGACGCTGTTGCCGATCTCCGGCAAGAACATCGAGGACGAGCTGAACCTCATAGAGCAGGAACGCTTCGCCATGGGCTTCTCGAACTCGTTCATCCATGAGCTCGACCGCGCCGCCGCCGAGCAGGAGCAGGGCCAAAGCGGCTTTGCCGTGACGCTCGGCCGCGATCACAACGGCCGCGAGTGCATCGTCGCCGACGCCCGCTATGACGACACCTGGAAAGCGCTGCGCGGCATGCTGCCGAAGTTCAACTGGAACGTCACCGAGTACTCGCTGTCCAAAGGCTCCATTAAGTTTGAAGCCGATGATCAGGACGCCGAGGTCTTCCACTCCCAGGGCGTCGATTCGTTCGCGCTCGAAGAGGACGATTACATGCTGCGCCTGGGCGAGGAGAACGGCAAGAGCGTGATCACGTTCTACGACGGCGATGAGAAAGCGCTGCCTGCGGCCACGGTCGACCGCATTTACAGCGGCTTCTCGCAGGCGCTCTCGCGCGAGCTGACCGAGCTTGGGGCGGCGATCGCCGCGCCTGAGCAAAATTAGCCCGCCGCGGCAATAAGGCCGCGGTGTGATGTAAAATATGCGCCGGGAAAGGGAAGCCTTTCCCGGCGCAGCTGCATCTATGCAGCGCGCTTTTTTACAGCAAAGGACTTACTTGAAATGGAAAAGAAGCAGGAACTATACCGCGGCAAGGCCAAGTCAGTTTACGCCACCGACGATCCCAACTATTACATCATGCTTTACCGTGATGACACTTCCGCTTTTGACGGCAAGATCATCAAGCAGCTGGATCGCAAGGGCAAGACGAACAACCATTTCAACTTCTTCATCATGAAGAAACTCGAGGAAGCCGGCATTCCTACTCACTGCGTCAAGATGCTCTCCGACACCGAGTGCCTGGTCAAGAAGCTCAAGATGCTTCCGGTCGAGTGCGTGGTCCGTAATGTCGCCGCCGGCTCCATCTGCCGCCGCCTGGGCGTCAAGGAAGGCCTTGAGCTCAAGCAGCCGACGTTCGAGTTCTTCTACAAGAACGACGAGCTGCACGATCCTATGGTCAACGACTCCCACATCCTGGCCTTTGGCTGGGGCACCCAGGAGGAGATCGACACCATGAAGCAGCTCTCCTTTAAGATCAACGATGTGCTCAAGGCTCTGTTCGACAAGGCCGGCCTGATCCTCGTCGACTACAAGCTCGAGTTCGGCATCGACACCGACGGCAAGCTGATCTTAGGCGACGAGTTCTCGCCTGACGGCTGCCGCCTGTGGGACAAGGAAACCCGCAAGAAGCTCGACAAAGACCGTTTCCGCCAGGGCTTAGGCGGTGTGATCGAGGGCTACGAGGAAGTCGCCCGCCGCATCGGCTGCCCGCTGTAATTTAAGCCTCATTCAAGTGCAAGGCCCGCCTTTTGGCGGGCTTTTGTGTTCATGCTGCGCCGTTCAAGCTTCAGCCGTTTTGTGTCGTAAATGAAGATGGAGAGAACCCTAAAAGCCCCATAATTATTACGACAGGCAGCGCCCATGGCCCTTTATCTGACCAACGTCACCGGCATGAAAGCACTGGCCGCCTTTGGACAAAACCAGGCGGCGCTGTCGTCTGTCTATGAGCGTCTCTCCTCAGGGCTGCGCATCAATTCGGCGCGCGACGATCCGGCGGGACTGCAGATAGCCGATCGCATGACGTCCGAGATCAACGGCTTTCGCCAGGGATCGCGCAACGTCAATGACGGGATCTCGGTGGCGCAGACGGCAGAAGGCGCGCTCGACGAGATCAAATCCATGCTCCAGCGCGTGCGCACGCTGGCAGTCCAGGCGGCCAACGGCACGAACACCTCCTCAGACCGGGCGGCTTTGAGCGCCGAATCGCGGCAGCTGTGCGCCGAGATCACCCGCATCGCCTGCCGCACGACCTACGCCGGTGCCAGGCTGCTGTGCGGCGTGGATTCCCCTTCATCTGAGCGCAAGCTCTTTGACGCGCACGGCCAGATCCGCATCCAGGTCTCAGGGCACGAGGGCGACACCATCGCGATCACGGGGCTTTCGGCGGGCTTTACTTTCTCCGCGCTCGCCATGGGGCCAGGCTATGACGCGCAGGCGGTGAAAAAAGGGGATGAGAGCAATTACTTCGATCTCGGATCGGCTGAGTCATCGCAGGCGGTGCTAAAGCACATCGACAAAGCCATAAACAAGGTGAGCATGGCCCAAGGCACGCTGGGAGGCGTGCAGCAGCGCTTTGAGTCCGTGCTAAGGCTCAACGACACCATGCGCAACAACCTCGCGGACGCGCGCTCGCGCATCCAGGACACCGATTACGCCGAGGAGGCCTCAAACCTCGCCAAAGCCGCGGTGCTCGCGCAGTTAATGCCGGCGATCCTCAAGCAGATCTACCAGCAAAAAAGCCTGATCTTAAGCCTGCTGCAAGGCTGAGCCTCCTGAGGTGATAAAATCGCCGCATTGCTAGAGGAGGCGCGCATGCGCGGCATTTTTGTGACCGGTACCGGCACGGAGATCGGCAAGACCTATGTGTGCGGGGCGATCGCCCGCTATTTCACCCAAAAAAAGCTGTCTTTGGGCTATTACAAAGCGGCGCTGAGCGGCGCCGACTGCGTGGAAAACTCGGATGCCGGCTATGTCAGAAAGGCAGGAGGGCTTGACGAGGATGATGCGAGCCTGCTCTCTTACCTTTATTCGCGCCCGCTCTCTCCGCATCTGGCCGCGCGCCTTGAAGGGCGCTATGCCGATCTCGGCGTGATCTTAAAAGCCTTCCGCTCCCTTGCAGGCCGCTATGACTACGTGCTCACGGAAGGCGCAGGCGGGATCGTCTGCCCGGTGGTTTATGAAAAGGGCCGCCGGCTTTTTTATGAGGACATCTTAAAGGCCATGGGGCTTCCGGTGCTGGTGGCCGCCGACGCAGGCCTTGGGACGATCAATTACTGCGTGCTTACCTGCGATTACCTGAAAAACCGCGGCTTTGACGTGCGGGGGATCATCTTAAACCGCTATGATGAGCAGAGCCTGATGCACCGCGACAACCTGTTTATGGTTGAGGAACTCACCGGCGTGAAAGTGATCGCGACCCTAGCCGAGGGCGCGAAAATCCCGCAGCTGCGCGGCCGGGGGCTTGAGGAGTACTTTGCAGATGTCAGCGCTTGTTGATGAGGATTTAAGGCTCATCTGGCACCCTGCGGCCCAGATGAAAGATTATGAGCTGCACCCGCCCGTCGCTGTCGTGGCGGGCGCAGGCTGCTGGCTGCGCACCGAGGACGGAAAAAAGATCCTCGATGTCGTAAGCTCGTGGTGGTGCAACCTGCTGGGGCACTGCAACGCCGAGATCACCGAGGCGCTTTGCGATCAGGCGCGCACGCTTGAGCATGTGATCTTCGCAGACCTCACCCACCCCTGGGCCGTGAGGCTCGCGCAGGAGCTCTCGCTCATAGTACCCAAGGGACTGTGCCGCTTTAACTTCGCCGACAACGGATCGAGCGCCGTGGAGATGTGCTTAAAGCTTGCGTTCCAGTACCAGGCGCAGACCGGGCACCCTGAGCGCATCCGCTTTGCCTGCCTGACCGAGGGCTACCACGGCGAGACCATCGGCGCGCTCTCCGTGGGGAGCATGGATCTCTACGCCAGGCTCTACCGCCCGATGATGATGGACAATGTGCACCTCAAGGCGCCGGACTGCTTTCGCTGCCCCTGCGGCAAAAAGCGCGGGCAGTGCCACTGCGAGTGCCTGAAATTTGCAGAGCAGGCTTTTGCAGAGCACGGAGGGGAGCTTGCGGCTTTGATAGTCGAGCCGCTCTTGCAGGGCGCGGCCGGCATGCGCGTCTACCCTGAGGAATATTTGAGGGGCCTCAGAAAATTATGCACACAGCACGGCGTGCTGCTGATCGCCGATGAGATCGCCACGGGCTTTGGGCGCACCGGGGAGATCTTCGCGTGCGTGAAAGCCGGCGTGAGCCCGGATCTTATGGCGCTGTCAAAGGCGATCACCGGAGGCTACATGCCCATGTCCGTCGTGTGCGCCACGCAGGAGGTCTACGACGCCTTCTACGCCGATTACAAAGAGGGCAAGGCCTTCGTGCACTCGCACACCTACGCGGGCAACCCGCTGGCCTGCTCCTGCGCCCTGGCGGTGCTTAAGATCTTAAAGCGCGATCACATCATCGAGAAGGCCCGCAAGACCGCCTCCTGGCTTACCGCGGAGTTTGAAAAGCGCTTTTTAAAGATCGAAAACGTGGGCGAGGTGCGCCACATCGGGCTAATCCACGCCATAGAGCTGGTAAAAGACCGCAGGAGCAAAGAGCCTTTTGACCCGTCGCTGCGGCTTGGGTACCGCATCTACCGCCGCGCGCTCTCCGAGGGTTTGCTGCTGCGCTGCATCGGCGATGTGCTCTATTTCAATCCGCCGCTTGTCATTTCACAAAAAGAGCTGGAGTTTGCCCAGGATGTTACAGAGCGCTGCGTGCGTGCGGAGCTTGAAAAGCTGTGAGCGCGGCGTTTTGCCGGATGCAGGCGGCACGGTATAATTCCACGTCCGGGGCGGCGCATGCGGCGCGGAAGATTTAAAACCGCGCTGCTTGCGGCGCTGTTCACGCTCGCCCTCTCGTGCGCCGCGGCAGGCTTAAGCGGCCGCGGGGCCTGGCTTGGGGATTTGCTGGCGCTCATCGCAGGACACGCCCCAGGCGGTGTCAGCCACACCGGCGCCTTAAAGGCGCTGTGGGAGCAGGCCTCAGCCTCGGACATCTTAAGCCTCATCGCGCTTTTGGCCGCGCTTATCTGCTTTGGCTGCTTTACGGCCGCCTCGCTGTGGCCGCTGGCGCGTCGCTTTATGCTGCGCCCCCGCGAGGCGCTGCCCACAGCGGGGCTTAAAGCAGAAGATCTTTTTAATTTCCCGCCGCCTGATGCAGGCGCGGGCGGCAAAGCCCCGGACAGGAAAGACCCATGAAGAAAACACAACAGCTTTTGTGCAGGATCGCCGCGCTCGAGCGCTCCCTGACCGGGGTGAGGGCGCGATCTGAGAGCGAGGGGCGGAACGCGGCCGCGCTCGAGGCCCGCGGCCTTGAGGCTTTAAAGCGTTCAGGCGATCCGCGCGGACTTGAAGGCGGGCGCATCGGCGCCTTCCTCGACTCCTGCTACTTTTTATACGCCGCAGCCTTGCGCGGCTGTGACCGCGCCCGCGCGAAACTGCGCGAGGCCCTCGGCCTCTACGCGCTGCGCTCGCCCAATACCGGCGAGGCGGCGCACGCGCTTTTTGAAAAAGGCCCGCAAAACACGTCCGATCTGCTGCGCCTGACCCAAATGTACGAGACGCTCATCACGAGCGCGGGGACGGCAAACTCGCTTTCAAGGCTCGGGGCCGTCGCGGTCATGATCCCCGACGAGGCGCTGTTTGTGATCGGGCTGCACCTGTGCGAAGGCAGGGAGCGCGGCATTCAGCGCCCCTCAGGCCAGCCTGCCCCTGAGGAACTGCTCTCGGAGTTCTCCGCGGGCACTTACGGCATGGACTGCGAGAACAGCGCCGCCGCGCTCATCGCCCAGTTTGGCGAATACCTGGTCACGTCGGCTGACAATGATTTTGCCATCGGCTTTGGCATGCCCGCCGAGGCGGCATACCGCATCGCCATGGAATACCTCAGAGGAGGGGATCTGCCGCGCTCGGTGCGCCGGGCCTCCGTGTGGCTGCACTATGCCATGGCCGCGGGATCGCCCCGCGCCTGGCTGGCGTTTGCCGTGTTCTTTGAGGAACTCGTGCACGTGCCCGAGGAGGAGCGCCAGAAGCGCTCGGGCGCGCTGTACGCAGAAGCACTGGAGCATGCAGTGCTGCTGTGCCAGGCCGCAAGGCTGCCCTCAGGCGCCGCCTCGGTGCACCAAAGCCACCTTGTGCTCACCGTGCGCACTCAAGAGGGCGAGGAAATGCTCGAGCCCGCGCTGCTGCTCTCGCTCATGGCGGTCACCGATGTCATGGCCACGCGCCAGGCAGGTTTTGATCTGTCAGAGGCTTTCCCTTACCTCATAGAGATCGCGCGCGCCACGGCCGCGGCCTTCGGTCCGGGGCCGGACATCGCCGCCTCGCTGTGCCGGTTGCTGAGCATCGCCGGCACCGGCGACTGGGAGAAGGAGACCGAGCGCCTGACACTTGAGATCTTCCCCATGAAGAAAAATCCCGCTCCGGGTCTGCTCGGACTTGAGATCTTAAAGCCTTATCTGGGGAAAAAACGCCAAGGCGTCGATCTGACGCTGCTCTCTTTAGGCTCCGGGATCCTCGATGATCCCGAAGTTTATAAGGCCTGCAAGGCGCTCTCAGAGCGCGGTTATGCGCGCGCCTCGTTCTCGCTGGCCTCGGCGCAGTGGGCCAAACAGGGCGCCGAGGGCTTTGATCAAAGGCTGTGGGCGCTGTGCGCCGATCAGGGGCACCCGGTGGCTTCCTATAACTGCTGCGTGCATGACATAGGCAAGGGCAGGCTAGATGAGGCGGAAAAGCGCGCCTTTTACGCGCTGCGCTCGCGCATCCCCCAGGCCTTCTTTATGCTCTATGAGATCTTCACGCAAAAAGGGGAGACGGAACTGGGCTGCACCTGCCTGCGCTATGCCTGCGAGTACCTGATGAAGCCGGCGCTTGATGAGGCTGCAAGGCTTAAGAAGGCCCGGCTGTGGCGCCCGCTGCCGTTTATTCGCGATCTTGAGAAGATCGAGGAGCGCGCCAAAAAAGATCCGGTGGCCGCGGGCTTCCTCGGCTCGCTTTACTGCTCGGGGCTCATCGTTCCCTGCGATCGCGGCCGCGCCATGGAGTGGTTCCGCCTGGGCGCCGCGCAGGGCGAGCCGCTCTCAGGCCGCCACCTGAGCGCCTCTTACGGGCAGATGTGGGATGAGGAGCCGGGATCGTTTTATGTCATGCCGGTGGGCGAGGGGATCGCCAGCACGTCGCGCTACGGCTTAAACGGCCGGAGCATTCCCGATCCGCAGCAGGCCGAGCGCACGGCGGGGCTCGTGAAAAAGCTCTATGCCGATCTCAGATCCGGCAAAACCTGGCTTGAGCGCGAGCTCATGGTGCAGTGCGAAAACTCGCCGCAGTGGGATCGCACGCTGTTTAACGTTGATGATCAGGATGAGGAGGAGGAGGACGAGGAGAGCGCGCCGGCGGCCGCCTACTCGTTCTATCCCTGCGCCGACGACTACCTCGACAAGATCTGCAATGATCAGTGGGACGATTACGCCTTTGGCAGCGAGTACGCCGACGATGACGATCTGCAGGCCTCGCTCTCGTGGCGCCAGACCGATCTCGAGTATGTGCTGCCCAAAGCAGGCGATCCGCAGTACGGCATGATCCTCGCGGAGATCCGCGCGCTCACGGCGCTGCGCGGCGTGAGCGGCCCCGATCTCAAAGCCTTTGAGAAATTCGCCTTCCAGGGCTTTAACGCCGACAGCGCGCTGTGCGAGATGCTCATCAGCACGGATCTGCGGGCGCTTGAGGACAGCGGCGACGAAGAGCAGGGGGCGCTTTCGCAGGCCGTGCTCCCGGTGTCGTCCGATCTTGATCAGTAAATTTTGGAGGGGGCATGCAGTACCTCATAAAGTTCAGCTTAAAGGGCACGCGGGTGTGGCGGCTGGTCGCGCTGGAAGGGCGCGCCGATCTGGCGCACACGGCAAAGCTCATCTGCGAGGCCTTCCCCTGGCAGGGCTTAAAATGCGCTTTTTGGGCAGACGGCAAAATATTCGGCGCCGGGCGCGGCGGAGACTTTGCCCAGGGGGAGCAGCTTTTGGCGCTTGATGATCTGCTAAAAAATCCCCCCGCAAGCCTCACGCTCGCCTGCGAGGACAGCCTGGGCGGGCGCGCCGTGCTTGATGCCGTGCTGCTGCGCTCTGAGGAGAAATTGAGCTGCCTGGTGCCCTCGTGCATCGTCGGCGCCGGGACAGTGCCTGAGGACGGGATGCTTGATCCTGAGCGCATCGCCGCCTGGGCCGATGACGACGCGCACCTCACGCTCGATCTCAAAGGCGCGACCAAAAGGATGCGCGCGTGGGGCTCTGTGCGCGCCGATATCAGCAAAGCGCTTATCCAGTCAGGCGCTGATCCGTTGAATTTCAAACAAAAATAATTGCAAAAGCAGCGGACGAAACAAAAAGTCCGCTTGTATTGCAGAAAACGCAACACAAAATTAAAAGTTTTTCACAAATTGCTTGACATGCTTTAAACAGGCACGATAATAAGAGACATGAAAGAGCCCTCAAACAAAGGGCGCTTTTCCATTCGCGCTCAAAACACCCTTTGGGCGCCCGGCCCTTGACAGGGTCCCTGCTTTTGGAGAATAAAATCTCCCCTCAGGCAGGCTCAATTGCGGCGTGAGGCCGCATCTGTCCGTTTTCCGGACTTTCATAACTCTAAATACAGAAAAAATTTTTGATCCCTTTGAGGATCGGAGCGTTTTACATGACTGGCAGTCTGCTTTTATGCATCTGTTTGGCGTATTTCGTCGCGGCGTATTTTGCCTACGGCGGATACCTCAAGAAAGTTTTTGCAGTTGATCCCAACCGCCCCACTCCCGCCAAGACCCAGTATGACGGCGTGGACTTCGTGCCGACGCCGCGTATCGTGCTCTTCGGCCACCATTTCGCCTCCATCGCAGGCCCGGGGCCTATAGTCGGCCCGATCATGGCCGCCTATTTCGGCTGGCTTCCCGCGCTCATCTGGATCCTGATTGGCTGCGTGTTCGTCGGCGCGTTCCACGATTTCGCCGCCCTCGTCATTTCCGTGCGCAACAAAGGCCACTCCATTTCGTTCGTCATGGAGAAAATGATGGGGTTCTCAGGCCGCCAGCTCTTTGTGGGCTTCTGCTTTGCCTGCCTGCTGCTCGTCGTGGCCGTGTTCACTAACATGGTCTCGGGCATGTTCGTCAAGGTGCCGGCTGTCGCCACCGCCTCGCTGATCTTCATCGGCATGGCCCCGGTGTTCGCTTACTGCACGAACAAGCTGGGCATGAGGCTGAAAGTCGCATCGCTGATCTTCATCCCGCTGGTGTTCCTTTCCGTGCCTTTTGGCGCCGCGTTCCCCATTGATCTGGTGAACTCGTTTGGCTTTACCCCTGAGAGCGCCAAGCTGTTCTGGACCGCCGTGCTCGCCGTCTACATCCTCTGCGCCTCCATCGTGCCGGTGCAGTGGCTGCTGCAGCCT
Organism: Succinatimonas sp. UBA7265; assembly: GCA_002473165.1. Taxonomy (GTDB): domain Bacteria; phylum Pseudomonadota; class Gammaproteobacteria; order Enterobacterales; family Succinivibrionaceae; genus Succinivibrio. The sequence goes on from DKSD01000044.1 coordinate 14,366, forward strand.
CGCGACTACATGAACTCGTTCCTGCTCTATGGCACGCTGCTCTTAGGTTTTGTGGCCATCCTCGCCTACAACCCTTCCATCCAGATGGATTCTTTCAAGGGCTTTGAGGCCGTGACCGCCGACGGCAACATGAGCATGCTGTTCCCGACGCTGTTCATCTTCATCGCCTGCGGCGCCTGCTCAGGCTTCCATGCCCTGGTCGCCTCCGGCACCACCTCAAAGCAGATCCGCTCTGAAAAGGACATGCTGCCCGTGGGCTACGGCGCTATGCTCGTTGAAGGCGTGCTCGGCATCATGGCTCTGATCGCCGTCATGGCCATGGATCCTTCCTCATTCACCGAGGTGGGCAAGAACCCGGTCGTGGCCTTCTCCACCGGCATGTCGCAGTTCTGCGTGGCCTTGGGCCTCGATCCGAAATACTCCATGGTGTTCCTCTCCCTGGCCATCTCCGCTTTCATGATGACCTCGCTGGACACCGCCACCAGGCTGGGCCGCTTCCTCGTTCAGGAGCTCTTTATGCCTAAGGCTGTCTCCGAGGATCAGAAAGAGGACTTTGAGAAAGCCCAGGAAGGCGTGTTCCGCAAGGTGCTCACGAACAAGTACTACGCTTCCGTGTTCTTTGTGGCCTTTGCCATGTTCATGGCGCTCTCGGGCGAAGCCGCCGCGCTGTGGCCGATCTTCGGCGCCTCGAACCAGCTCATGGCCGCCCTGACCTTCCTCGTGATCACGCTGTGGCTGCTCTCCAAGAATGTCAACTGGGTGATCTCGTTCATCCCGATGATCTTCATGATGGTCATGAGCCTGTGGGGCGTGTTCCAGGTCATCACCCAGCAGTGGGGCAAGAACTACGTGTTAGTCGGCACGGGCATCTTCCTCTCCGTCATGGCGCTGATGATGGTGGCCTTAGGCCTCTCGATCATCTTCCACCACTTAAAGGCCCACTACAGCGGCACGGCCGCGGCCTCGGAAATCCAGTAAAGGTTTCTGTATTTAGCAAAAGGCCTCTTCGGGGGCCTTTCTTGTCAAAGCCCGGCGCAGCCGGGCTTTGCTGTATCCGGCCGCTTTGTTTAAAATGACCCGCAGGTTCAGGCACGGGCTTAGAGGATAAGATGCAGGGAACTGTCACATCATTTGACCAGGAGAGCGGGCAGGGCGTCATCACCGCTCAGGACGGCGCGCAGCTGCGTTTTGAGGTCGAGGATCTCGAGTACGGCTATAAGCCTGAGGCGGGGGCGGCGGTTGACTTCCAGCGCGTGGGCGATGAGGCCTCAGAGATCCGGCCGGTGGCGCAGAACTTTGACGTTGAGCCTTACGCTGAGCCTCAGGAGTTTTATCTCATTACTGAGGGCGACATGCCCGAGGGCTTTGAGATCCTAAAAAAGTCCGCGCTGGAGCTTAGCGCCGAGGGGCGGCTTGAGTCCACGGCCAAATACAAACTCTCGCTTTTGTGCAAACGCTGCGGGGCTAACGCCGCGCTCTTTAAAAAAAGCGAGCCTTTTTTGCGCAACTCCATAGGTTTTTCCTTCTACATGCACCGCGTATACGGCGTGCCTGTTGTCATAGCAAAGCCCGATCCCCAAAGCGCGCTGACGCGCACCGAGATCGCAAGGCGCTTTGATGATCAAAAAGTAAAAAGGCTGCTGGAACGCCGGCGCGCCTCAAAGCGCGGGCTCTTCTGGCTTAAAAACCTCGGGCTGCTCTTGGTGTTCATCTTTATCCTCGGGTATTTCATTTCGCGCTAAACCGCGCCTTGATGCGCTGTCGGACCAGGGTTAGAATAACGGTTAGCTAAAACTAACTTACCCTTTGGAGTCTCACATGAGCGTTATCTTAAGCAAGATCCTGCTGTATGCGATCATTGCCGTCGTCGTGCTGTGCACGGCGCTTGGCATAAAGAGGATTTTCACCGTGTTCTTTGTCTCAGGCTCGTGCTGCTCCTCAGGCAAGGGACTGAAAAAGCGCGGGCAAAAGTGCGCATGCGGCAAGGCCGAGCGCTGAAAAGCGCTCTGAAATCGCCGGGGCGGGGGCACTTGAAATCCGCCCCTTTTGCTATCATGTAGAAATGGACCGCGGCGGGCGTTTACTGCTCCTCGCGAGGGGATCTGAGGAGCGATCGGTTTGCGGACACACACATGAGCATGCAAGAGAACGAATCCTATAACGTGGGCAGCCTCACCGAGGAGACGCTGCGCAAGCTGGAGGCCAGCGGCCTGAGAATGACCGTGCAGCGCCGCCACATCATCGAGATCCTCACGAACAGCAAGTGCACCTCGCCCAAGGAGCTGTGGTACGAAGCCAGGCTGTATGTGCCGGACCTGGGGATCGCCACGGTCTACCGCCTGATAAACCGCTTAGAGCAGATCGGCGTGCTCTCTAAAAACCGCAACATCGGCATGCAGCCGGTGACGCCGGCGCTGGGGAGCTTTACGGACGGGCGCGGCAAAGATCTGCGCCGCCCGGGCGCAAATCTGGAGCTTACCGAGCTCGTGCGCCTGGGGCTCATCGCCCGCGGCGCCATAGGTCACAATAACGTCATCCAGTTGACGCTGGTAGGTGACAAGGTAAATGTCACGGTTGTAAAGTAGGTTTCAAGGATTAATTGCCGGCCCCGCGCAGGGGCTTTTTGATCCGCGCCGCTGTTGGTGCCCCGATCACACAGGTAAACAGGAAAGTTTATGCCTAACACCAAAGTGCAGATGCCCACTGCCATGGACGCAGTGCCCGAGCCGGTGCCATCGCGCGCCGGGCTGCTCGCCGAATCCGGCGAAAACTATCTTGAGACCATTTTGGTGATGAAAGAGCGCAGCGGCAACGGCCTGGTGCGCGCCGTCGATGTGGCCAACGAGCTTAAATTCAGCAAGCCCAGCGTCAGCCGCGGTTTAGGCCAGCTCAAAGAAAAGGGGCTTATCACCATCGCCAACACCGGCGATCTCGAGTTCACCCCTGAGGGCCTGGAGCGGGCCAAGCGCATCTTCAGGCGCCATCAGATCTTAACTGCCGTATTGCAGGACGTGGCGGGCGTGCCCTTTGACATCGCCGAGCGCGACGCCTGCCGCATCGAGCACGTCATCTCCGACGAGAGCATGGCGGGCATTGAGAAATACCTCGAAGGCAAAGGCCTCATCGACGCTCACTCCTCGATGTGATCGAGGAAGTCGCCGGTTTTGGCGTTGAGCGCGCGCACGAGATCTTTGGGGCTGACCCCGACGCTTAGACCGCGGCGGCCGCCTGAGACCAGGATCTCGTCATATTGCAGGGCGCTCTCTGACAAAAGTGTCAGGGTGCGCCTTTTCTGTCCGAAGGGGCTGACGCCGCCGATCACAAAGCCGGTGACGCGCGTGGCCTCGGCCGGCTCGGCAACCTCCAGCGCTTTAAGCCCCATGATCCTCGCGGCGTTTTTCAGCGAGATCATGGCGTTGACCGGCGTCACCGCGGTGACGTAGGTCTTGTCGTGTTTGAGCACGATCGTCTTAAAGACCCGGTGCTCGTCTATGCCCAGCGCCTTGGCGGCAAAATGTCCGAAATCATGATCGGTTGAGCACTCGTATTCGTACTCCTTAAAGGGGATGCTGTTTTTCTTTAAAAACATCTGGGCCGGGGTGATCATAAATACGTCCTTGAGGCAAACAAAAAGGCCGCGGCATGCGCCGCGGCCCTGATCATACTCTGATTGACTGAAATTTCAGACGCTGAGGTTGATGTGAGTGCCCAGTGAACCTTCGGACACCGGCTGGTTGACCCCGGAGGCCGCCATCTGCAAGCCGGCGGCGGTCGCAGCGCTGGCCGAGTCGATCGCCCCAGAGAGCAGCGACAGTACCTGCTGGCCTTGCACATCGCTCTGGCGCTTCATCATCGCCACTTCCATGGACGACATAATGTCGCCTGACGCGGCGGAAACTGAATCTGACATAGGAAATTACCTCCTGCTCTGTCTTGTTTAACGGCAGGCGCAATCCCCGTTTTTAAGCAAAATTTAAAAATTTTTCAGTTTTTGAGGTTTAAGCGTTTGAGCGCCTTCTTATAGCCTTCCTCGGGATCGGCAAACGAGATCGTAACCATCCCGCGGCTGCGCCCGGTCTCGAGGTTCTTTTCGTTGTCGTCTATGTAGAGGCACTCCTCGGGGGTTAAGTGATAGCGCTCAAAGAGCGTAAGGAAGATCCCTTTGTCAGGCTTGGTCATCTTCTCCTCGCCGGAAACGACGATGCCCTCAAAGTCGTTTAAGAACGGGAAGTGTTTGTAGGCGTAGGGAAAGGTCTCGGCAGACCAGTTCGTGAGCGCGTACATCGTGTATTTGCCGGATTTCTTCACGGCGTTGAACAGCTCGATGCCCTGGGTGATCGTGCCGGCGAGCATCTCGGTCCAGCGCGTCTTCCACAGCGCGATCTCGTCTTTAAATTCCGGGTGCTGCGCCTGCAGCTCCTTGATGCACTCGTCAAAAGTGCGGCCGCGGTCCATCTGGGAGTTCCACTCCCCGGTGCACACGTTGTTTAAAAAGTAATCGAGCTTTTCCTCATCGTTGAACACTGATTTATAGACATAACGCGGGTTCCAGTCGATGAGCACGCCGCCTAAATCAAAGATCACATTCCTGATCGCCACTTTAAAACTCCAAAGCGCTGGTGAAAAATCCATGATGGCAGAACACCATGTTTTTATTATATATAAAATTTTCACGGGCCTGACGCTGCACCGTGTTTAAAAAAACGCACAAAAAAGGGCAGTTATGCGCACAGGGCGCAAAAATGTGCACCGCAAACGGGAAAGACGGGCAAATTTCAGGGAAAGGCTGCACGGTATTTGATAGAATCTGTGTCAGTTTAGGTAGCGCGCGTGCGCTGTAAAAGAGGATTTTGACCATGTCACTTTCTTTGAGAAAGTTTGCGGCGGCCGCTCTGGCGGCGGCGATTTCCTTCGGGGCGGCTGCGGAGCAGACGCTCAAAGTCGGCACGGAGCCGACTTTCCCTCCTTTTGAGTATATAGACGATCAGGACAAATCCAACGTCATCGGCTTTGACATCGACATCATCAACGCCATCGCCAAGGCCGAGGGCTTTAAGGTTGAGATCGTCAAGATGCCGTTTGACGGCCTGATCCCGGCGCTTTTGACCTCGCAGCTTGACGCGGCCATCGCCGGCATGACCATCACGGAAGAGCGAGAGAAGAAAGTCGACTTCACCGCTCCTTATTACGACTCCGGCCTCTCGGCCGTGATCCTCAAGGAGAACGCCGAGAAGTTCAAAAAACTGGCTGATCTCAAAAATTCCCGCATCTGCGGCCAGATCGGCAACACCGGCATCGACTTTGCCAAAAAGCTCTCGGGCAACGTCGCCGCGTTCAACACGAACCCTGAGGCCTTCTTAGAGCTGCGCGCCAAGGGCTGTGATGCCGTGATCACCGACAAGCCGGTCAACGAGTTCTTCCTGCGCTCGCAGAAAGAGGGCCTGTATGCCGAGATCCCGGAGTTTGCCGAGGTCGCCCAGTTCGGCATCGCCGTGAAGAAGGGCAACGACGAGGTGTTAAAGGCTTTAAACGAAGGCTTTGACAAGCTGCGCAAGAGCGGCGAGTACGACAAGATCTATTCCAAGTGGTTCCACTCCGGAAACTAAAGATCCCAAAGTGCGGCAAAGCGCCGCACCCGCGGCCACAAGCCTTCCGTTTGCTGACGGAAGGCTTTGGCATTAAATAAACGCCGCGGCCGCAGGCCGCCGGAGAACAACAATAACAAGATGTCTTTTGATATATCGTTAGTCCTAAGCTCCCTGCCGCTTTTGGGCATGGGCGCGCTTGTGACCATAGAGATCACCGCCGTCGCCGTGTCGATGGGCGTGATGATCGGTCTGTTTGTCGGCATCGCCGAGCTCTCGCGCTACGGCTGGCTGCGCGTGCCGGCCAAGGTGTACGTTGACTTCATCCGCGGCACCCCGCTTCTGGTGCAGATCTTCATCATCTACTTCGCGCTGCCGGTCGTGATCGGCGCCCGCATCGATCCTTTCGTCGCCGCGGTGACGGCCTGCTCCATAAACTCAGGCGCGTACGTGGCCGAGATCTTCCGCTCGGGCATCCAGTCCATAGACCGCGGCCAGTCCGAGGCCGGGCGCTCTTTGGGCATGACCTGGAGCCAGACGATGGTGAACATCGTGATCCCGCAGGCCTTCCGCCGCATCATCCCGCAGCTGGGCAACGAGTTCATCGCCATGCTCAAGGATTCCTCCCTCGTATCCGTCATCGGCTTTGAGGAGCTGACCCGCAAAGGCCAGCTCATCATCGCCTCGACTTACGGCTCGCTGGAGATCTGGACTACGGTAGCCATCATCTACCTCATCATGACGCTCTCAATCAGCAGGTTCGTCGCCTACCTTGAGAAGAAGTTCAACGGCAAAGGCAAGAAGGTGCAGTGATGGCAGAGAACAGGCACATGATCGAGCTTCGCGATCTCCACAAGAGCTTCGGGAGCAACGAGATCTTAAAGGGCGTCAACCTGGACGTGAACCGCAGCGAAGTCGTGGTGATCATCGGGCCGTCAGGCTCGGGCAAGTCCACGCTGCTGCGCTGTGTGAACTACCTTGAGGTCCCGACCTCAGGCACCGTGACCATAGACGGCGAGACCATCACCCCCCAGGTGAACATCAACACCATCCGCGCCGAGGTGGGCATGGTGTTCCAGCACTTCAATCTCTTCCCGCACATGACGGTGCTGCGCAACATCACGCTGGCCCAGGAGCGCGTGCGCCGCAAGAGCAAGGAAGAGGCTGAGGAGACGGCCAGGCAGCTTTTAAAGCAGGTCGGGCTCTCGGAGAAGGCCGACGCCTATCCTGATCAGCTCTCAGGGGGGCAGCAGCAGCGCGTCGCAATCGCCCGCGCTTTGGCGATGAAACCTAAGATCATGCTCTTTGACGAGCCGACCTCGGCTCTTGATCCTGAGATGGTCAACGAGGTGCTCGACGTGATGCGCGAGCTTGCCGAAAGCGGCATGACGATGCTGTGCGTCACCCACGAGATGGGCTTTGCCCGTCAGGTTGCCGATCGCGTGCTCTTTGTGGACGGCGGCGGGATCCTGGAGCAGGGCACCCCGGACGAGGTGTTCAACCACGCCAAAGAGCAGCGCACGAAGGAATTCCTCTCAAAAATCCTCTGACATACCGCGCAACCTTAAGTCTCCCTGCTTAAAATGGCGGGGAGTTTTTGTCTTGGGAGATCCTCGTGCCTTCGCCTTCAGTCTCCGCGCAGCTGCCTTCGCTGTTTCACATCAGCTGGCCGATCTTTATCGATCTCGCTCTGCATTTTGCGACGGTCATGATCAACACCGCCATGGTGGGCATGATCTCGGTGGACGCCGTGGCCGAGCTCACCGTAGGCAACCAGATCTTCGACTTAGGTTTCATCCTCTTTAACTTCATCAACATCGGCGTGTGCGTTGTCACCGCCCAGTCCCTGGGCAACGGCAACCTTAAGATCGTCCGCCGCGTCATCCACATGGGCCTGGGGCTTAACCTCGTGTGGGGGACGATCGTCTCGGCCTTGGTGTTCCTGCTCTCTGGGTACATCGTGCAGCTTATGAACGTGCCCCCTGAGATCCTGCAAAGCTCGCACAGTTACCTGCGCATCCTCGCGCTGTGTTTTCTGCCTGAGGCCGTGTGCCTGTGCTGCGGGCAGATCCTGCGCGCCTACGGCTGCACCCGCGATTCCATGTATGTCGCCATGATCATGAACATCATCACCATGGCGCTAAACGCGGTGTTCCTCTTTGGGCTCGCGGGCGCCCCGAGGCTCGGGGTTGAGGGCGTGGCGCTGTCCACCGTCATAGGCAGGCTCTCGTGCATCGGGATCTTTTTCTGGCTGCTGCTGCGCCGCACCCGCGTGCGCCTGATCCCGCGCTTTGTCTTCATCATGAAGCGCCGCATCCTGCGCCAGATCTTCGCCGTCGGGCTCCCCGGGGCCGGCGAGAACCTCAGCTGGCATCTGCAGTTTATGGTCATGACCTCCGTCGTGTCCTCGCTGGGCGCCGTGGTGCTGGCAACGCACGGCATTTACATGCAGCTGACCATGCTCATGACGGTGTGGTCCATCTCCATCAGCACCGGCACGGAGATCCTCGTGGCCCATTACGCCGGGGCGATGAAGCTCTCGCTTGCCAACGCGCAGCTGTTGCGCTCCGTGAAGATCGGATTTGTGATCACCGCGATCATCGCGGTCACGGTGCCGCTGTTTACCGGCAGGTTCTTCTTCTCGTGCTTTACCGACAGCGCCGCGGTGCTTGCGACGGCCGCGCCGATCTTTCTTTTAAGCGTGCTCATGGAGCCCGGGCGCATGCTCAACATCATCATCATCAACTCGCTGCGCGCTGTCGGAGACACGAAGTTCCCGGTCGTGATGGCCGTGATCTCCATGTGGGGCGTGAGCGTTCCGGTGGGGACTTTTTTGGCAACGCACGCGGGCCTGGGGCTTTTGGGCGTGTGGATCGGCTTTTGCTGCGATGAGTGGACGCGCGGCATTGCGATGCTCATCAGGTGGCGCACCAAGGCCTGGGTCAAGGCTGCCAAGCGCAACTGGCGCGTAAATTTCCGCAGGGGCTTTTAGTCCCCGAGCGTCGTTTTGAGTGCAGGATCACAAAACTCATGCGCGCCCGCAAGCGTGTGCTATATTGTTTCAAGTTTTATTTTGACAGGTGATTTGCATGTTCTTTGACCACATTGAAGCCGCTCCTGCAGACCCGATCCTGGGACTTACGGATGCTTTCAAAAACGATCCCCGCGCTGATAAGATCAATTTAGGCGTCGGCGTTTACAAAAACGAGCAGGGCCAGACGGCCATCCTCGACTGCGTGAAGAAAGCTGAAAAGCTGCTGCTTGAGAAAGAGACCACCAAATCCTACCTGCCGATCACCGGCATGCCCGAGTACGGCCGCTTTGCCCGCGAGCTGATCTTCGGCAAAGGCCATGAGTATGTTGACGGCGGCAGGGCGGTGAGCTGCCACTGCCCCGGCGGCACCGGCGCGCTGCGCATCGGCGCTGACTTCATCCGCCAGCAGAATGTCGCCACCACGGTGTGGATCTCCGATCCCACCTGGGCCAACCACTACCAGATCGCCACGAGCGCCGGACTCAAGTTCGAGCGCTATCCTTACTATGACCGCGTGAGCCACTCCCTGGCATTTGACCGCATGATGGAGACGCTCTCCCAGGCCCACGAGGGCGATGTGGTGCTGCTGCACGGCTGCTGCCACAATCCCACCGGCATCGATCCGACTCCCGAGCAGTGGGAGCAGATTGCCGTGTTCTTAAAAGAGCACAAGCTGCTGCCTTTCATCGACTTTGCCTACCAGGGCATCGGTCACGGCATCGATGAGGACGCCTTAGGCGTACGCACCGTGGCAAAGCACTGCCCGGAGATGCTGGTAGCTTCCTCGTTCTCCAAAAACTTCGGACTTTACAATGAGCGCGCCGGCGTGCTCACCGTGGTCTCAGAAAACACCGAGACTGCGGCCAAAGTGATCTCTCAGCTTAAGATCTCCGTGCGCACCGCCATCTCCAATCCTCCGGCCCACGGCGAGAAGATCGTCACCACCATCCTCTCCGATGCGCAGCTGCGCGCGCAGTGGGAACAGGAACTTAAGGGCATGCGCGATCGCATCCTTGAGATGCGCCATCTGCTGGTGGAGAAACTCTCAGCCGCAGGCGCAGGCGACTACAGCTTCTTTGAGTCGCAGAACGGCATGTTCTCGTTCTCCGGCCTCGACAAGGATCAGGTGGCCCGCTTAAAAGAAGAGTTCGGCATCTATATCGTCGGCTCAGGCCGCATCTGTGTGGCCGGCATCAACCACTCCAACATCGATCGCCTCGTCGAGGCGCTCAAAGCCGTGAAGAAGTGATTTAGGGCGCAAGCTCTGAAAACTCCCGGGATCTGCTTGTGATCCTGGGAGTTTTTTATATTTACAGGGTCATCTGCGGCAGGCTGTTGGCCTGGGTCAGCATGGACGAGGCGGCCTGCTGGACGATGCTCTGGGCGGAGAGGTTGGAGGCCTCCTCGGCGTAGTCCGTGTCGCGGATGCGGCTGCGGGCGTCAGACTCGTTGTTCATGATGTTCGTCTGGTTGCTGATGGTCGAGGACATGCGGTTCTCGAGAGCGCCGAAATCGCCGCGCTTCGTGTCGATGAGGTTGATCACCTTGTCGATGGAAGCCAGGGTCGCCTGGGCGGCGGTCGAGGTTCTCACGTCGAACACTGCGTAATCAGTGCCCTTGGTGGTTCCGTCAACACCGACCTTGAAGGACGCGCTGCTCGATCCCGGATCTTTCATGCCGACAGCTTTCATCAGGTTCTCAAGGCTGTAGCCCTTGGCGTTGTTCACGTTGTTGCCCACAGTGCCGGACTTGTCATCTTTGTAGATGTTCATGTCCAGGGTCTGGAGATCATCGTGG
>DKSD01000052.1 GCA_002473165.1 Succinatimonas sp. UBA7265
GCACCTGGGGCGATCTGATTGACAATCTTTCCCAGGCATGGCGCGATACCGACGCCCCGCTGCCGCCTGCAAGCAGCGACGGGCACTGGATGCACGTCACCGGACGCGAGTTCACGGAGATGGAGACGCTGGGGCTTTCGAAGGCCGATCCCAAACCCGAGTCTAAGAAGCGTCGCCTGAAAACGCAGAAACCTGAGGATTTCATCGGTCCGAAACGCCCCCGCGGAAGACCGCGCAAGCACCCGCTGCCGGAGCAGACTGAGGTCTGATCAGCGTCTATAGTCCGTTAAATTGCGAAACTTCTATTTAAACTTTGAGCGCGGCCGCAGAAGGCGATCCTGATCCCCAAAGCGGCTGACGCTTTCGATTTGTTTCTCTAGATCCCTTTCTTTGGATCTACAGCCCTGCTCAGGTATTTGCCCTCACAAAGATCAGCTGACAGCTGTCATGTGAAGCGCAGAGACAATAATTCCGTCTCACTGATTTAAACGAAAAGGGGGAAAATTCAGAAGTTTCATGGCTCCTCCTACTGGACTCGGACCAGCGACATACGGATTAACAGTCCGCCGTTCTACCGACTGAACTAAGGAGGAACGCCTTGAAATGTTTCAGCATTGCGCCGAAAACGAGACACATTATATGGGCGGCTTTAAAGGGTGTCAACAAAAAATTTAAATAAAATTTAAAAAAGCCCCGCAGGACCGCCCGTCCCTCTGAAATCCCTTGAAATTATCCTCAAATGCTTTGCCGGCAAAGGCGCAGATGCATCAGTCATGAACCTTGCTTACAGCGTGATAGAGTAGGGGGCGGAGGAGATCATGGCAGTCAGAAAGCATTTTGAACTCGTAAGCCCCTACAAGCCCGCAGGCGATCAGCCTGAGGCGATCGCGAAGCTCGTGCAGGGGCTTAAAGAGGGGGATACGGCCCAGACGCTTTTGGGCGTCACCGGATCGGGCAAGACCTTTACCATGGCCAGCGTCATCGCGGCCATGGACCGGCCCGTGATGATCCTCTCCCACAACAAGACTCTGGCCGCGCAGCTTTACGGCGAGATGAAGGAGTTCTTCCCGCACAACGCCGTCGAGTATTTCGTCTCCTACTACGACTACTACCAGCCTGAGGCTTACGTCCCCTCGTCTGACACCTTCATCGAGAAGGACGCCCAGGTAAACGATCACATAGACCAGATGCGTCTTTCGGCCACGAAAGCGCTGATGGAGCGGCGCGATGTGATCGTTGTGTGTTCGGTGTCCGCCATCTACGGCCTGGGCGAGCCTGAGACCTATTTAAAGATGATGCTGCACCTCTCGCGCGGCGAGCAGATCTCGCAGCAGGAGATCACCGAACGCCTGGCATCGCTGCAATACACCCGCAACGATCTGGGCTTTGAACGCAGCACGTTCCGGGTGCGCGGCGATGTCATAGACATTTACCCCTCGGACTCCGACGGCTACGCCGTGCGCGTTGAGCTCTTTGACGACGAGCTCGAGTCCATCTCGATCTTCGATCCGCTCACGGGGGAGGTAAGAGAGCAGGTGCCGCGCATCACCATTTTCCCCAAGACGCATTACGTGACCCCGCGCGCCGTGCTCGAGCATGCGGTGGATGAGATCAAGGTTGAGCTCAAAGAGCGCTGCGACTGGTTCCTCTCGCAAAACAAACTCTTAGAGGAGCAGCGCCTGCGCGAGCGCACGACCTATGACATTGAGATGATCAACGAACTGGGCTACTGCTCGGGCATTGAGAACTATTCGCGTTACCTCACCGGGCGCAAGGAAGGCGAGCCGCCTCCCTGCCTTTTTGACTATCTGCCAAAGGACGGGCTGCTGTTTATCGACGAGTCGCATGTCACCGTCCCCCAGGTGGGCGCCATGTTCCGCGGCGATCACTCGCGCAAGGAGTCGCTGGTGAATTTCGGCTTCCGCCTGCCCTCGGCGTACGACAACCGCCCGCTTAAGTTTGAGGAATTCCACGCGCTGCAGCCGCAGACCATCTATGTCTCCGCGACTCCGGCCGATTTTGAGCTCAAGGAGTCCTCGCAGGTCGTCGAGCAGCTCATCAGGCCCACGGGGCTTTTGGATCCGGAGATCGAGGTGCGCCCCGTGGCCTCGCAGGTTGACGATCTCATGTCCGAGATCCGCGAGCGCGCGGCAAGGCATGAGCGCGTCCTCGTCACGACGCTTACGAAGAAAATGGCCGAGGAGCTTACGTCCTACCTTGATGAGAACGGGATCAGGGTGCGCTACCTGCACTCTGACATCGACGCCGTCGAGCGCATGGAGATCATCCGCGATCTCAGGCTCGGGGAGTTTGACGCGCTCGTGGGCATCAACCTGCTGCGCGAGGGGCTGGACATGCCGGAGGTGTCGCTGGTGGCGATCCTCGATGCCGACAAGGAAGGTTTTTTAAGATCGGCGCGCTCGCTCATCCAGACCGTGGGCCGCGCCGCGCGCAACGTGCACGGCAAGGCGATCTTCTACGGCGACACCGTGACGGACTCCATGCGCCAGACCATAGAGGAGACCGCCCGCCGCCGCGAGATCCAGATGAAGTTCAATAAGGAACACCACATCACGCCCAGACAGATCGAAAAGAAGGTAGTCGATGTGATGGAGGGGGCGATCCGCGACACCGATGTGTTCAAGGCGCCGCAGGAGAAGCGGCGCATGCCGCCTTCGCGCAAGGAATGGGAGCGCCGCCGTGCGGAGCTGAAGCTGACGCCGCATGAAATGTCCGTGAAGATCGACAAACTGCACGAGCAGATGATCAAATACGCCCGCGAGCTTAAGTTCGAGGAGGCGGCGCGGGTGCGCGACGAGATGCAGGAGCTGCAGCAGGAACTGCTGCTAAGGCCCGGGCGCGATCCCGATTAGGCTTTGGAGCGTTTGTACTCGTCCAAAACCTGCTGACGCATGTAATCTAACACGCTTTTGAGATCCTCTTCATCAAGATCCGCCTCGGTGTCGACGCGAGTGATGTCAGAGAGCGACTGCACAAAGTCCAAAAGCGGCCCAGGCGGCAGGCGGTCTGCCAGGCCTTTTTGCGGATCGGCTGTCAGCCCCAGCGTCAGGCCGTGGGCGAGATCGGAGAGCGCCTGCAGCCTTTGCGCGCTGCTCTCTTTGGCATCGGGGAATGAGAAGAGATCGTCTGCGGCGTGGTCAAGGCGCTCTTTGAGCTCGAGTCCCTCTGAGGCCAAAAAGGCCACGACAGAGCCCGGCAGCGTCTCCCCGCCGTTTAAGAGATCGGCTGCGAGCTTTGAGATTTCGCGGCTTCCGGGGACAAAACCGCGGCTTAGCAGCCCCGCAAGCAGCCCCGGCCATTCGTATTCGCACTCGGAGATGCCGGCTGCGTGCAGCGCGGCGCGGATTTGGTGGTAGCGTTCGTTGTCGGCCATGATTTTTTCCTCCGTGTGCTGAGCCTTGGCGAGATCAACTATAATTGTCCAAGCTCTTTTTTCAATTCAGGAATTCTACACCATGCACCCCATGTTAAATATCGCGGTCCGCGCGGCGCGCGCCGCCGGCAACCTGATCGCGCGCAACATCGGCCATCAGGATCAGTTCAGCGTCGAGGAAAAGCGCAAAGATGATCTGGTCACCGACATCGATCGCGAGTGCGAGCAGATCGTGACAGAGACCATCCTCAAGGCCTATCGCGATCATTGCGTTTTAGGCGAGGAAGGCGGGATCGCCGGCAACAAGGATTCTGAATTCCAGTGGGTGATCGATCCCATAGACGGGACGACGAACTTCGTGCAGGGCATCGGCCACTGCGCCGTGTCCATCGCGTTAAAGCACAGCGGCAAGACCGAAGTCGGCGTGGTGTTTGATCCGCTCTTAAATGAAATGTTTACCGCCTCCCGCGGCGGCGGCGCCGGTTTAAACGGCCGCCGCATCCGCGTGGCCGGGCGTTCCTCGCTTGACGGCGCCGTCATCGGCACCGCTTTCCCCACCCGCTACCGCGAGCGCATGCTCCCTTACCTGGAGCTCTTTGCCCGCCTCATCAACAACTGCGCCGATGTCAGGCGCATGGGCGCGGCCAGCCTCGATCTCTGCTATGTCGCCTGCGGCCGCTTTGACGGCTACCTCGAGCAGGGGCTCAAGCCCTGGGATTACGCGGCAGGCGAGCTGATCGTGCGCGAGGCGGGCGGCCTGGTGACCGATTTCATGGGCGAGCCCAATTACGCCAGGACCGGTAATTTGGTCTGCGGCAACCCTAAAGTGCTGCGCTCTCTGATCTCCGTGTGCGATCCGCAGAACCTGCCGGCGATGCTGCGCTGACGGAGCTAAGCTGCTGTTATTCAAAAAAGCCGGCGGAAGCCGGTTTTTTGATCCCAACGGCTGGCTCCTCAGGCATGCGCCATCTTGTAAAGCGCACCCAGAGCGGGTTTCTTTTTGCCAAAGCCCGCCTGCACCTGCGCCAAAAACAGTTCGGCCGTAGCGACGGCGTCTGCGAGCGCGTTGTGGCCTTCGTAGTCAGGCAGGCCGCGGCGCCGGCGAACCGCAGAGAGCTGCAAGGCGCCGGGGCGGGCGGCATTTACCGGATCGAGCGCCTGTTCAAAGCGCATCGTGTCGAGGAACACCGCAGGCAGCACGCTCCTGTCAGGCAGCCCCAGCGTCTTTTTGATAAAGGTCATCTCGATGATCCCGCAGTGCGTGATGACCACGCCGCCCGCCAGGCGCTTTAACAGTTCAGTGAGCGCTTCTTTTGGATCCAGCCCGTGTTCTGTAAGCTCCGGGGTCAGCTGGTTTACCACCGCCGCGCCCGGGTTGACCGGGCCGTCGTATTTTATGAGGCTGTGGAAGGCCGTGCTGAAATCCACGGTGCGGGAGCGGATCTCGGCATAGCCTTCTGAGATCACGGCATCCTTCTGGAAATTCATGCCGGTGGTCTCAAAATCCAGTGAGATGATTTTGCAGTCAAAAACGCTGTCAGAGGACTTGGGCAGCGGCGTGTCAAACAGCGAGCGCAAATCCTCCGGCACGCCGCTCTCGCGCCCTGAGGCGCGCGCCTTGGCCTGGAGCCTCGCAAGCGGATCGAAGAATTTGATCATCTTAAAATCCCCATGCCTGAGGCAAAACGCACCCGCGCGGCCTGCTGCTGTTTGGCGATGATGCGGAAGGCGTCGCGCAGGTGGTTGCGCTCAAACTGCGACAGCTCCGAGGGCACGATGGTGTTCGTGAGCTTTTGCCCCTGATCCATGGCGGCCAGCTGATGGGCAAAGCGCACGGAGTTTAAGAAAGTAAAAGCCTCGGAGAGCTCGCGGAAGTCTTCCTCGCGCAGCGCCCCGGCCGCGACGGCGTCTTTAAGGCGGGATAGCGTTTCCGTGGCCGTGGAGCCTGATTGCAGGCCGTAGAGGCGCGCCAGCGCGATCACGAGGTTCACGCCCTGCTTTTTGATGTCGAGGTAGGGCGTGTTCCTGCCGTCATTGGTGAGCACGAACTGCCTGAACGTGCCCAGAGGCGGCGCGGCCTTCGTGCCGATCGTGCACAGCGTCGCGAGGAAGCGGCTGTTCTTGCTCACGGTGCTGCGCAGGTGATCGCGTAGCTTGTTGACGAGGAATTCATCGCCGTAGAGATGGCGGATGTCCAAAAAGACCATGCTGCTTAAAATGGCCTCCTCGCTGTTGCAGGCGATCCACTCATCGTAACTGCGCGCCCAGCTGCTGTAACTTTGCCGCCATTTGGGATTGGAGGCCATGTAATTGCCCTCGCACAGGGGATAGCCGCACTCGTCAAGCTCATGGCATACCCGGTCGGCAAGCGCCGCGAAATACTGATCCTCCTCTTTGGTCGTCTCGCGCTCGGTCACGATGCCGCTGTCCTGATCGGAGAGGAACTGCAGCTCGGTGCGCGCCAGCGAACCGGCGGCAAACCACGCCCAGCCGCAGGGGGCGGGGCCGAGTTCGGCTGCGGCCTTGGCGATGAGCACCTGCGAGAACACGTCGGCGATGCGCGACATCATGCGCTGGATGGAGCGCGGCTGCATGTTGGCGCCCACCATGCCCCGAAAGATCCCGCGCGTCCTGCCCGAGAGCTTCACCAGCGTCTTAAGATCCGGGGCGCTGCGGATGTCGTGGAGCAGATAGACCGACGAGAGCGTGGAGTTTTGCAGCATCTGGCTGGGGGTGATGTAGCCTGCCGGGGCGCCGTTTTCCGTGACCGGGATGCATCTTAAGTTGTGCATCACCATGAGATCGAGGGCCTGGTAAAGCGGCTTTTGGGCGTCGATGCTGATGACGCCCGGTGTCATGATCCGCGACGCCCTCTCGCTGTAAGGCAGCCCCGCGGCGATGGCGCGCGCGGCGAGATCGGACTTTGTGACCACGCCTTTGAGCGCTCCCTGATCTGCGATTACCGCCAGATACCCGTGCGCCGAGGTGATGGCCTGCGCTGCCTGCCGGATGGTGCTCTCCAAAGTCAGCACCGGAAGGGGGCGGCGGCAGCACTCGCCCACTTTCATGGATGCAAAACCGCCTAAGCCTTGCTCTTCGTCGCTGTAGCTGTGGCTGCTGCGCAGCCTTACCCATTCATTGGAGTTGAAATAGTCGCCCACGGTCTTGGATCGGCTGATGACAAATTGCAGCACGGTCTTGGGAATGAGGTAGAGCAGCGTGTTTTCCGGGAACGTAACCTTGTAATCGCTCCTGCCTTCCTTTTCAATCTGGGTGTACCCGAAAGTATCGCCCACGCTGAGTTTGGCGCGCAGCGAGCCGTCGCGGTTCACTTCCTCGGCCGCCCCCGTCCTGATCATAAAGAGCCCGGCTCCGGCGAGCGTTTCATCGCACAGTTCGTCCTGAGTGCTGTGGTAGGAGATTTTTACCGCGGTGGTGACCGCGTCCTTCTCAAGCGGATCGAGTTTGGAGAACGGGTAGGTGTGGGAGATGAAATCGTAGATGTTGGGAAGCAGGGACTGATCCATGGCGCGGCCCTCAGGAAATTACTGAAAACGTTTTCATTACCTCCAGTCTAACACAGGACGCTGCGGCACGCTGTGAACTGAGGTGCAAAGCCGTAATTTGCGGTTTTGCAAAAAGCGATATCTGTAAGTGCTTTTAAAAGCGCAAAAACAGATTGAAAGAGCAGTGAAGGATAAAAGGCGATCCCGGGCTTGTCCCGAAAGCAGATGCTTTTGCAGGCAAAACTTATCAATGCAGGCGGTTAAAACGTCATGACTTCCTGTATCTGTATCAGGCCGCTCTTTAAATGCATTATCAGGCAGGTCTTCCGGATCTGTGGCAGGCACCCGGGCAGTGCGAAGCGCTCTCTTTTCGCCTAAAAACACTGCCGGCTAAACTTTAATCCTTACATGATGCTGAAACTTTATGAAAAAAGCAAATGCTTCTCGTTATCCCGGGATCGTTCACCTGTGCTTTATCTTTTTTACCTGGTAGCCTTGATTTTTGGATTTGTGCATCTATACTCAATGCGCATTTTGCTCAAAGGCTTGCAAGCGCAAGCCTGTTACTCATTCAAACAAGGATCATTCATGAAAGACGCCGATCAGATCCGCATCGCGCCCGGGAGCGTCTTCCTCTCAAAACAGGAAGCCGTGAGCTGGTACCGCGCCGAAAACGCCGCCGGCCATAAATTTCCCGAGCTGTCCGAAACGCTGCGCCGCGCGCTGAGATTCTATTTTCCGCAAGAGTTCATCTCCTGGGATCAGGCCACCATCGCTGTGGACGAGGCCTTTAAGGCCTTTGTGCGCGCCAACACCGATCTCATGGTCGAGGCCGCAAAACTCATAGCAGGCGATCAGAGCCTGACGCTCGACAAGGAGCGCCGCGCCCGGACAGAAAAGATCATCACCCTTTTGCCGCTTGGTCAGACCGTCAGGCTGGACAGCCTGGTCTACTGCACAAACGAGCACATTCTCAATTTCGAGTATCAGGGGCGCCTTGAGAGCATCCCCGGCGCTTACGATCAGCTCACGCCAAAGCAGCGCTCCGCAAAGCGCTTCATCCGCGAACAGGCGCTTGAAAAGCGCATGTGGAAATACGCCTCCGTGACATGCAGCGCCCATTCCAGGACCGAAAAGCGCATTGACATACTGCCAAAGGTGTTCACGTTCTGCCTGTGCAGGTTCGATCCTTTCGGGCAGGACAGGACCGTCTATGCTAGCCGCTTCGGGGAGGACTGGAGCGACCGGCTTTTCCCCGGCGCGCCGCAGATCTTTTTCGTCAATCTCAGAGCGTGGGACAAAGCAGCGGATCCGCAATTGCGTTCCGTGCTGCAATATTTTTGCAACGGCCGCAGATTACCCGGGGATAAGGAGCCCCTTGCGATTAAAATGGAAACGGCATTTGAAAATTTAAGGAAAGCGATGATGGGTTTGGACGGAGGTCTTATGGTTGAAGGGCTGTTTGACAGGATCGACAGAATGGCGATCGCCGAGGATGCGGAGAGCAAGGGCCTTCAAAAGGGCCTTCAAAAGGGCGAGGACATCGGACTCAAGAAAGGCGAGGACATCGGACTCAAGAAAGGCGAGAACATCGGACTCAAGAAAGGGAAAGAGGCAGGGGTCAAAGAGTCGCTGCTGAAGTTCGTTTCCAACTATATGCAGAGCACCCACGAATCCCTGGAAAAAGCCTTTGAAGTGCTCAAAGTCAGCCCTCAGGATCAGGAATACGTGCGCAGCAGCCTGTCCCAGACGCAGCCATAACATCCTTTGCATGCGGCAGCGACTGTTGCGGCCGCGAATGCGTTGTCTCTTTTAAGTTTAAGGCGCTCTGGCTGCGGGCGCCTTTGCTTTCACCATGGTCACGTTAAATGGCGCGGTTCATTTGTGCAGTCCTGCGACTATTCTGAACACGGAGTCATGCTCCATCACCAAAGGCGACTGTTTTTCAAAGAACACGATGCCGTCGCGGGGCGCGCGCAGCTCTGAGAGCGTTTCTCCGGTAAGCGCGTTCATGATCACCGCCAGTGTCTGCCCGGCCTCGACTTCGTCGAAGATCCTGACCTTAGGCAGATAGATCCCCGCCGCGTCCGTGCGCACGGTCAAAAGCTCGCTTTCGTCTATGACTGTGGATTCGTAACCGGTGTGGACGCTGAGGCTGATGATGCGCAGGCGCGAGAGGAAGCGCAGCACCGCGCTTTCCGCCTGGGAGGCGGCCGCCTCGTCTATGGTGTCCGTGTTGCAGGAGTAGAGCGAGAAAGCCTTGGTGTCCCACAGCTGCCAGTTGTAGTTGAGCGTCGTGGTGTCGTAAGGCACGGGCTTGCGCAGCACCACAAACGGCATGCCAAAGAGCTGCGCCAGCTCCATGTCCGCAAAGTCCGTCTCCATCATGCGCACGTGCGGCACAAAAGATCCCGGCAGGTAGAACGAGGAGAACTGGATCCCGTACTTAAATCCCTGGACCTTTGAGAAGATCCCTGCGGCGATGCGCTGGGTGGTCTCGCCCTGATCGTAGCCCGGGAACATGCGGTTGATGTCGGAGTTGTCCATGGCCCAGAAGCGCTTGCCGATATTCAGCGAGGAGATGTTGGCGCAGGGCACGATCATGATCCCGCGCCCGCGGCGGATGCGCCCGTCCTGCTCAAGCTGTTTTAAGCGCCTGACGAGCCGCGCGCAGATGTAAAGCTGCTGCACTTCGTTGCCGCGCAGCGATCCTAAGATGCACACCGTTTTGCTCGCGCTTCCGAAGGAAAAAGCGTGCACACTGAAAGGATCGCGGTAGGCGCTTTTCATCTCATAGAGGATTTCCTCTTTCATTTGGCTTCCTCCAGAATGCGCGCGATGAGCGATCCTTCATTGACGATGGGGTACTCGCGCAGCGTAAACAGCAGCCCGTCTGAGGGGGCGGTGCAATTTTCCAGCACTTTGCCTGAGAGCGGATCGACGATCTCGCCTACGCTCTCGCCGCGCTTTACCATCTGGCTGTGGCGGCTTTCGGGGATGAACACCCCTGAGGCCTCAGCGTTGATAAAGCTCACGGCGCGATCAACGGAGACTATGGGCTCGCGCACCTTGTCAACCGGGCCGTCCCAGATCCCCAGGTGTTTTAGCAGGCAGAGGATGCCGTTTACGAGGCGCTCGCCGTACTCGCGGGTGATGCGCATGCCCACGCCTTCTTCAACCACCAGCGTTTTGACGCCGATGGAGTTTAGCGAGTAGGCAAGCGTGGACTCGAGCACGGTCACGGCCTGGTGCACCCAGATGAAATCGACATCCAGGTATTTGGCAAGCGGGATCAGTTCGTCGGCGGTGTTGATATTGATGCGGCACTGGGGGATCTCGCGCAAAAAGATGTTGCTGGCGTGCAGATCGACGGCGGCGTCGGCGCCGCGGATGTCCTCGATGAGGCGGTGGGCCACCCATTCGGCCACGGCGCCGTGATCGCTTCCGGGGAAGATGCGGTTCATGTCGAGGTCAAAAAGCGGGATGCCGCGCTGCAGCGTGTCTATGCCCAAGGGGTTGGCGGCCGGGTAGATGTCGACTATGCCTTTTAAAAACTCCGGGTGCTCCTGAAGGCGGCGGTTTAACTCATAGCAGACGTACTGGCCCTCAAGCTCGTCGCCGTGGATGCCGGTGACGACGCAAAAGCGTTTTAAGCCCGCAAGCGAGGGATCGGCATGGGGCGGGATCAGGCGGTTCTTGCGGATCACCCAGTTCTCGGCAGCCGGCAGCTTCAGCGAGGCGACTTCCTTAATCAAAGTAAAACTCCTTTTCCGCGGGCTCTCAAATTTCCCGCATCAGCGCGCGGGACTGCACGCTCTGGGTGACGGCTTCGCCGTTTTCGATAAAGACCCCGCGCTCTATGGGAGCCGAGGCGAAATCCGTGCCGTGGGAGAGCTTCAGGTATTGATCGTCGCACAGGCGGCAGTGCGTGGGATCGGCGGCGATCCACTCCCTGCCGTCATAGAGCTCGATCCAGGCGTGCGAGGCGCCCTCGCCTGCGAGCATGCCGGCGACATAGCGGCAGGGCAGGTGATCGGCTCGCAGCAGCGAAAGCAGGATGTGCGCGTAGTCCTGGCAGACCCCGGCGCCCTGCTCAAAAGCCTGCGCGGCCGTCGTCGCAGTCGTCGTGCGGCCTTTTTGGTATTTAAAGCCTTTTTGCACGGCCTCAAGCCAGCGCTCAAGTTTCTGCGCGCTCGTGCCCTCAGTTTTGTTTTCGCGGTAAAAATCCGCAAGTTTCCCCTCGAGCTTTGTCAGTTCCGAGGGCAGGGCGTAATAGGGGGCGGGAGGCCGGGTGTCATGCTTTGAGGAGTCGGTGATCACCTCGCCTGAGGAGATAAACGAAAAGCCCGTGTGCCAGGGCTCTATATATCCCTGGTGCACGCTGTTGCCAAAGCCGTCCGTGCTTTGCGCGAGCTTGCACTGGGGCTTGCAGGTGAGAGAGGCGTTCACCGGCTCCTGGAAAGGATAGTGGCCGGGGAAGGCCCGGAGCAGGAACGTGTGCCGGCTCACCGGTGCCGAAAAATACAGATCGGTGCGCAGCGAATACAGGAATTTTTTCATGAGCGTCAGTCCGCAATGATGATCCCGTGTGAGAGTTTCAGCGCCGCCAGGTACGAGTCGTCATCCTCAGGTGCTTTAAGCACGTACTCCATGATCCCGTCGGCCGCCTGGCCGTCGCATTTGAGGCCGCCGCCGGCAATGCGGCGCTGCAGCTTGCGCAGCGACACTTCGATGCGCGGCCAGGGATCGTGCAGCCGCAGCTGCATGTCCAGCCGCTCCATATAGCGGCCGGCCTTGATCACGTTGCGGTGCTGGTGCGCGTCGCAGTAGTCGTCGATGCAGCCCCAGAACGCGAGCAGGCAGTCGATGATCTGCTGGGAGAGCAGCAGCGACGCGTGGGTCTTGCGGCCCTCGTCTATGGCGTCAAGCCCCATCTGCACGTAGGAGAGCGAAGCGCTCGAGATCACCGAGCGCAGCACAATGCCGTCATCGTAAGCCCGCGAGAGGTTTGAGTACACCGAATCAGGGTTTGACTGATCGTACATGTAGCGTTCGATGAAATCGAGCGCGTCCGTGTAGATGTCGGGGATGTTAAGCCGCCGGCAGTAGCCCTGGTAAGCCGTGCTGTCGATATCGAGCAGCCGGTCCCCCAGCTCATCGAAATGGCGCAGCGTCAGGTAGACGCGTTCGACATAGCGGCCGAGCCAAAAGAGATTGTCTTTTTGATCTACCGAGATAAAACCCATGTGTCTTTAAAGCCTCCGCCCTGTGAAGAATTGACCACGAAAGAGCCTTCCACCCGCGAGAAGCGGGTCAGGCCGCTGTGCCAGACTTTGACGCCGTCAGAGGCGCTGATGACAAAAGCGCGCAGATCCGCTTTGCGGTAAACCTGCTCCCCGTCCTGCATCACCGGCAGATCGATAAAATCTATGACCTCCTGGAGGATAAAGCGGCGCGCCTCTTTCTTAAGGCGCTCGCGCCAGGTCTTAAGGCCATCCTCGTCGAGATCTTTGCCAAAGAGCACGCCGTAGCCTCCGGCCTCGGAGACGTCCTTGATCACGAGCTTCGAGAGGTTCTTTAAGCAGTAATCGAGATCTTCCTCGTAATAAGGCACGTAGGTCGGGGCGTTTTTGAGGATCGGCTCTTCGTTTAAGTAGTACTTGATCATTTTGGGCACGAAAGCGTACGTGCCTTTGTCATCGGCCACGCCGTTGCCCGGGGCGTTGACGATTGCGACATTGCCCGAACGGTAGGCGCTCATGATCCCGGGCACGCCGATTAAGGAATCCGGCCTGAACGAGAGCGGATCGAGGTACTCGTCGGCGATGCGGCGGTAAATGGCGCCGACCTTTACGGGGCTGCCGCCGGCGCCCTTTAAATACAGGCGGTTGTCCTGCACAAAGAGATCGGAATGCATGACGAGCGGGCAGCCGGTCATCTCGGCTAAATAGCTGTGCTCAAAGAAAGCCGAGTTGTAGCGCCCCGGCGTCATGATCACGCTGATGCCCTCAGAGGCAACGCTGTCCATGCAGTGGCGCAGCAGCTGCGCATAGTTGGCGTTGCTGTCGACAGCGTTGTCGATAAAAGAGCGCGGCGAGGCGCGGCGCTCGAGCTTGCGGGCGATGAGCGGGTAGGAGGCGCCTGAGGGGATCCTTAGGTTGTCCTCGAGTATGTACCATTCCCCGTCTTTGGCCTGCACGAGATCGATGCCGGCGATGTGCGCGAACACCGAGCCGTTGGGCACGAACTGATCGCACTGCTTTAAAAAGCCCGTCGAGCTGAACACAAAGTGCTCAGGGATGATCCCGTCGCGGACTATCTCCCTTTTGGTGTAGATGTCCTTTAAAAAAAGGTTTAGCGCAGTGACGCGCTGGATGAGGCCGCGCTCTATGCGCGCAAAATCGTCTTTTTCGATGATCCGCGGCAGGCAGTCGTAGGGAAATAGCTGCTCGTGGAACGTGTTGTTTTTGTAAATGCCGAACTTGACGCCGTAGCGCGCCAGCAGCCGGTTGATGGCGGCGGTGTTTGCCGTCAGGGAATCCATCTTATTCATGGTGCTGCCCCTCAGGTGTGGTTTAGGCTTGCGCCCTTGTTTTGATTGTCCGTTGTTTGACAGGCAGGGCAAAATCCTTCCCTGTCACGGGGCAGATTGCGCGGCGTGGCACTTATGCGGTGCGCGGCTTAAAACCTGCCTAATCTGCAGGATTTGCTATATTCACGCTGATCTTAAAAGAGTTTATTGAAAAGTCCCAGGCGCAGGCCGGGATCAAAAAGAGTGCAGCCTGTCAGACAGGAGCAGGGGATAAAAACAGCCGTCAAAGCGGAAAACGCAAGCGGGAAGGCGCAAAAGGGGAGCCGCAGGCTCCCCTTTGTCATGGTTTAAAGGCGCTCAGATCCGCTCGTCAAAGGGATCGGATTTGCGCTCCGTATCGATGCTGCGGAAAGTCGCCGCCTTGGAGCGGGCCTCGGAAAAGCCGCCTGCCTGATCGGCATGCGCAAAATCCTCAGGGCTTTGCTCCGCCGCGCCCGGTACCTTGGAAAAGTCCACCGGGCTTTGCTCAGGCTCGGAGCTTTGCGCTATCTCCTCAAAGGCACGGGCCTTTGCCAAACCGCCCTGGCTTTCGGCGTGAGCAAACGCGGCGCCGTTTTGCGGATCGCGCGGCCGCGGGACGTTTGCAAAGTTTATGTCGGACGGCGTTTCGCCGGCGCCTGCGGGGGCCTGAGTGAACTCATAAGGGCGGCGCTGTGCCGGAGCCCAGACATTATCCTTTAACTCAGGGACTGCGACGGCGGCCGGGGCGCTGCGGCGCGGGCTGCGGCGCTCGCTTCCCTCGCTGCGGGGGCCTCTTTGGCGGCGCTGCGGCCTCTCAGCGCGCGGCTCGTCAGAGCGCGCGCGGGGCGCGCGGGCCTGGCGCCTGGGCGCCTCCTCCGTGCCTTCGGCGCTTTGGCGGCGCGGACGCGGGGTGCGGGGAGCCTGGGCGCTGTCAGGGCGTTCTGATCTTTCGGCGCGCGGGCGGCGCTCGCCGCGTTCTGCGCTGCGGGGGGTGCGGGTGCGGCGCTCGCCCTGGGCGGCGCGGGGTGCGCGGCGCTCCTGGCTGCGGCCCTGGGCGCCTTTGCGGCCGCGGGACTGCGGCTCTTCCGCCTCTTCCTTTTTACCGCCGACGATGCTCTGCAAAAAGCCCATGACATGTGAGAGGATCCCGGTGCCCTCGCTCTTTTTAGGCTCACTGCCGCGAGCCTGGCGGCGCGGCTCCTGGGCGCGGCGTTCGCCCTGGGCGGCGCGCGGCGTGCGGCGGGCCGGGCGCTCTTTGGGCGCTGCGGGCGCCGGCGCCGGAGTGCTCATGGTCTCGTTGAACTGCTCGGCGGTGATCGCCGGCTCGTCGCGCGGGGCGAGATCGGCTTTGCGTTCGTGCTGGACCGCGCGCTCCTCATCGCGGCGGCGGGCCTCCTCGTTGAGGCTGCGGAGCATCTGGATGCTGTTTTGCACCTGGGCCTGGTTTTGCGGGGCCACGCGCTGCACCAGGTATTCCTGGGGCATGTAGTGCTGATCCGGGATGATGGTGATGCGGATGCGGTTGTGCTCTTCGATCTTCGTGAGCTGATCGCGCTTCTCGTTGAGGATGAATGTTGCGACCTCCACCGGAGCCACTGCGTAGACGTCGCCGGAGTTCTCCTTGTGGGACTCCTCTTCTATAAGGCGCATGATGGACAGCGCCAGCGACGAGGTGTCGCGCACCGTGCCCTGGCCCTGGCACATCGGGCAGACGTGCGAGGACGATTCCTCAAGCGAGGGACGCAGGCGCTGGCGGGACATCTCGAGCAGGCCGAAGCGGGAGATGCGGGAGAACTGGATGCGGGCGCGATCCTGGCGGACGGCCTCGTGCATGCGGTTTTCGATCTCGCGCTGGTTCTTAAGCGGCGTCATGTCGATGAAGTCGATGACGACGAGGCCGCCGATGTCGCGCAGCCTCAGCTGTCTGGCGATCTCCTCGGCCGCCTCGATGTTCGTCTGCAGCGCCGTCTCCTCGATGTCGCCGCCGCGCGTGGCCTTGGCGGAGTTGACGTCGATCGAGGTCAGGGCCTCCGTTGGATCTATGACGATCGCGCCGCCTGAGGGCAGGCGCACTTCACGCTGGTAGGCCGAGTCTATCTGCGATTCGATCTGGAATTTCGAGAACAGCGGCACGTCGAGGCTTGAGTAGAAATGGATCTTGTTCTCAAACTCCGGGCGCACGAGCTTTATATAGTGCAGCACCTCGTCATAGACGCTCTGCGAGTCTACGAGGATCTCGCCCACGTCCTGGCGCAGGTAGTCGCGGATCGCGCGCAGCGCGATGTTCGACTCCTGGTGGATGAGGAACGGGGCCCGGCGTTTGGCGGCGGCGTCCTTGATCATGCCCCAGAGCTTCGTGAGGATCTGCAGATCCCAGGCAAGCTCTTCGGCGGTTTTGCCCACGCCCGCGGTGCGGACGATGATGCCCATGCCCTCAGGGACCTCGAGTCCTTTCATGGCGCTCTTGAGATCGGTGCGGTCCTCGCCCTCGATGCGGCGGGAGATGCCGCCGGCGCGCGGGTTGTTGGGCATCAGCACCAGATAAGATCCGGCAAGGGAGATGTAGGTGGTCAGCGCCGCGCCCTTAAGGCC
This sequence comes from Succinatimonas sp. UBA7265, assembly GCA_002473165.1. GTDB lineage: Bacteria > Pseudomonadota > Gammaproteobacteria > Enterobacterales > Succinivibrionaceae > Succinivibrio. The sequence continues at coordinate 16,046 of DKSD01000052.1, forward strand.
GCGCTCCTCCTTCTCTATTTGGACTATGACCTCGGTGCCTTCCTTAAGCGCGGTCTTGAGCGATGCGCGATCGCTGAAGTCCGTGCCCTCGGGATAGTACTCGCGGGCCACTTCCTTTAAGGGCAGAAAGCCGTGGCGCTCCACGCCGTAGTCGACGAACGCAGCCTCGAGGCTCGGCTCGATGCGGGTGATGACTCCTTTGTAGATGTTGGCTTTCTTGTTGGCGTGCTGCGGGGATTCGATGTCGAGGTCATACAGCTTCTGGCCGTCGACTAAGGCAACGCGGACCTCTTCTTGCTGGGTCGCGTTTATAAGCATTCTCTTCACGAGAAAAGCTCCTGTTTAAACAGGTATTTTCCGGGCAAACAGACGGACTGCCGAACCGGGGGCATGGGTATAATCAGGCACCCAGGCAGCCACAGCCCAGTTTCAGCGGCGGAAAAACCGGATTTTCAGCAAAGCCTCTGAGCGACGCACCTGATCCCGGCAGCGGGAGGGGTCGGACAGCGGCACCGCATCCTGTTCTTTATCCACATACGGACGGGCAAATATACCAGCCTGCCGCAGAGGTGAACGCCCGGCATCCCGGGCAGAGCAGATGCAACAAAAACGGGGAGAGAAACCATGAACAACAGGCTGTCGTTTCCCCGCGTCCGCTATTATGCCACAGCCCCTTTAAAAGGCGCTTTAAGCGCGCAAAATTTAGCGCTGCGGCGCACTCGCCCCTGATAGAATACGTCACAGCTTTTTTAAGGAGAGATGCCATGGACGAGCGCGTTAAGACCGTGCATGAAGGCGTGAGTTACCGTACGGCTGAGCCCAATGACGAAGGCCAGCGCCTTGACAACTATCTGGCGCGCACCTTAAAAGGGGTGCCGCGCAGCATGCTCTACCGCATCCTCCGCCGCGGCGAGGTCCGCGTGAACAAGGGTCGGGTGCAGCCTTCATATAAGCTCAAGGCAGGCGACGTTATCCGCATCCCGCCCGTGACCGTGACGGCAGGCCCGGTCACCATCCCCTCATCCAGGCTGGGGCTGGTGCAGGATCTTAAAGACCGGATCGTCTTTGAGAACGACGAGCTTATGGTGGTGAACAAACCCGCGGGCCTGGCCGCCCACGGCGGCAGCGGCATCGAGTTCGGGCTTATAGAGGCTTTAAGGGCGCTGCGCCCTGAGCTGCGCGGCCTGGAACTGGCCCACCGCCTCGATCGCGACACCTCAGGCTGCCTCATCGTGGCCAAACGGCGCAGCGCGCTGAGAAATCTCCACGAGCAGTTCCGCCAGCGCGTCGTGAAAAAGCGCTACCTCACGCTGGTGCCGGGGCGCTGGGACCGCCGGGTGAATCTGGTGTCCGCCCCGCTCAAACGCAATGAGCTGCGCTCAGGCGAGCGCATGGTCGAGGTTGACTTCAAAAACGGCGCTCCCTCGTCCACCGGCTTTGACATTGTTGAGGAATTTGACGGCGCGACGCTCATGGCGGCGTTGCCGCACACGGGGCGCACCCACCAGATCCGCGTGCACTGCGCTTACGTTCACCACCCGGTGGGCGGGGATGACAAATACGGCGATCGCGAGTTCAACGCCTGGCTCAAAGAACGCGGACTGCACCGCATGTTCCTGCACGCCTTCCGTATCAGCTTTATCAACCCCGAAGACGGCAAAACCGTCAAAGTCGAGGCCCCGCTGCCTGAGGAGCTTGAAAGCCTGCTTAAAAATTTAAGGGGGCAAAACTGATGGCCGGCTCCTTTGAATTTACCCAAGGCCGGCGCGATCTGGAAAAGACTGCCGGCATTGAAGAGCTGCTTTCAAAAATAAAAGGTTTTGTCTTTGACATCGACGGCACGCTTACGGACAGCATCAGCTCCGTGATCGGCTGCGTCGGCCTTGCCTTTGACACTGAGGGGCTGCCGCACCCTGAGGATGACGCGGTGCGCGCCACGGTGGGCATGAAGCTTGAGGATGCGCTGTGCACGCTGCTTCCGCCTGAGCGCAAGGGCGAATACCTGAAATTTACGGACACCTACCGCAGCATCTTTATGAGCCGCCCGGAGTTTTATGAATTCAGGCTGTTCCCCGGAGTGCTTGAAACCGTCAAAAAGCTCAAGGAGCGCGGATATAAAGTGAGTTTCGTTTCGGGACGTCAGCTCAAAGGGATCAAAAGGGTTTTAAGCACCACCGGGCTTGAGCCTTTCTCTGACGGCGCGACCGGCGGCGATGAGGGGCCGTCCAAGCCTGATCCGGCGCTGATGCGCATCATGTGCGAACGCCTGGGCCTTAAACCTTGTGAAGTGCTGGGAGTCGGCGATGCGGGCATGGACGCGCAGATGGCCCACCGCGCGGGGGCTCCTGCACTGGGGGTTGAAAGCGGCGTGTGGAGCGGCGAGGCGCTGCTCAGCCTGCCGGATCCGCCGGAGCTGCTGCTGCCGTCGGCTGCCGATCTCGCAAAATGGCTGTGAAAGCCCTCAAAAAACTCATGAAAAAGGCGCCCTGCGGCGCCTTTTTCGTGAGCACGGCATTTATTTGCCGTTAGGGCAGCTGATGGTGTTCACCGCGCCGCGGGCGGTCACAAAGAGCGGGGCGTCGGGGAGCACGTGGTCGACCATAGCCATGACGCTTACCTTGCAGCCGGGGACGACGCGCGAGCGCTGATCGCGGGTGTAGTAGAGCGAGTCGATGATCGCGCTGTCTATAACATAGCTGCGGTCTTTGAACGTGTAATAGCGCGTGCCGCGGAAGTCGACGCGGTTGAGCTCAAGCTCGAGGTTTGAGAAGATGACCGGCATGCCGGCAAATTCCGTGAGCACCTTGGAGATGATGCGGTTGTCCACAAGCGTGCGCAGCAGATCGCGGTTTAAAGGAATGCCCACATCCGTGGCGCTGACGTTTTCCGTCCTCCAGCTGACCTCAGGTTTCTTGCCGCCGTAGTTCATGACGGTGAGCAGGCCTTCAAGCGGCTGGTTTATGGTGCCTGCAAGCCCGCGCGCCCCCGCGGGGAACACCGCCGTCACGGTCTGGTACTTAAGCCCGCGGGCATGCGCCGCCTCTTCTTCCTCGATGCGGGATTTGCGGGCGGCGTCCAGCGTCTCGCCAGGCCCTAAGATCACCTCGTTTACCGAGTAGTGCATAGAATTGAACTTTTGGGTGAAAACATGGCCTTGCGCGCTCAGGGACAGCGATCCCAAAACGCAGGCGGCCACAACCAGCGCCGGCAGCCTCATAACAGTCCTCCACGGTTGCGGATCCTGACCCTAGTGTATACTTTTTGACAGCAGGGCACTGAGCGGCTCTCTCAGAATTCGGTCACAGATCAAAAGGCGGTGCAGATGTCGGATTTAGCTTTTGCTAAGGTGGTGAGTTTTGACCGGGCGGTAAGCCAGGGGCTGTCATATGACACCTCGGTGGGCGCGGAGCATTTGCCGCGCCTTGGCGCCTCGTGCGAGGGGATCCTGGAGCCTGCCCGCGCCGTATTCAGATTCTTTCGCGATCTGCAGGGGCTGCGCACTATAGAGGGCGAGATCACATGCAAGGTCAGACTGCGCTGCCAGCGCTGCGGCGGTCAGATAGAGACTGAACTGCGCTCTAAATTCCGATCGACCTGCGATGAGGCCAAAGCCAAAAGCCTGCGCATCGACGACAGGCTCGATCTCGTGGCCGTGACTGCAGCCGGGGATTTCGCGCTTTTGGACTATCTTGAGGACTGCCTGCTTTTGGAGCTGCCGTTTGCCCCGCGGCATGAGGATGGCGATCCGGCCTGCCGCGCCGGCGGGGAGTGGAGCTTTGGACAGATTGAGGACAAACGCCCCAATCCTTTTGCGGCGCTCTCAGCACTCAAAGGAGAACTCAAGGACTCCGGTTCCAGGTAAGCTGCTTTTTGCGGCGCTCTTGAAACACTCAAAGGGCGTGTTTATAATATCGCGTTCAGAACTGCCTTCCGGAGGCAGCTAAACTGCAGCGGCGTCGAGATGACGCCGGTTATTTCTAGAAATTTTTAGGAGACAACCTACAATGGCCGTTCAGCAGACTCACAAGTCCCGCGCCCGCCGTGACATGCGCCGTTCCCACGACGCCCTCACCGCCAGCCAGTTATCCGTCGACAAGACCTCAGGCGAGGTTCACATCCGTCACAACGTGACCGATGACGGTTACTATCGCGGGGTCAAATACGATCTTGAGGCGGCAAAGCCGCTGACCAAGCGCAAGTAATCACTTTTTTGCGCAATAAATTCAGATAATCTTATCTTTAAGCGGGGTGTTTTGGCTAAACCCAAAACACCCCGTTTGAGTTTTAAGGGTCTTAAGGCAAAAAAGAGTGCGAGGATAACATGGCAGAGCGCAAGGCGGGGATCACAGTGGCTCTTGACGGCACCGGCGGCGACACCGATCGCCTCGGGGGCATAGTCAGGGCGGCGGAGTTTGCCCTGACGCTTTATCCCGCCATGCGCCTGATAGTTTTCGGCAGCCGCGAGCTGGAGCGCAGCCTGAAAAAAGCCCGGACAGGATCGCGCTGTCAGTTCCGCCTCGCCCCTGAATGCATCCCCCAGGACGAGGCGCCGCTTAAGGTGCTCGAGGGTTACCGCGACAGCGCCATGCGCAAGGCCGTGGAGGCCGTGCGCGACGGAGAGGCTCAGGCGGTGATCAGCGCAGGCGGCACCGGGCCTTTGGTGGCGCTGTCCCGCCATATTTTGGGGACGCTGGGCAGGATGCGCCCGGCGCTGTGCGCGCGCATCCCGGCAGGGGAGGGCAGGTTCAGCCTCATGCTCGATTTGGGCGCGAACGCGCGCTCGAGCGCAGCCGATCTCTTAAGCTTTGCCAAACTCGGGACCGCGGCGGCCCGCGTCATGCTCAAAAACGCCGCCCCCGCGGTGAGCGTGCTCAATTTAGGCTCGGAGCTTTGCAAGGGCAACCGCACCGTGCTTGAGGCGCGCGATCTCATCGCTTCCTGCCGCGGGCTGCACTGCGGCGGCTTTGTCGAGGCTAACCAGCTCTTTACCGGCGACACCGACATCATTGTGACGGACGGTTTTACCGGCAACGTGGCGCTCAAAGCCGCCGAGGGCGTGGCGCGGATCATCGCGCACGGCCCGGGCATGAAGCGCTTTTTTGCCAGACTCGCCTTTCCGCAGTGGCTCGCGCCCTGGCAGTACAACGGCTCGCTGCTTTTGGGCGTCAAAGGCACCGTGGTCAAAAGTCACGCCAGCGCGCGCCAGGAGGCGCTGGCCGTCGCCATCGTAGAGGCTGCGCGCGCCGTCGAGGCCGGCCTTACGGAAAAAATGGCGGCCGATCCGCTGCTTTTGCAGCCGTCGCAAGCCTGACAGGGTGATTTTTGTTATCATTTCACAGCTGTTCACCTTTAATTTAGCAAGCGGGTACTTCATTGTTTACCAGGATCCTAGGAACCGGCGGCTATCTGCCTGAGCAGATCCGCACCAATGCCGACCTTGAGAAGATGGTCGATACGTCAGATGAATGGATCGTCGAGCGCACCGGGATCCGCGAGCGCCGCATCGCCTCCGCATCTGAGACCGCGGCCTTCATGGGAGCCGAGGCGGCAAAGCAGGCCTTGGAGGATGCCGGGCTTGAAGCCTCAGAGGTAGGCGCCGTGATCGTCGCCACGACCTCAGGGACCAACGCTTTCCCGTCCACGGCCTGCGAGATCGCGCTCAAACTTGGGATCACCGCGGTGCCCGCCTTTGACGTGGCCGCAGCCTGCGCCGGCTTCAGCTATGCCTACGCCATGGCCCACCAGATGATCCTCACGGGCATGTGCCAAAACGTGCTGGTCGTGGGCTCCGATCTGCTCTCCCACGCCTGCGACCCGCACGATCGCACCACGATCATTCTCTTTGGCGACGGTGCGGGCGCCGTGGTGCTGGGCCGCTCTGAAACCGAGCAGGGCACATTGGCGGTAAGGCTCTCTTCCGATCCCTCCTGCGCCCCGCTGTTAAAGCTCCCGTTCCCCGAGCGCGGCGGCTTCAACGATGAGTCCTGGCTTTACATGAAAGGCAACGATGTCTTCCGCCACGCAGTGGTGTGCCTGTCAAAGCTCGTGACCGAAACTCTGGAAATGGCGCATGTGGCGCCTGAGGAACTGGATTTCCTCGTGCCTCACCAGGCCAATCTGCGCATCATCGCGGCCACGGCCAAGCGCCTGCGCCTTGACATGTCGCAGGTGATCGTGACGCTCGACCGCCAGGGCAACACCTCGTCGGCCTCCGTGCCCCTTGCCCTGGATGAGGGGATCCGCACCGGCCGCATCAAGCGCGGCGATGTGCTGCTGCTCGAATCCTTCGGCGGCGGCTTTGCGTGGGGCTCGGCCCTGATCCGCTACTGACACCAATTTCAACGCCGCAAGTGCGGCAGCCCTTGGTTGGGCATTTACTAAGGAGATCAGCGCGAGGCGCTGAGACACAAGCATGAAGAAATTTGCAGCCGTTTTTCCGGGCCAGGGCTCACAGTCCGTGGGCATGTTCAGCGAGCTCATGGCAGAGAGCGTCGTCAAAAACACTTATGATGAGGCCTCGCAGGCGCTGGGCTATGACATGGCCGCGCTGACCTTAAACGGCCCTGAGGCCGAGCTCAACCGCACCGAAGTCACCCAGCCTGCGATCCTGACGGCCTCGGTTGCCGCATACAGGCTCTTAAAAGAGCGCACCGGCGCGGCTCCTGCGTGCATGGCCGGCCACTCTTTGGGCGAGTACAGCGCGCTGGTGTGCGCCGGGGCCTTGGAGTTCTCCGATGCCGTAAAGCTGGTGCGCCTGCGCGGCCAGGCCATGCAGGAAGCCGTTCCTGCGGGCAAGGGCGCCATGGCCGCCGTGCTCGGGCTTGACGACGAGGTGATAGTCGCAGGCTGCAAGGAGGCCTCCGCCCCGGGCGCCGAGGTCTGGGCCGCCAACTTCAACACCCCGGGCCAGGTCGTGATATCAGGCACCGCCGCAGGCGTTGCCAAAGCCTCTGAGCTTTTCACGGCCAAAGGCGCCAAGCGCGTCGTGCCGCTGGCCGTCTCCGCCCCGTCCCACTGTCCGCTCATGCAGAGCGCGGCCGACCGCCTCGGGAAGGCGCTCTCTGAGATCAAGGTAAGCGACGCCGCCGTGCCGGTTTACTCAAACGCTTTTGCCAAGCCTGAGACCGCGGCCTCTGAGATCGTCAAAGCCCTGGTGCTGCAATTAACCGGCCCGGTGCGCTGGGTTGAGACCGTCAAGGCCATAGGCGCCGCAGGCGCCGAAGTGCTCGTCGAGCTCGGCCCCAACCGTGTGCTCTCAGGCATGCTGCGCCGCATCGATCGCAGCCTCACGGCTGCCAACGTTTATGACCAGGCCTCCCTTGAGAAAGCCGTCGCGGCTTTGGCATAAAGGATCATTAAAAGGGAGCGCGCTCCCTTTGTGCATTAGGAGCAAATCACATGTTCAAGCTCGATTTTACCGGCAAGACGGTGCTCGTCAGCGGGGCCTCCCGCGGCATCGGCAAAGCGATCGCCCTCGCTTTCCATGAGCTGGGCGCCACGGTTTACGGCACGGCGACCTCGGAAAAGGGCGCTGCGGCCATCACGGAATATTTAGGCGGCCAGGGCTGCGGCCTGGTGATGAACGGCCTTGAGCCCCAGAGCGTTGCGAAGCTCTATGAGGATGTCGAGGCCAAGGCGGGAAACTGCCCGGATGTGCTGGTTAACAACGCCGGCATCACCCGCGACACGCTGCTCATGAGGATGAAGGATGAGGACTGGAATGCCGTCATCCAGTGCAACCTCAATGCCCACGTGCAGCTCTCAAAGCTCTGCGCGGCCAAGATGATGCGCCGGCGGTCGGGCCGGATCATCTCCATCGCCTCGATCGTAGGCGAGACCGGCAACGCCGGCCAGACGAACTACGCGGCGGCCAAGGCCGGCCTTATCGGCTTCTCAAAGTCTTTGGCCAAGGAAGTGGCCTCGCGCGGCATCACCGTAAACTGCGTGGCTCCCGGCTTTGTGGCCACGGACATGACGGCCGCCTTAAAGCCCGAGCAGCTTAAGGCCTGGACGGACACCATCCCGTTAAAGCGCGCCGCCACCGCCGACGACATTGCCGGCGCCGTGGTCTTCCTGGCCTCCGATCTCGCCTCGTACATCACGGGCACTACTTTGGACGTCAACGGCGGACTGTACTGCGACTGATTTTTCCGGAACTGTGAACGAGGCGCTAAATAAACAGGGCGCCACTACCAAAGACCAAATAAAACATATATAATTTGCGATAGTTTTATGGTTCAGGGCATAGGGTCCTGTGCACAAAACTGACTTTAGAGGACAGATATCTGCGCTTAGCGCTGAACTGATCAAGGAAACAAATGAGCGATATTGAAGAGCGTGTTAAGAAGATTATTGTAGACCAGCTTGCCGTGAAGCCTGAGGACGTCGTTCCTAGCGCTTCCTTCGTTGATGACCTCGGCGCTGATTCACTGGATACTGTTGAGCTCGTGATGGCACTTGAAGAAGAGTTCAAGACCGAGATCCCTGATGAGGAAGCTGAGAAGATCAACACCGTCCAGGCTGCGATCGACTACATCAAGGCCCACCAGGAATAACCTGCCGCCTGCGGAGGCGGGACAGGATCCCGCCTTCGGGTTTTGGGCCTGGTTAATCTAAAGAAAGGAGAAGCGCGAACACTTCTCCGTCTTTTTATCTAATCTCTCATACAATTCACTGGAGACACCTAAGGTGCACAATCGCAGGGTAGTAGTTACCGGCCTCGGAATGCTCAGCCCGGTGGGCAACACCGCTGAGGAATCCTGGAAGAACCTCCTGGCTGGCAAGAGCGGCATCGTTCCGATCGAGCATTTTGACGTTACGGATTTCCCCGTTAAGATCGCCGGCACCGTCAAAGACTTTGACGCGACCAAATGGGGCCTGACCAGCAAAGATCAGCGCAAGATGGATCTCTTCATCCAGTACGGCATCGCCGCAGGCTGCATGGCCTTGGAGGATTCCGGACTTGAGATCACCGATGAAAACCGCGATCGCGTCGGCACCATGATCGGTTCCGGCATCGGCGGCCTTACCCTGATCGAGAAGAACATCAACGGCCTGGCGGCGCGCGGCCCGCACGGCATCAGCCCGTTCTTCGTGCCTTCCACCATCATCAACATGGTCTCCGGTCAGCTTTCCATCTTAAAGGGGCTGCGCGGGCCTAACCTTTCGACTGTGACCGCCTGCGCCACCGGCACCCACGCCATCGGCCTGTCAGCGCGCCTGATCCAGTACGGCGACGCCGACGTCATGGTCTGCGGCGGATCTGAGAAAGCCTCGACCCCGATGGGCATCGGCGGCTTCTCGGCCATGAAGGCGCTGTCGCACCGCAACGACGAGCCGCAAAAGGCCTCCCGCCCCTGGGATCTCGACCGCGACGGCTTCATCCTGGGTGACGGCGCGGGCGTCCTGGTGCTCGAAGAGTACGAGCACGCCAAGGCGCGCGGCGCGAAGATCTACGCCGAGCTCGTCGGCTTTGGCATGAGTGGCGACGCTTTCCACATGACGGCCACCCCTGAGGATGGCGAGGGCGCCGCCCGCTCGATCCTCCACGCTTTAAACGACGCCGGAGTCAAGCCTGATCAGGTCAATTACATCAACGCCCACGGCACGTCCACCCACGTGGGCGATCTCTCCGAGCTGCGCGCGGTCAAGTCTATTTGGGGAGAGGCTCCGAAGAACACCTGCATGAGTTCCACGAAGTCGATGACCGGCCACCTGCTGGGCGCCGCCGGCGCTATAGAGGCGGTGATCACCGTGCTGTCGATCCGCGATCAGATAGCCCCTCCGACCATCAATCTTGAACACCCTGAGCCTGAGGTTGGTGATTTCAACCTCGTGGCCAATGAGGCGCAAAAACACGAAATAGAATACGCGCTGTCCAACAACTTCGGTTTTGGCGGCACGAACGGCTCGCTGCTGTTCAAGCGTGTTGGCTGATTTTTGATCCTCCAGGCCGGGATTATCCCGGCATTCAGGCCGGAGCCACGCTGCTCCGGCTTTTCTTTATCTCATTTCAGAAAAAATACAGCGGCTCGATCGCGGCGATGAGATCCTCCCGCGGCACCGCCCCGAAGTAGCGCGAGTCAAAGCTGGAAGTCCCCCGGCCTTTTAGCACATATTGACCGTCATTTAAGATCCCGGAGAAGTGCGCGCCCTCAAGCGCGCGTCCCGCGCCGTCACGCTTAAGCGGCGCGCTCTGCTCAAGCATTAGCCCGTTGACGCGGATCCCGCGCCCTGAGATCTCCACGCGATCGCCGGGAACTCCGGCGATGCGCTTGCCCGCAGGCGCCGCCCCGCCCGGGCAGTTTCCCGGCGCCAGATAACCGCGCTCAAGGCCGAGTATGGCGAACGGGACTGGCAGGCAGGCAAGCACCCGCTGGCCGCGCTGCGGTATTTCAAGGGGATGTTCGCGGTAGATCCCGGGCTCCATGGATGATGAGAGGTTTACCCACACCCCGAGGGCGCGCAGCGCCGCAAAAGGCGCAATTGCCGCGGCAAAGCAGACGGTGACGATCAGCGCGCGTTTTTGCATGATCCCTCCTTAAGGCCCTTAAGCGTCAGTGGATCGCGGCGCGGAGAGCGGCGCGGCTGCCTTTGGGGCCTGATGGCGCGCGGGGCCTCGAGCCAGCGCTTTAACAGGGGGCTGGGAGTGGAATTCTGAGCATCGAGCAGCAGTTTGTCGTACATGATCTCTCCTAAGTTGTAATTAAGCGGGGAGAGATCCTAGCGCAACGAAAAAACGGCTTTTCCGCAAAACCGTGCAGACTGTTACTAATGATAACTGTTAGCGTTAAGCGTTTTCCTGCGGGGTGAGGATGCTGATGGCCTCGGCTGTGGCCTGGCGGTTGCGCAGCGCTGTCTCGCCCATCATCTTTATGACCTCAATGAAGAGCAGATCGATGATAAAGAACACCGTGAGCCTGGAGTCGGCGTAGCCTGAGGTCAGATCGGATTCATGGACGGCGTGCATGACGTTGAGCTCGCACAGCTGCCCCAAAGGCGAGTAGGAGTTTGAGGTGATCGCGGCCAGGCGCGCGCCGCGTTTTTTGGCCAGCTGCGCGGCGCGGATGATCTCAAACGTCGTGCCTGAAGTCGAGATGAAGATACACAGATCCGTCGAGTTCGTCAGCGAGGCGTGCATCACCATGTCGTGGCTGTCCGTGGCGCAGAGCGCGCAGATCCCCAGGCGGGTGAACTTGCGGGCCGCGTCGCGGGAGATGAAGCCGGAGGCGCCGATGCCGAAGAAGAACACGCGGCGTGAGCCGATCACCTGGCGCACCAGGCTGCGCACCACGGAGAAATCGAGCTCGCGCGAGCTCTGGGTGAGCATGGTGACGTTGAGCTGCAGCAGTTTCTGGGCGGTGATCTCGCAGGAGTCCTTGAGATCGATGGTCGGGGTGAGCAGGCTTGAGGAGCTGTCGTGGGCGCCGAGATCCTGGGCCAGGGCTATCTTAAAGTCTTTGAGCGTTTCAAAGCCGAACTTGCGGGCAAAGCGGGTGACGGTGGCGTGCGAGACCTCGCAGGCGTCGGAGATCTCCGAGATCGAGGATGAGCAGGCCTGGGTGCCGAATTTTAAGAAATACTCAATGAGCTTGCGATCCGATTTTGAGAGTTTGATATGCGGATCATTTAATTTTTTGAGGATGCTCATGATGTCGTCTGACAGTCAACTAAATGATAAATAATAAAAACAACAGAAGGCAGGTGAAAATTACGCACAGATCCTGTCGCTGTTGTTGTTAATTATTTACATTATAGCCTGTCAAATGAAAATTTTTGACATCGCAGGCGCTCATTTGCGATCTCAGGATGGCTTTTTAAGCCGCAGCGCCTGCGCGGCCAGATCCTGAGCCTGGCGCAGCGCCCGGGAGAGCGAGAGCGCCAGCTCCGCATCGCTTTGGCCGCGGCGGATCTCGTGCACGGCCTCGCGCGCTTTGGCCTTTACGGCCGAGGCGAGTTCAGAGAATGAGGCGTTAAGCGGCTGCGCAAGTTCCCGCCCGGCGCTTTGGGCCCGCTTGCTGAGCTCTTTGCCCAAAGCTGCGGCGCGTTCTGCGGCCCGGGCGATGGTGTCGGCCGCTTCCACGGCGGTGCGGGTGAACTGCTCGCCGCGTCTGGGGCCTAAAAGCTCGCAGGCGGCAAAGCGCACCCTTAGCACCTGGGATGAGGTCTTAAAACCGGTGATGCACCAGTTTACAAAGTGCTCGCAGTTGTTGTCCCTGAGGCTGTAGCCGCTCTCGCCTAAACGCGAGCGGGCTCTGTTCACGCACTCGTCGCGGGAGAAGGCGCGGTCGGAGTGGCTCACCACAGCCAGCCCCTGGCCCTGGGTGAAATCCTCAAGGCGGTGCTCGGCCACGCCCTCGCGTGTGCGCGCGATGACGATGCCGCCTCCTGCGTACAGCCCGTGGTGGGTGTAGCCGGTGCGCCAGGAGATCAGGTGATCGCCTTTTTGCAGTTCGATCCCGCCCGGGGTGCGCGGGGTTTTGCCAAATAAGTCCATGCGCGCATCATAACAGCCGCCGCCGCGTTTTTTGCGGCAGGTTAAATCTTTGTGCAGGAAAATTCAGGCGGACGCAGGCGCGGGCTTATAATTGCAACGTTACAGCCCCGCCCCGGGGCTTTTGTCTCCGCCTGAAGGCGGATATGGAATTTTGAGCAAATGGAATTTACAGAGCGCACCAATGACGGCATGATGGTCGATTTTTACGAACTGACCATGTCAAACGGATTCTTTGCAAGCGGCAAGGCCGGACGACGCGCCGCTTTTGACGTGTTCTACCGCCACAACGCCGACAAAGGCGGCTTTTCGATCTTTGCAGGGTTAGGCCAGGCGCTTGAGTGGGTGTTAAACCTGCATTTTTCCGGCCGCGACATCGACTACCTGAGGACGCTGCATACCTTCCGCCCTGAATTCCTCGAATACCTGCGCGATTTCAAGTTCAAAGGCGATGTCAGGGCTTTTGACGAAGGCACGATCATGTACCCCAACGAGCCGATCTTCTCGGTGCAGGGCACGATCCCCGAGTGTATGTTCCTGGAGACGGCGGTGCTGGCGATCATCAACCACCAGTCGCTGATCGCCACTAAGGCCAGGCGCATGGTGCGCTCGGCCCAGGGCCGCCCGATCGCCGATTTCGGCGCCCGCCGCGCCCACAACCTCGACGCTGCCGTCTACGGCGCGCGCGCGGCCTATATCGGCGGCCTCGTCGCCACCTCGACCGTCGAGGCCGGCGAGCTCTTCGGGATCCCGGTCTCCGGCACCATGGCCCACAGCTGGGTCATGAGTTTTGAGGACGAGTACGAGTCCTTCCTCGAATACGCCCGCGAGTACCCTGACAACACCGTGCTGCTCATCGACACCTACGATGTGATGCGCTCAGGGCTGCCCAACGCCATCAGGCTGGCGCATGAATACTTAGAGCCCATGGGCAAGCGCCTTAAGGCTGTGCGCATCGACTCGGGAGATCTGGCGTATCTTTCCAAGAAGATGCGCAAAGAGCTCGACAAAGCCGGGCTTGAGGACTGCGGGATCGTGCTTACGAACAGCCTTGACGAGTTCACCATCAGCTCGCTGCTCACCCAGGACGCGCAGGTCAACAGCTTCGGCATTGGCGAGCGCCTGATCACCGCCATGTCCGATCCGATCTTAGGCTGCGTCTACAAGATGGCCGCCATCGAGGAAAACGGCGTCATGGTGCCGCGCGTGAAGATCTCGGAGACAGCCGAGAAGATCACGAACCCCGGCATCAAGCAGGTCTACCGCGTTTACAACCAGGACCACAAGGCCGTGGCCGATCTCATCGCCTGCGATGACGAGGAGGTCGATCTCTCGCACAACTTCCACTACATCGATCCGGTAAACCCTTGGCGCGATCGCGCGTTCACCGGCTTTACCTGCAAAGCCCTGCAGCACCAGTTCATCAAAGACGGCGTGCAGGTGCGTGAGCTTCCCGCGCTCAAAGACATCCGCAGCTATGTCGCCTCCCAGCTTAAAGATGAGATCTGGGATGAAGAGCAGCGCTTTGAAAACCCGCACGTGCACTTCCTCGACATGACGCCGCGTTATTTCAAGATGAAGCAGGATGTGCTGGAGGGCATGCGCCAGAAGGTCGCCCAGATCGTGGACAGCCTCGGTAAATAATCTCCAATTTTCGTGAGACTCAGCAAAAAGGCCCCGCGCGGGGCCTTTTTGCTGCCTGTCAGGGGCGCTGCGGCTCCTGCGGGAGCTTTTTGCGCTGCAAAAGCTCCATGATCCAAAGCACGAGGCGCTCCGGGCACAGAGGCTGCACCAAAAGCAGCAGAGTAAGCCACCACGGCGTCCCCGCGATCACGCAGCGGCGACCGCGCAGCATGGCGCGGTAGCCTGCCCTGGCGACCGCCTCAGGCCTTGCGGTAAACCACGAGGCCACGGCGCTGTGCTGCAGCCTCGAGGCTTTGACAAAGCCCGTGGCCATCGGGCCCGGGAGCAGCGCCGTCACGCTCACCTTTGAGCCATGCGTCTCCTGCCACAGCGCTTTGGTAAAGCTTGTCACATAGGCCTTTGAGGCGTAATAAATACCCATGTATGGCCCGGGCAGCAGCGAGGCTATGGAGGAGACGTTGAGGATCCTGCCGCCGTTTCCTGAGAGCATGTCTTTTAAAAAGAGCTTGGTGAGCACCGTCAGCGCCATGATGTTGAGGGTTAAGAGCGCGAGATCGTCATCGAGAGGCTGATCGGCAAAACTGCCGTCGCAGCCTGCGCCGGCGTTGTTGATGAGCGTTTCGACTTTGAGGCCTTGCGCGCGGATCTTTAGATAAAGCGTCTGCGCGCTGCCTGGCAGGCTGAGATCCTGCGCGATCGCCGTGACCCTGACGCCGCTGCTTTTTTCGATCTCAGCTTTGACCTCGTCAAGCCGCGCCTGATCGCGGGCGGTGATCACCAGATCCCCTCCCTGGGCGGCGTGGCATCTGGCAAGCTCATAACCGAGGCCCTGCGAGGCCCCGGTCACCAGCGCGAGGTTTGCCATCAGCGCAGTTCAGGCGTCGCAGCCTGCGGCGCGGCGACTGCGGCGCTTTTTGAGGGCATGGCCATGATCGCGGCGAAATACCCCCAGCCTGCCAGGCTGAAGATCAGGGTGATGACGGCCACGATGAACGTGCCTGCATACGCGCGCGAAGCCAGCGTCATGATCAGTATGTAAAGCAGGATAAACTGCACGAGCACCACGGCCACGGGCTCTAACACATAAAGCGGCGAGGCGCCGATGTCGCGCAGGCGCCTGACGCAGGCTGCGATGAAGGGAACGACCGTTCCCAAAAACAGCAGCAGCGAGAGGAGCGAGAAGACGGGGCCGACCGCAGGCAGACCGCTAAGGGCGCCGAGCGCTGAGAACACGAAGTACAATCCGGCGCAGAACCACCAAAATTCGGCGCGGGGGCTGGCTGTGCTGAAATTTACGTAATTCTTAAAGCCCAGCTTAAAGCCGCCTGCAAGTTCAGGGGGCAGGGTGCCGGCGCCGCTTGCGGGACCGTAACGGTTTTCGCCCTCAGAGGGGGTGGTGAGGAACCAGGAGAGCCCTATGAAAGTAAGCGATCCCAGCGCCGAGAACAAGGAGCCCAGGTTTACAAGCCACGGTTCCCAGGATTGCATGCCGGCCCAGTTGAGCAGCCATCCTAACAACATCACCGCATAGGGAATGAGCTGCAGCCAGCCGCTTTTGCCTAAATCGTGGAGGCGGCGGGAGATGATCGCCAGCGAGGGCAGGAACGTGGCGAGGATGAACAGCGCCGGGCCGATGATGGTGACGGCCAGCAAGAGGCCGATGACCGTTTCGACAGCGACAAACTGCCAGTATTGGGCGCGGGTGGCGCGCCCTTTGAAATTGACGTAATTGTGCGCGACCGCGTTTTTCCACTGTGCGAACGCCGCGGCGCAGGCCGGCTTTATCTGAGGCTTGAGAATTCCCATCTGCTTGCTCCTCTGTAATTTTCAGCGGCGCGCGCAGCTGCGTTTGCCGCCTCCTTGCATGTAAGCCATTCTGACACCGGCAATGCCGCTTTGCAAATAATGCGCACCCCTGGGCGCGGGCGTCATACTGCGCCCTTTGTTAAGGCAGAAACAACGATCAGGCGCGCAATTGGGTATCATAATGGGCGGTCAGTGAGGAGCGAACATGGCAGACGAGAACCAGGCGGTGCTGGATCGCATAGAAAAGCTGATGGCGATGAGTCACAGCTCCAATCCCAACGAAGCGGCGATCGCACTGGAGCGGGCGCAGAAACTCATGCGCGAACACCATCTGGAAACGCGCGACATCGAGCTTAACGCTATAAACGAGGAGACCGTAAATTCGGTTCCGGGCATGAAAAAGCGCAGCCATGTCACCATGCTGGCTCAGATCATCGTGCGCTGTTTTGGCATCAGGTTTTTTTGGAATCCGCGCAACGGCCGCGCCGAGTCCGTGACCTTTATCGGGCCTAAAGACCGCCTGAGTTCCGCAGTGTATGTCTATACCTATTTGCAGCGCCAGCTTAAGATCGTCCGCGACGATTTTCGCAAACAAAGGCGCGCTTATTACAAGAGCCATCCCCTTGAACCTGATCCGGAATATAAGCGTCTGCTTAAGGAGGAACGGGGCATTTTAATCCGGCAGCTCATTAGCCTTGGCTGGTCTAAGGAGCGGATTTTTGAAGAATTTCGCTCGGGAATGTTCGCCCATATGTGGGATAAAAGGTATTCTGACAGTCAGGAAATCACCAGAATTGTCACACGGGAATGCGATTCTTACGTTGAAGGCTGGATGAGAGCCGTGAGCGAAAAGGTTCAGGACTATGTCACCGATGAGAATGAGGAGAAACTGCTGCTTGAGTACGAGCATGTTCACCACCCCGATCTCGTTACCACTTCCGGGCGCCAAAGATACATGAGCGATGAAGAGCTCGCACTCTACAAGCAGGGCCTTGAAGACGGGCGCGACGGCTTTGATCTCTACAAAGGCGTAGGCGGCGCATTGCAAGGCCGCCTTGAAGACCTCAGCTGAGAAACGCGCAGTTTCGTAAAGAGAGCCCGGGCCGGGTTTTAACGCCCGGGCTCTTTTGTCAGCGGCTTCAGGATCGGCTGAAGATCTGAGGCTGCGCCGCGTCCTCTTTCAGGTTCAGCTGTTCGATCATTTCCGCAAAGCTTAACAGCCTGACATCCGGCAGCCTCGCGGCCTTTTCCCGGCACTCATGGGTAAAGCCGTTTTTTGAAAAAACAATGCAACAGCGCCTTGAGGCTGAAAACAGCTCGCTGCGCCTTATCAAGGTGTCAAGGATCTGCGCTGCGGCAGGTTCGTTGCGCCATTTGCATTCGCAAAACAGCATGCTCCCTTGCGTTTCTCCTGCGACGATGTCAACCTTCGTCCGGGTTTTCGTGCGCGGATCGGTGCCCCACCAGCGACCGGCTTGTTCAAAGACAAAGGGCAGCAGGCCGCGGCGGTTCATTTCCCGCAGCCAGTTAAGGCACAGCCTTTCGAATCCCTGACCCATAAAATCCGACAGTTCTCCGCGGATCTTTGAAAAGGCCGCCTCGCCCATGCCGCGCTCGATCAGCGTGCGGCAGCCTCCAACAAAGCGGTACCAGAAACGAAACATCCCGTCGGCGATGCAGTAGAGGGTTTTGTTGGTGTTACGGGCGCCAAAAGGCGTCTGCCGCTCCGTGATTTCCAGGGCCGTAAGGTTTTTTAAACAGATGGCGCAGGACTCGCGGCTGATCCCCGCTCTCAGGGCGATGTCATTAATTCTGGACGCTCCTGAGGCCACCGCTTCCAGGACGGCGTTGTATGACGCCGGATCCCTTAATTCCTGGTTTAGGAGGGCTGACGGCTCGGCAAAGAGATAACCGCCGGTATCAAAGAAATTTTGCTTTAAATTCTGTTCAAGCGTCCTGCTGTCATCCATGAATTTTAAATACTGCGGGATCCCGCCGGTCACCGCCTGGTAAAAAGCCAAATCCTCTGCTGAGGCGTGAGGCAGGAAGGCTTTGATGTCTGTAAAATCCAAAGGTCCCAGGCGGATTTGCCCGGTCCTCCTGCCGTACAGCGGGCTCTTGCGGCCTAAAAGCTGTTCCTGCATAAAGCTCATGGACGAGCCGCAGAGAATGAGCATGATGTTGAGCTTTGACAGCGTGTGATCGATGAGCACCTGAAGCAGCGACGAGATCCCGGGGTACGCTTTGGCAAGATACGGGTATTCGTCGATCACCAGTACGATCTTTTGCTTTTGGGCCAGGGCGGCGATGGCGGCGAAAGCCGTTTTAAAGTCGGAGTACACCGGTGCTTCTCCGCTCCCTCCTGCTGCCTGGTACACGGCTTCGCTGAGGTTTCTCAGGTTTGCCTGCGCGGTGGATTCCTCAGCCGAGAAGAAAATGCTTTTTTTGCCTGCGCAGAATTTTGAGATCAGCGCGGTTTTGCCATTTCGCCGCCTGCCGTAAACGATGATGCACTCGTAAGCGTTTCTGACGTAACGTTCTTCAAGCAAGTTAAGCTCGCGCGTTCTGCCGGTAAACATTGGTGGCCGCTCCGTCCGGGACATTTTGTTGTGATTGGTTTGAAGATCCTACCTTAAATAGTACTATTAAAGTAAATTTTAATAAAGTTAAATTTAATAAATCATATTTCAATAGAACTTACGTTTTTTAAATCGTTCGTCATAAATATGTTTTTAATCAGACAGTTGAACTGTTACATAAAATGTAAAAGTTAAATTAATATACGTATTTGGCGCTATTCAACAAAAAAAATGAAGATCTGGACCATCGCACTTTTGGTTCGGTCGATAAATGCATTTGAGCGGCATTGAGTGGTAGTAACTGAGGGAATGTTTGCCACATTGTTTGCCGCAAGAAATGCGGCAAACAAGTTTTTATCGTTTTATATCAGAGTATTACGGTAATTTTCGTATGGACGAATAAACTCGTTCTTTAAATACCCAAACTTTGCACTGTAGGTA
>DKSD01000062.1 GCA_002473165.1 Succinatimonas sp. UBA7265
ACGGAAAGGGCGGAGTTAGAGATTATGCCCAGCGATCCTGATCTCCTTTCCGCCCATGCAGATGAGCGCCGCCCAGCCGCCCGTGCCGCGCAGCGGGCTGTCCTGGCCCTGAGAGCAGCTGCCGTCCGTGTACACCACCACTTCGCTTGCGTTTTCTGTGTGTTCCATATCTCGCTCCCCGCCGCCAGCGCGGCTTCATCGCTTTCATGGTCAAGCTTAGAAGAGGGATATTCCATATTCTGGAGCGATTGGTAAATTATAGGAATAGTTGATAGATTGATCACAAAAGATCATCTGTGATCACAAAGGTGAATTTTATGGCAGAGCCTGCCATTGAAAGAGGTAAAAGCGAACCGCGGGCGTTCAAAGCTTGCGCAGGAAATCGCGGCCGAGCTTTTTTATGCCCTCTGCGGTGGTCTCAGCAAAATCCATGAGCGTCGGATCCTGGGAGCCCTGGCGGTGGAGCATGATGCAGGTTTCCATGTAGAAGAGTTTCTGGCGGGCGTTGAGCTTTGTCTGCGAGCGCCTGCCCATCCAGTAGTAGCCTTGCAGCGGCATGAAGAGCAAAAAGAGCACGCAGATGATCGTCACGGGCCAGGTGTTCTTCATGGCGAACATAAACTCGACGCCGTGCAGGCCGCCGCCGCGCCAGAAAGCCCAGAACAATATGAGCACGATAAAAGGCGGGAGCGCGAAATTGCCCAGCTTCATGAAGTATTTCACGCGGTTTTCCGGGAACACCGGCCCCAACAGCGGATCGTCAGGCCAGATCCTGGTGTACTTCATGCCGTCGCGGATCGTTCTTACAAAGCCCATGCGCGCTGCCCTCCTCCCGTTGCGGCAATTTTAGCATTTTTGATAAAAGTTCTTAGCCGCGCCGCACAGTACGGCGGCGCTCTTCATTGAAAAAACGCTGTTACAGGCGGAAAATATGGCAGACGCGCGAGAACGCCGCAATCAGGATCCGCGCCTTAAAAACGTTTTGGATCTTTCAGAAAATATATGGAGTTTGAAGTGACACGTACAGTAATGCTCGTTCCGGCCGGCAAGACCGAAGGGATTTTCCCCGCAGCACTGGGCCTGGTGAAGGCCTTAAATGACAAGGGCGTCAAGGCCGCCCGTTTCACCCCGTTTGCCGGGGAGCTCGATGAGCCTCAAGAGGGCAAAACCCTCTGCCGCTGCTGCGCTTTTAAGGCCATCGCCGCGGGCAAGCGCTCTGACGTGTTAGAGAGCGTCGTCGCCAACTTCAAGGCTTTCCTTGAGGCGGCAAAACCTGAGATCGCCGTAGTCGAAGGCGTGACCGGCACCCGCACTGACAAAGACGAGTTAAACGCCGAGATCTGCCACGCCCTTGACGCAGACATCATCACCGTGATCACCGGCACCTGCAAAGGCAGCAAGGCGCAGATAGACGCCACGCTCATCCCCTTTGCCAGCGCCGGCAAAAACCGCGTGATCGGCACCGTGGTCTTAAACCATGACGCCCCGCGCGATGCCGCAGGCGATCGCCGCCTCACGCTTTCAGGCTGCGCGCACTGCTGCGGCGGCGCCAAGTCCTGCGGCTGCAAGGATGACGCCCCCGCTGCCGTGACGAACGTGCTCGCGACCATTGAGTACGCCAAGGAAAACTACGCCCCCAGGGCCTCAGACATCGCCGCCTTCCTCGATGCCAAGGTCACCTCAGGCAGCGCCTCAGCGCGCGCCTTTAAGATCGCGTTTGACGGCGAGGAGCTCAAAGCTCCGATGGCCCTGCTCACCTCCAAGGCTCCGGCAAAGGCCGAGACCGGCATCGTGATCCTCGCAGGCGGAGCCAAAGGCGCTGTTGACGGGGCCGCAGTCATCGAGACCGACAAATCCGTGTGGGCGGTCGCCGAGGCCCTGGCCAGGTTCCCTGCCGCCGTGGCCGCAGACGACAGCGAGCGCCTTGAGACCGCCGCGGCCAATGCCGCCGGCGCATTTGGCGCTGACGCGATCAAAGCCGTAACCGCTTATGACAAAGATCGCACCCCGCTTATGAGCCCGGCTGCCTTCCGCAACATGTTGGCCTCCAAGGCCCGCGCCGCCCACATGCGCATCGCGCTGCCTGAGGGCGATGAGCCGCGCACCGTGAAGGCCGCATCCATCGTGGCGCAGCAGGGTATCGCCGTGCCGGTGCTCTACGGCAAGAAAGAGGCGATCTTAAAGGTCGCTGCCGAGCAGGGTGTCACGCTGGGCGAGGGCGTCGAGTTCGTCGATCCTGACAGCGTGCGCGCCAATTACATCGACCGCCTCGTCGAGCTGCGCCAGAAGAAAGGCATGACTCCTGAGCTTGCCGAGCAGGCCCTCAAGGACAACGTCTTCCTGGCCACGATGATGATCGAGCGCGGCGAGATCGACGGCCTGGTCTCAGGCGCTGTCCACACCACCGCCAACACCATCCGCCCGGCTTTCCAGATCTTAAAGACCGCACCAGGCGCCAAGCTCGTCTCAGGCGGCTTCTTCATGCTCATGCCTGAACAGGTTTACTTCTACGCCGACTGCGCCGTGAACCTCAACCCGGACGCCGATCAGATCTCCGAGATCGCCATCCAGTCCGCCGACACCGCCAAGGCTTTCGGCATCGATCCCAAGGTCGCGCTCATCACCTACTCGACCCACAAGTCAGGCAAGGGCGCCGACGTCGATCTCATGACCCAGGCCACTGAGCTCGTCAAGCAGAAGCGCCCGGATCTCGCCGTCGACGGCCCGCTGCAGTACGATGCCGCCGTCATGCCGTCCGTGGCCGCCCAGAAGGCCCCGGGTTCACCGGTTGCCGGCAAGGCCACCGTGTTCGTGTTCCCGAGCCTCTCCACTGGCAACACCGTGTACAAGGCCGTGCAGCGCTCCGCTGGCCTTGTGGCCATCGGCCCGCTGCTCCAGGGCCTGCGCAAACCGGTCAATGATCTCTCCCGCGGCGCCCTGGTTGACGACATCGTCTACACCATCGCCGTGACTGCCATCCAGGCTGAGCAGGCCAAGCAGAACTGAGAGATAACAGGCTAAACTAAAAGGCGTCGCCGCAGGGCGGCGCCTTTTTGTTTTGTCTGATCCTTTGCGAGGCCTTACATGAAGATCACCGTGGCAGGCGGCAGCGGCTTTTTAGGCCGCGCGCTGTGCAAGATGCTGCAAAATGCCGAAGATGAGATCACGGTGATCTCAAGAAACCCCGCGCGCGCGAGGCTGCCTGAGGGCGTGCGCGTGATCTCCTGGGGCGATCCCTTCCCAAAATGCGAGGCGCTCGTAAACCTCGCAGGCGCCTCCATAGCCGCTCTGCCCCTTACCCCGCTGAGGATGCGCGCTTTGCGCGATTCAAGGCTTAAGGCCATAGCCGCGCTTTGTGAGGGATACCGCTGCGCCCTGCCTGAGGTGTTCGTGCAGGCAAGCGCCACCGGGATCTACGCCCAGGGCTGCGACTGCGCCGACGACGGCCCGCTTGATGAAGGTTTCAGACGCGATCTCATCGCCCCCTTTGAAAAGGCCGCCCTGCACTCTTTTGCCCCCTGCCGCACGGCGCTGCTGCGCTTTGGGATCATCATGGGGGCAGGCGGGGGACTCATGCGCATCACCGCAAGGCTCCCCCGTTTAAAGATCCTCCCGGCCCCGCCGGGGCCGCTGCCGTGGATCGGCCTTGAGGACGCGGCGGCGGCGATCGCGCTTACTCTGAAATCGCCGCTTAGCGGGGTGATCGCCGCCTGCAATCCGCGCTTTAAAAGCGCCAACGAACTCTTAGGCTGCGGCAAACGGGGATCGTTCTTCCTGCCGCTGCCCCGGGCGCTTTTAAGTCTGCCCTTTGACCGCCGCGGCGATCTGCTGCTGCGCTCCCAGCGTATCATGCCGCAAAAGCTTTTGGAAGCAGGCCTCGCCTTTCATTCCTAGAGCTTTTTTGCAAACGTTTTTGGCGGTGAGCGCTTTTAATTTATATTTTGACTAACATACGCTTGTTCTGACATTTCCTCCTTTCAGACAATGCATGCAAATAACGTTTGCACTCTCGCGCCATCTCACGTTTTTTCGTTTTTAACTCTGCTAGGATCGCAACATCAGCTGCAAGTTTTCAGGAGATCTGATCATGCTCGAAGAGCTTAAGAAAGAAGTGTTCAAGGCCAACCTGGAGCTGCCCAAGCACGGGCTGGTGACCTTTACCTGGGGCAACGTCTCCGGCATAGACCGCGACGCCGGGCTTGTCGTGATCAAGCCCTCCGGAGTCGAGTACGAAACCATGAGCGCCGAGGACATGGTGGTCGTCGATCTCAAGACCGGCGAACGTGTCGAAGGCCGGCTCAACCCTTCCACCGACACCGCCACCCACCTGGCTCTGTACCGCGCCTGCCCTGACATCATGGGCGTCGTGCACACCCACTCCCGCTACGCCGCCTCGTTTGCCCAGGCCGGCCGCGACATCCCAGCCCTCGGCACGACCGGCGCCGACTACTTCTACGGCCCGGTGCCCTGCACCCGCCCGATGACGGACGCCGAGATCAAAGGCGACTATGAGCTCGAGACCGGCAATGTGATCGTCGAGACCTTCAAAAAACGCGGCATCGAGATGAAAGACGTACCGGGCGCGCTCGTGTACTCCCACGGCCCGTTCACCTGGGGCAAATCACCTGACAACGCAGTTTACAACGCTGTGGTGCTCGAGGAGATCGCCTTCATGGCCTACCACACCATCACCTTAAGAAACGGCGACGCCACCCCGATGCAGCAGGTGCTGTTGGACAAGCACTATTTAAGAAAGCACGGCAAAAACGCCTACTACGGTCAGGGCAACACCTCCTCCGACCATCACTTAGGCTGAAATCCGCAAGCGCTTTAAATTGCCGGGGCCTTAACTCCGGCTTTTTTGATCTCAGAGCGCAGCGCCCGGGCGCGCGCTTTGACCTTAGCGCTTACGCGGTAAGACTCGCAGATCTTGGAGACGGCCTTTAACGCCGTGCGCGGATCGCACGCTCCCGAGCGGAGCAGATCAAGCGTCTCCTCAGGGTGGAAAACGCACACCTCGGCGATGCACCAGGCCGCGGCCATCATGACGTAATACTCATCGCCGTCCGCCCGTGCCGCCTGCCGCAGCAGTTCGCGAAAGTGTTCTCCTGAGGCGAAATACATCAGGCCTGCGACGAAGGCAAAACGCCTTTTGACCGCCAGCGGATCGGCAAAACACTCGCTGAGGTAGTCCCACCACAACGAGCCGTGCGCTGCAGGATCTTTAAGCGCGGCAACAAGGGTGTCGCAGGCGCCCCAGCCGTCAAGTTCCGGCAGCAGCGCATCGACCCGCTCAATCAGATCCCGCCCCGTCAGTCTGAGTTCGCACAGCACCAGGGCCTTGAGCACGGTCTCCTCATAGCACTCATCCTCGCCAAGCGTTTTCAGCGCTTCGCTCTCGCGCCCTGTTTTCACCAGTTTTTTGGCGTAAGCGCGCAGCGCCGGCAGGCGCACGCCCAGGATCTTCCGCCGCAGCGTCGGGCGGAGCTTCGCGGTGAAATTCTGATATGCCGGATCGGCGAGGGCCTCAAGTTCCGTGCGCATCTGGCCTGGTATTTTTTTCATGGCGCTAAATCTCCAAGGCTTTTTCTCAAAGCAGACGCTTGCGTTATATCCTGTCCCGCTTGCGCTTTTTAAAAGTTGTATGCAAAATGTGCGCATAAGCGCATTTTGCAAAAGATCTTTGCGCATTATGGGAGCAAGCTCCAAATTTAAGCGACACAATCGCTGGTTCTGCATATTTGTTTCTAAAATAAAACCTGTAAGCGGTTGCGATTTTGCGCAGACGCTGTGCATCAGGAACCTTAGTTATGAGTGTTACCCTCAAGGATTTAGCCAAAGCCTGCGGAGTTTCGGTGGGCACGGTCTCCAGAGCGCTGAATGATAAAACCGAGGTCTCAGCCAAAACCTCGGAGCGCATCCGCAAACTCGCCGTTGAACTCGGGTATATCCCCAACCGCGCCGGCCGCGCCCTTTCAGCCCAGAAGAACGTTAACTACATAGGCATTCTTCTGCCTTCTATAAATTCCATGTTCTTTGACGACATCAAGCGCGGCATCGAGATCGCCGAGCGCGAGTTCAAAGATCTGGGGATCTGCGTCACCGTAGAGGAAGTCGAGGGCTGGGACGTCAGGCAGCACCTGGAGGCCATAGAGCGCCTGGAAAAGCGCGAGTGCAAGGCTTTTGCCCTGTGCACCGTCGACGATCCGCAGATCGTCGCGAAGATCAACGAGCTCACCGATCAGAAAAAACCCGTGCTGCTCATAAACAATTTCATCCCTGACGCCCGCCACGTCTGCTTTGTAGGCCCCGACTACCGCAAATCCGGCTCCGTCGCCGCCGCGATATTCGACAAGTGCAACCGCGATCGCCACCTCAAAATCCTCGTGGTCGTCGGCTATCTTACCCACTACGGCCACCACTGCCGCGTTGAAGGCTTCTTAAACGAGCTCAAGCGCCGCCGCGCCGATTACGAGATCGTCGCGACCATAGAGGGCCACGATCGCGACATCGACACCCAGCAGGCCACGATGCAGGCGTTTACCGAGCACCCTGAGATCAACGCCGTCTACATGACGACAGGCTCAGGCGTCTCAGGCCTAGGAGCGGCGCTGATCGCCGACGGCAAAAACAAGCGTTTTGTCATCGCCTGCGATGAGATCTACACCACCCGCGAACTCGTGAAAAACGACATCATAGATTTCGTGATCTGCCAGGAGCCTCAGACTCAGGGCTATCAGACGATCAAGAAGCTGCACGACTACCTGAACAACAAGTACGGCAGCAGCCTTGAGAATTACATCGCCGACACGATCGTCAAGATCAAGAACCATTTCGAATGAGCTTTTTGCCGCCGGATCAATCCGGCGGTGTTAAAAAGCTAAAAATTCGTATATAATCACGCTCACAAAAAAACGGAAAGATGGCAGAGTGGTCGAATGCACCGCACTCGAAATGCGGCAAACACTACGTGTTTCTGGGGTTCGAATCCCCATCTTTCCGCCAAATTTTCCTCTAAAATCAATAAGTTACCTAAAATATTCCGCATTCCGCGGGCTAATCCTCTCTCAAACCCCTGCTTAAACTTCTTTTAAAATTAATAAGTTATTTAACCCAAACATTGCATTGTAGGTA
>DKSD01000073.1 GCA_002473165.1 Succinatimonas sp. UBA7265
CTAATTTAGGCTGGAATTAAGGAACAGTGCACTGCCTTTTGCAGAAGGCAATGCCGTAGGCGAAAATCCGTGTCACTCCGCCATCGCGGAGCTCTCTTGCGTAATCTTTGGCGGCGATCTGCATGAGAGCTTCTTCGGAAAGTTTTTTGCGCGCCTGATCTTTGGCTGCGAGTTTAAGCTCGATGACCACTCCGGTACTCTCGTCAAAGGATTTGAACGTGATGTCGGCGTAGCCGTCGCCGCTCTCGCGGTTTGACGAGTACTCGCTGACAAGACTGCCGCCTGCAGCCGCGAACAGTCCGTTAATGAAGCCCTGGTAAAAGTTCTCTTTCGGGGCGCGGGTTGCTGAATCCCGCACGGATACAAAGCCCCTTAAAAGTTCGTTTAAAGGCCCAATGATGCTGTCTGAATCCCCTGAGAGCAGCGCAGTGACAACAGCTTTTGCCGTGCCGCCGAATTTGCCCTGTCCTCTTTGGTCGTAGTAGTTGTGGATGTTGTAGTTGAAGCACTGCCTGACCTCGGTATTGGGGATGCGGAACTCATGGGTGTCGCCTGATCCTCTTTTGGCAAGCGTCAGGTAGCCGGTGAAGACCAGAATGCTCCAGAAGTGTTCGCTCAGGTGTTTGCTGAGGTCTTTGTAGATCAGCGATTCGTTCACATGAAGCTTTACATCTTTGCCGTCTAGCAGTTCCTGCATGCGATCGGCGTCTTCCGAGCTTAAATCAGGAAGGAACTGGATGATGATGCTGTTGTCGCTGGTTTTGTTCCAGTATGGCTGAGGCTGGGCGCTGCGGCCCTTGGGGCCTGTGAGATCGTACGCGTATGAGATCACATCCCAAGGGCAGAATATATCCTGGCCGTTGAGGTTGTAGCCGTCATACCATTTCCTGGCGGTGGCGTAGGCCTCCCCGGCGCCGAAATTCTCGAGCAGCCTATGTACTTCATCAGGAGTAAAACCGAAAGCGGCGTCAAGACGCCCGTCCTGGCTGAGCACGGAATTCACGGTGACATTGTTCATGTCGGTGAAGATGCTCTCTTTCGAAGCTATCAGGCAGCCGGTCATAATGACCTTGCTCACCTCGGCGTTGTCTTTGACCACATACTCGAGCATGCTTTTGACAACACCGATCATGTCATCGTAGTAACCGCCAAGCGCCGCCTTTTGCAGCGGCACGTCGTATTCGTCTATAAGCAGCACCGGGAGCCTGCCGGTGTGTTTTAAAAGCATGGAACTTAGCACTTTCAAAGATCTTTCGATGTCATCCTGACCTTCCGGTTTTCTGAGGGTCGGGTAGTCAAGCAGCATCTGCAGATCTCGCTTATCCCACGGTTCGAGCCGGTCGCTTTCAAGCAGCCAGGCAAAGCGCGAAACCAAATCATAAATTTTTTGGGCAAGTTTGGCATAGGCTCTCTCAAAAGTTCTGCCTTCCACGCCTTTGAGGCTCAGAGAGAGCACCGGATACTGTCCCATGTTTTGTTCGCAGAATTCCTGATCCGCGGCAACCTTGAGCCCTTTGAAAAGCCGTTGCTGCTCTGAGATGTCATCCGGGTTTTTATAGTTCATCTCAAGAAAACACTGCATAGTGCTCAAGAGCAGCGTTTTGCCAAAGCGCCGCGGGCGCAGGATCAGCGTCCTGGGGGTGGTGTCAAGGAAAAGCGTCCTGAGGTATCCGGTCTTGTCAACATAGTAAAAGCCCCTGTTGATGTATTCCCGGAAATCCGAAGAGCCTGCACCAGGCAGTAAAGGAGTCTTGTTTTGCGCTTGCACCGTGTGTTTCCTTTGAGGTGGTTGTTTATCTTGGTGACTGCTTTAATGATAAGTTACGAAGTGTTAACAAGCAAAGGCCGCGGGCGTGAGGATGCCTGCGGCGGGGGAGATCAAGGCGCTGGGTTCTAAGACTGCCTCAGAAATCCATGCCCATGACTTTTTCATTGAAGATCTGCTCGAGCACATAGCGCTCAAAGCCTAAGGTGGGCGAGGCCATGCGGTGGTATTTGACCGCATCGCGCTGGCGCTGGGGCAGCGAGATATTGTTCGAGAAGATCACAAACGGCACCCGGGCGCCGCTTTTCGTGGTCAGGAAGCCGGCGAGGTTTGAGGTGTTGGTAAGCGATCCGGTCTTGGCGGTGACGTTGCCCTTAAGCGGCGGCTGGTTCACCGAGCCGCGCCAGTGCATGGTGCCGGAGACGCCGGCCACCGGCAGCAGCTGCGAGAAGTGCAGTGTCTCCTCGTTTTTGGCGATGTAGTCGCACACCGAGAGCATCTGGCGCGGCGTGATGAGGTTGTGCGGCGAGAGCCCGGAGCCGTCGACCTGGTAGGAGTTGCCCAGGCTGATCTTCGCGTATTTCAAAAGCACAGAGCGGATCGCCTGCGTCGCGCGGTAATACGTGGCCGGCTGCTTGAAATACTCAACGGCGAGGTTCTTGGCGATGGCGTCGGCGTAGAGGTTGTTCGAGCGGTAGAGCATGTAGCGCAGCAGATCGCTAAGCGGCGCGGAGTCCAGCGCGGCAAATTCGCTGTATCCTGCCTGGGCCTCATGCGCGATGCTCAGTTCGCCGTGGGCGATCCCCAGGCGTTTTAACGCCTGCTCTGTCCAGTCGCGGCCCCATTTGTCAGGATCGGAGACTGAAAGCGAGAGCGGCCAGGGAACATTGTTCTTCTGCAAGGGCACGCAGCCAGTGATGCGGTAGTGGTTGTCTTTAAAAAGTTCCGCCTCAAGCTCGCAGTTCCCGCCGTAATCCGAGGCTTTAACGCCTGTGGCGGTCGAGTCTATGGTAACCGGGGTGTCGGCCGGGATCATCGGCTCGGCGATCCGGCCTTCGCCGCTGGTCTTAAGCTGCGCGAAAGCGCAGTTGCGGTTGATGATGAAGGCCGCAGCCGGCGCCGTAAAACACACCGGAAGATCATCCCAGGACCAGCCCTGGCCGCGGGAGCGGCCGCTGAAGCGCGAGTAGTCGAGGATCACCGGGCCGTCTATGCGTTTGACGCCGGCTTTTTTTAGCGCGTTCAAAAGCTCGCGGTACTTTTTGTCAGTGAGCGTCGGATCGCCTGAGAACCGCAGCAAGATGCCGCCTTTGAGCGTGCCGTCAGGGCCGAGGTTCAGCGCTCCCTGAGCGCCGAGCGCCCCGCTTTTTACCTGCAGCGAGGTGTGGATGCGGTAGCCAGGGCCTAAATAAAGGTATGAGGCCAGCGCCGTCAGCAGTTTTTGCGTTGAGGCCGGGTGCATGTACACGTCATAGTTCTGCCCGTAGACGGTGTCTGACCCGGGAAGGCGGTAGGCCACGCCGAGGTTTATCCCGTCCACCGGAGCGGGGCTTGAAGGTATAGCGAAAGCCTGCAGGCTGACAGTGAAGGCGGCCGCCGCCGCCAGGTTTTTCAGGGTGTGAAAATTAAGGTACATGCTTAAATCTTATGAATAAAAAGTCAGGTTGCTTACGCAGGCCACTATTATAGCCGCCGCGGAAAAGCTGTGTCCTCGGTGATCGCCGAACGATTTTTCTGTAAAGCAGATAGAGAGCCGCGTTTTATGCCGCGCAAGTCAGCGATGTAAATTCAGGAGCCTGAACGAAGTCGAAGCAGCCGCATTAACTGTCTTATTTTGACCTCGGTTCTGTGCGATCTTTGATCGCTGAGCAAGTTTTAACCAAAGACATATTGATACGCAGCATTGAACAGTTTTAAGATTATGTACAAATAATCCGCTTATGCAGTACACCAGTGGGAGCGGAAAACTACTGTGACGGTGTCTGCCATGCAGCGCAAATGTATTGCGTTATGAAATGTCAGCGTTTGGACAAGCATGCGCTTTTCGAAGCTGACTGTGAAATGAGCATAGTCCGTTTCCTTTTGCAGGGCGGACAGATCTTTCAAGGAGTCTTAAATGGCTGTTGCATCGCTTGTTCTTGCTATTATCGCTGCGGTTTTCGCACTGCTTTCCATCATCGGATTAGGTGCTTTTACCGGCATTATCGGCGCTATCATCGCCCTGGTTGCCATTATTCTGGCTGTTAAGGCCCGCAAGGTTCCTGAAACGAAGGGCATGGGCACCGCGGCTTTGGTGATTGGCATCATTTCGCTGATCCTCAACCTCCTGTTCTTCATCATCTGCGTGGCCTGTGTCGGCGCGCTCGGCGCCGCCGGCGCCGCTTCCGCCGCTGCTTCGGCCGGAGCTTAACCTTAATCTTTAAGTACAGGCGGCCCTGCCGGGTTTCGGCAGGGCCGCTGTCGTATTTGAGGTCTGCATGCTCACCTATATTCATCTTGGAAACCTGGTGATCGGCGGATACGGCCTGATGATCGCTTTGGGGCTCATCATCTCAGTCGGGCTGGGGTACCTTCTTATGTACCGCCGCGGCCTTGACGCCGACGATTTTCTGATGATGTGCTGTTTTGCCGCGCTGGGCGCCCTGGCCGGGGCCAAAGCGCTGTTTTTATGGACTGTCAGGGAATATGTCAACTGGAGCCGGATCTTAAGCCCAGGGTATGAGCTCGGCCTCTTTGCCCCTGAGGGCTTCGTGTTTTTGGGCGGCTTCGCAGGAGGGGCCGTGTTCCTGGTGCTCATGGCCAAATTAAACCATGTGGCGCTGCGCCCGATCCTCGAGAACGCGCTGTTCGTGTTGCCGCTCGCGCACGCTTTTGGCAGGCTCGGCTGCCTGCTCGGCGGCTGCTGCTACGGGATCCCCTATGACGGGCCTTTGGCGCTGCACTTTCCCGAGGGCTCGCTGCCGGGAACCGAGCCGCGCTTTCCGGTCCAGCCTTTGAGCGCGCTGCTGCTCTTTATCCTGGCGCTCATTCTCTATCTGACGTCCAGGACCAAACACCGCTGGCTGTGCCCGTGGCTGTACGCGGGGCTTTACCCTTTGATGAGATTTATGGTGGAATTCCTGCGCGGCGACAGCATCCGCGGCATTTACGCCACTCTTTCGTTATCGCAGTGGCTGAGCCTTGCTTTGGGGATCGGGGTGCTTGCCTTGGCACTGCTGCTTTTGCGTTCGCGAAGCCAGTCCAATGCCTGAACCCTCACACGGCCGCATAGCGGCCGTGTGTTAAAATCACCGCCATAAATAAAACCTGAGCCTTATTTAAGAGGCGCTGTTTTTAGGAGTATTTTTCATGATCATTGAACCCCGCGTCCGCGGTTTTATCTGCGTCACCACTCACCCTGAGGGCTGTGACGCTCACGTAAAGAGCCAGATCGACTACGTGAAGAGCCAGCCTAAGCTGGAGAACGGCCCGAAAAAAGTGCTGGTGATCGGCGCCTCCACCGGTTACGGCCTGGCCTCGAGGATCACCGCGGCCTTCGGCTCCGGCGCCGCCACGCTGGGCGTGTTCTTTGAAAAACCCGGCCAGGGCAAGCGCCCCGGCACCGCAGGCTGGTACAACACGGCCGCATTCACCAAATACGCGCATGAGGCCGGCCTCTACGCCAAGAACATTAACGCCGACGCCTTCTCCGATGAGTGCCGCGCCCAGGCCATCAAGATGATCAAGGAAGATCTCGGCAAGATCGATCTTTTGGTGTATTCCCTGGCCGCCCCGGTGCGCAAAGTGCCGTCCACGGGCGAGGTTGTGCGCTCCTCGTTAAAGCCGATCGGCAAGGCTTACACCTCGACCGCCGTCGATACGAACAAGGACGAGATCATCGAGTCTACCATCGAGCCTGCCACTGACGAGGAAGTCAAAAACACCGTGACCGTCATGGGCGGCCAGGACTGGGAGCTGTGGATCGATGCCTTAAAGCAGGCCGGCGTGCTTGCTGAGGGCTTTAAGACTGTGGCTTACTCCTATATCGGCGCGGAGCTCACCTGGCCGATTTACTGGGGCGGTTCGCTGGGCAAGGCCAAAGAGGATCTCGATCGCGCGTCCAAGGCGCTGCGCGGCAGCCTCGCCGCGGTCAAGGGCGACGCCCGCGTCGCCGTGCTCAAGTCCGTCGTGACCCAGGCATCTTCCGCCATTCCGGTCATGCCGCTGTACATCGCGCTGATCTTCAGGGTGATGCGCGAGCACAAGTGCTACGAGTCGGTCATCGAGCACATCGACAGGCTTTTTGCCACCGGCATTTACGGCAAGGCCCCGGAGATCGACCAGGAAGGCCGCATCCGCAACGACACCTGGGAGCTGCGCCCGGAGATCCAGCAGGAGTGCATGGATCTGTGGAAACAGGTCACCACTGAGAACCTAAAACAGATCAGCGACTACGACGATTACAAGAAACAGTTCCTGCAGCTGTTCGGTTTTGAGATCCCGGGAGTCGATTACTCAAAGGATCAGAACATCGAAGTTGAGATCCCTGATCTCGTAAACATGGTGGCCGCGCGCAAGTAAGCGCAGGCCGCATAAAACAGGGCTCGCGGGAGTGATCCAGCGGGCCCTGCTGTTTCAGGCCATTAAAGCCCGACGTGGATCTTCCAGGCCGTGACGGTGTTTTCCATGAGCGTGGCGATCGTCATCGGACCCACGCCGCCCGGTACCGGGGTGATATAGGCCGCGTGTTTTGACGCCTCCGCAAAATCCACGTCGCCGCACAGATGGCCGTCCTCAAGGCGGTTGATGCCCACATCTATGACCGTGGCGCCGTCTTTGATGAGCGAGCCGTCGAGGAATTTAGGCTTGCCCACGGCGACGACCACGATGTCGGCGTTTTTGATCAGGGCTTTTTGATCCTGAGGCTTTGAGAAGCGGTGGGTCACGGTGACAGTGCAGCCGGCGAGCAGCAGCTCAAGCGCCATCGGACGGCCCACGATATTCGAGGCGCCCACGACCACGGCGTTTTGGCCTTTGAGATCCTTTCCCAAAGTGCGGTGCAGCAGCGTCATCACGCCGTGCGGGGTGCAGGCGCACATGTAGGGGATGCGCTGCACGAGGCGGCCGACATTGTAAGGGTGGAAACCGTCCACGTCTTTTGAAGGATCGATCTCCTCGACGACCTTGGATTCGTCAAGGCCGCCGGGCAGCGGGAACTGCACCAGGATGCCGTCGACTTCCTCATTGGCGTTGAGTTCGGCGATGAGCTTTGAGAGTTCCTGCTGCGTGGCGGCGGCCGGCAGGGTGCAGGCAAAGGACTTGATGCCGACATCGGCGCAGGCGCGGTGCTTGTTGCGCACATAGATCTGGGAGGCCGGATCATCGCCGACGAGCACCACCGCAAGGCCCGGGACGCGAACGCCGCCTGCGGTGAGCTTTGCCACCTCATCATGCAGCGCGCTCCTGAGCTCTTTGGCAATTCCCTTGCCGTCTATCAAAGTGGCAGTCATAAAACCTCCCGATATTTCTGATTTAGTCGCAAAGCCCGGAAATGAGCATGCGCACGCTGATGATAAACAGCATGACCGCAAAGATCCGCTTTAAGGTCACAGGTTTGATGTTGCGCCCGATGGCCACTCCCAGGGGCGCGGCAAACACGGACACGCAAATGACGCAGGCCGCAGCCAGCACGTTCACAAGGCCGATGGTGCCCACCGGGGCGTCAGGCGGGGTGGCGCTGATATTCATAAGGATCATCAAAAGCGCGCCCGGGACGCAGACAAACAGCGACACCGCTGACGAAGTGCCGATGGATTTGTGCGGCGGCACGGAGCAGGCGTTTAACACCGGCACGGTCAGCGTGCCGCCGCCGATGCCGAGCATTGAGGAGAAGCAGGCGATGCAGAACGCGATGAGCTGCTGGAAGGGGCGCCTGGGCAGGGTGTCAAAGGCCGGTTTGGCTTTGGCGCGGATCAGAGTATTGACGCTGTTGATGATCATGACGCCGCCAAAGAGCGCAGCCAGCCATTTGCCGCCGTAATACTTCGAGATCACGGTGCCGGCCGCGACGCCGATGAGCATGGCGACGGCCCATTTCTTTATGACTTCGACATCCATGTTGCCGCGGCGGTACTGCGAGCGGGCAGCCGAGATCGAAGTGGGGATCATGCACAAAAGCGAGGTGCCGGTGGCGACGATCATGGAGGTGTCGGCAGGCACGTTAAACACGTAATGGAAGATCAGGTAGAAGCAGGGCACGAAGATCACGCCGCCGCCTATGCCTAAAAGCCCGGCAAGAAAACCGGCGAACAGGCCGCAGAGCAGCAGCACCACGAGGATGAGCAGCAGCTCGCCCAAGGGCAGCCCTAAAAGAACAGTATCCATGAGAAAGTGAGGTCTCCTTAAAGGATGACGTATTTTAGCAAATAGACACTCTCGCGGATGCGGGAGAGCACAGGACTGGCCGGTCGCACGGCGGCGGTGCGTAAGGTAAAGAGCGTGCGGAAAAATTGTGAAAATTTGTGTTGACTTAAAAAAACTCTTTCATTAGTATATGCACTCGCAATCGGTGATTAGCGCAGTCTGGTAGCGCATCTCGTTCGGGTCGAGGGGGTCGGAGGTTCGAATCCTCTATCACCGACCAATGAGCGTCCTTAGCTCAGTTGGATAGAGCAACAGCCTTCTAAGCTGTGGGTCAAAGGTTCGATTCCTTTAGGACGCGCCATCCAGCTGAACGAAAGGGACGATCAGCACATCTATGGTGGCTTTAGCTCAGTTGGTAGAGTCCTGGATTGTGATTCCAGTTGTCGTGGGTTCAAATCCCTCAAGCCACCCCATCCTTTAAATTCCCTTAAAAACATCATTTCAGCGCGGAAGTGGTGAAATTGGCAGACACGCTGGATTTAGGTTCCAGTGCTTCGGCTTGTGGGTTCGAACCCCATCTTCCGCACCATCCGTTCCCTTAGACCGGCTGTTCAAACACATCAACTTAAAGGATCCTGGCCGCTTCGCGCACCGCTAACTCGCAAAAAAGCCCGCTGTCATGAAACTGACTAAAAAGATTTGACGTTTTTCTTCGCTGTGCCGCATAGTTAAGGCAGAAGCGCGCTGGAATGGCAGTGAAAGCCTCCGGCGCCAGGTCTTAGATTTTTAAAGCGGTATTGGCCATGAGCATTTTTGATCACAAGAGTTCCGGTTCCGGCGGCGACAGCGCCGTCCACATTTTTAACGCGATCACCAACCAGGGCGATCCTGATCTGCTGGTGTGGAGATGCCCGGTTGAGAATTTCAATATCGGATCGATCCTGACGGTGTTCCCAGGCGAGGAGGCGCTGTTTTACAAAAACGGGCAGCTCATGCAGGTTTTTACCGAAGGCCGGCACGAGCTTAAAACTCAGAACTATCCTTTCTTAAGCAACCTCATCAACATGCTAAGCGGCGGGGTTTCCACTTTCACCGCGCGCGTGTACTTTGTGCGCAAGGCGCTGGGAGCGGAAATTCTCTGGGGCACGGATTCGCCCATCCAGGTGCGCGATCCGGTGCAGCGCATCGCCACCTCTGTCGTCGCCCGCGGCGCTTACAAGATCACCGTGGACAACGCGCCGCTCTTCATCTCCAAACTGAGCGGGCAGGTAAAGAGTTTCGCCCCCGATGAGATCAGCCGCTATTTCGGAGTGCAGTTCCTCCAGCAGATCAAACAGGAGATCGCCTCCTGCCTGATGCAGTCAAAAGAAGAGATCCTCGGGATCTTAAGCAGGGCAGGCGAGATCTCTGCAAAGCTCTCCGCGCCTTTGAGCCAGCTGTTGCAGGAGTACGGCGTAAAACTCGACTCCTTTAACATCAGCGCGATCGACGTCCCTGAGGACGATCCCAACCGCCAGCTGCTAGAGGAGGCCTATGCCAAGACCCGCGAGCTGGGGATCATGGGGGAGAATTACCGCCTGATAAAAGGTATGGACATCATGAGCGATCTGGCCAACAACGAAGGCGCAGGCGGCGCGGCGGGCGCCGGCGCCGGAGTGGGCATGGGCATGGCCGCGGCAGGCGGCATGGCAGCCATGGCGCAGAACCTCTTCGGGCAGGGCGCCGCGCCGCAGCCTGCCGCGCAGCCTCAGGCCGCGGCTGAGGATCCTTTTGAAAAGCTCAGCAAGGCCAAAAAGATGCTGGATGCCGGGCTTATTGAACAGGCCGAGTACGACGCGCTCAAAAAGAAGATCCTCTCGCAGATGTAAAACGGCGGATCAGGCAGTTTAAACAGTTTAATCAGGGAAGAAAATCATGTCAGCAAACTGTGAATTTCCCCCTAAAG
>DKSD01000071.1 GCA_002473165.1 Succinatimonas sp. UBA7265
AGAAAATAAAGATCGGCGGTATGCTTTTCAAAGGCCTCAATCAGGCGTTTGGCGCGGGCGGCGTAATCCTGCCCGACGATAAACCCCTTGACGTCGATAGAGCGCAGCGAGCGCCCGAGATCCTCGACGAAGGGCTTATCTTTCTGCGGGTACTCAAACACCGCCTGGCGGCGGCTCCTGACTTTAACTTTTAATTGCAAAGATATCTATCCGATCCGGTAGGGAATTCTCTGCATCTGATGGTCTTACCGTTATAAGTGACCGTGTATCTCTTAGGCTGAGGATCGTTATAAGAGCGCGAAAATATGCAGTCTTTACATGGTTCATTGAGCCCCGAATGAAGAGAAGCAAACTGTGCTTCAACTTTAGGATCAACTGGCGCAGGCTTCGGCTTTTGAGCTTCCGCAGCGGCAAGCTCTTTGGCTCTTTGCTCCTCGACCATGGCGTTAAGCGTTTCACAGCCGGTTGCAAGCAAAGCCGCAAAAGCGATTGTAATCAACAAGACTTTCTTCATAAGCATCACCCTTACTTTGAAGTATAGTTCGTAATGCTTAATGAAAACTTAGAAAAGAGATTTAATCGCAACAGGCGCGGCCTGCTGAACATATCATGGTTTAGTTCTCCGTCATCCTCACGACACCGCCGGTGAACAGCGGATTGGGCACGCGGTTGCGAGTGACGATCTCATCATCGCGCGAGGCGTCGCCCCACTGGTCATAGGCCAGCACCAGGGCAGGCTCAGGCTCAGAGGGCACCGCGGTGATTACGGAGTTCTCCTTGAGAAGATCCTGTTCAAAGCGCTGCCATGTCGCATCGTAAAGATCGGAAAGCGTCTGATACAGATCGCCGCGGTCGGTACCCTGGATGATCATCTCGTTCTCAATGGCGTCAAGTGTGTCGTCTCTAAGTTCTAAAAGCTCTTCAAAGCTCATTTCCTGACCGCTGTCGGATGAGGTTCCCATGTAGGAGACGGATCCGGCAAGATCCGACAGCAACACCGCCCGGGTCATGCCCTCAAGGGCAGCGCCAGCCTGTTCCGACGTGCTGGCCTGCACGCTTGCGCCCTCGCCGCTTTCGGAAGCAAGCTCGGCGGCATAGACTTTCTCAGAGTCCGCGGTCATGGCAGAGTTGCCCAGCAGTTCGGCGATGTCATGCCCGGCCTGCTTCCAGTCGTGCACGGCGTCAACGGCGCTGTCGAGCCCGATGGCATTGATCACGGCGCTTCCCGCGGCTTCATGGCTTTCGGTAACCGATGCAGCGAGATCCGATGCCAGGTTGGCCACGCTGTCGG
The DNA here is from genome assembly GCA_002473165.1 of Succinatimonas sp. UBA7265. Taxonomy (GTDB): domain Bacteria; phylum Pseudomonadota; class Gammaproteobacteria; order Enterobacterales; family Succinivibrionaceae; genus Succinivibrio. The sequence continues at coordinate 1,292 of DKSD01000071.1, forward strand.
CAAGGCCGAACACGGCAAACAGCTGACAGCCTTCGAGACAGCCGAGCACGTTGGCAAACGAGCCGTCCATGATGCTGTCGACAAAGTCCTGGGCATTGCCGATGTCGTCCATGGTGATGCCCAAGGCATCTAAGGCTTTGCTTACAAGATTGTCGGCAAGTCCTCTGATCCATGAGCCCAAATCCTTAATGTACGGATTGGTAAGTTCACCCGCTTCGGTGAATGTCACGCTGAACGAGGCGTAACGCTTCTCAAGGCTCCAGGTGATCTGCGGCTGCGAGGTGGCGACCACTTTGACGCGCCCCAGCCACGGATGCACAAGAATGCCCGTGCCGCCTGATTCAAAGGTCTCAATCAGGCGCTTGGAGTGGCCGATGAAGTCATCGCCGATCACAAAGCCGTTAACCGTGTAAGTGCGGGTCGCCTTGCCCAGATCCTCAGTGTAGGGCGTGTCGCGCTGCGGGTACTCATGCACCTGAGTGCGGCGGCCTATCGTCACCGAGCCGCCGGTAACCTCAAAGGACACGCCTTTGAACGAAGCCTTGCGCAGCCTGATCTTAAAAGGTGATGCCATTTATCTCAAAGCCCCTTTCCGGATAAACGAAGTACTGAGCTTTTGGTTGCTGCTGGAATCCTGCTGCGTGACTTTGGCGTCATAGCCTTCAGGCCCGATAAGCTGAACCTTCAGGTTGCTGAAAGTGTCCACTCTCTGAGGCGGCAGCTTGCCCAGCGACGCCACATCGGCGTTGCCCGCGGCCGCTCCGGCAAAGGCCGAATAATTCCCGGCATAGGCAGGAGCCGCGGCAAACGACGGCGCAGCGCCTTTGGAGTCGCCGACCCCGAAAAAGTCCTTGACGCCGTTCCACGCGCCCTTGACCGTGCCGCCCACGGAATCCATCAGGCTGCCCACGGTGTCCGTGATGGCATTGATCGGCTTCATGATGACATCGAAAATGTCGAGAAGCTTGGTCTTAAGCCATTCCCACGCCTTCATGATGGCGTCGGGGATCACGTCGCAGAATCATGCTCATTACCTTAAGCAATTTTTAGCTCTTTAACAACCGATTAAGCAGCTTTTTGTTCTTTAACAAACAGTTGCCCTTTTTGGCAGGCTTCTGTGACATCGTTCATCAGCAGATCCCGATCTTTTCGCAGATCTCTGTTTGTCGAGGATAACGGCGCTTTTGTGCACTCGGATGCAATCCTTTCCTCAAGCCTGCTAAGCTTTCTCCACAGTGTAGTTCTGCTGCATGTGTAAAGATCGCGGCACAGCTGCTCAAACTCGCCGCACAGCCCCGTATGCAGGATCAGCACCGAGATCTCTTTGTCTTGAGACAGCCTGATCCTGGCCCGTTTGCCCGCCCACGTCTTAAGCGCGCAGGCGATCACGCTGAACATCACGAACTGCAGCAGGATCTCCAGGTTGCCTGAATTCACTGCGGCAAGCCCGTTCCCGCTCTTCATGCACTTGTTAAAGATCTCGATGCACCAGCGCAGGCGGTAAAGCGGCACAGCGGCCTTCAGAGGCAGGACACAGGGCGTCAGGCTGGTTCTGAAGATCATGAATTCGGTCTCGCCGCGCGCCTCTTTGGGGATAGGGCTGTGGCAGATCAGCAGGCGCGTGACGCTGCCGTCCTCGTTGCGGACATTGACGTCAAAGCTGCGGCGGAACCGCAGCAGATCACGCGCGGGACAGCCGATCCCTCCGTTTTTAAGCTCCGACGCCGCTTCGGCGTACTCATCGCCGTTGAAGCTTGCGATCTTTGCGGCCGGTCTGTCTCTGCACCTGATGAGAAAACTGTGGCCGGCTTCAGTGATCTCCCGCTCGGTCTCCAGCCCTGAGTAGCCGCGGTCAGCCACAAACAGCACCGGGCCGCGCGGCTTTTCGCCGTCACCGTCTGCGCCGCCGTCCTTTGGTTTGATCCAGCCGCTTGCCTCCAGCTGGCCGCGCTCGCTGACACAGGCTCCGGTGACCGAAAGCCAGGCGGCGCAGCCTTTTTTGACGGAGAATCCGATGTGGACCTTGAGGCCGGCGCTGCCCCGGGAACCGTCCTTCTTTTTGCGGCCCTTGCCTTTGCAGTCAAAGTTTTTCAGCGAGCGCAGGGGCACTCTGAACTCTGTGCCGTCAAAGAAGATCACGTCGTCAACGCCAAGCGACAGGCACATGGCCGCCGCGGAGCCGTGTTTTTGCAGCACCGTTTCCGACAGGCTCTCTCCCGCGGCGGCGGTGAGCGCCGCGGCCGCCAGCAGGCGCGCCGCATATGCCGAGCCTTCAAGCGCCAGGCGGTTCCAAAGGCACTTGGAGGAAATGTCGCTTCCGGTCATGCTGCGGTAGCTTCTTGCCACGGAAGCCAGCATCAGCTTCTCGGGGCCTGCGCGCCCGGCGAGCATGCCCACGGCGCAGATAAAGAAAGCGGCGCGGTCGAACTTGCGGTGTCTTTGCTCAGGGCCGAACTCGGACATGAAGAAGCACAGGTTTTCGTATGACAGCAGGGAAGTCAGGCTGGCGTTGGCGCGGGCGGTTGACACGGAAATGCTGAAAGAGGACAATTTAGACATGGGTTTTTCCTTGTTTTTATTGGTTTTTTGTCGAATACAGTATAACACAGGAAAAGCCCTTTTTTCAATGATTAACTTATTGAAGTTTATAAAATAAAATGATCTTAAATCAAGTATTTAAGCTAAACTTACATTGCTGATTTTTAAAGCGTTTCATTTCCGCAACACCGGCAGGTTCATATCAAGGACTTAGACTGCAAAAGAAGAATGAGGTGATTAGGCAAAACCGCGCCAGAAGTGGGCTGTGTTGATACATATAGTTATTAAGCTAATAACTATATGATATTTAAAGAAAAGTTAAGATCATGAGCATG
>DKSD01000066.1 GCA_002473165.1 Succinatimonas sp. UBA7265
ATAGTGAATAACCTACAGTCACGTTTTTAAATGCGATCGGCGTGCACAGGCCTGTCTTGGCGGTGTTTTGTCGCCGTAACGCCGATCGGCTATCATGTCTTTTGAAAAAAAACAATAAATTTAAGGAGCGGCTCATGGCGCAGGGCGATCTCAGGCTTATCCCGGATCTCGATGATTTTGCAGAGCTCATCAAAGCAGGCGGTTATTACGTCGACAAGACGCCTTACATAAAGGAGATCTTCGAGTTCAACAGCAGAGTGCTCATCATTCGTCCTGACGGCTTTGGCAAGACGCTCACGATGAGCGCGCTGAGGTATTTCCTTGAGACGGACTATGAACACCCCGGCGACACCTCAAAACAGCGCGAGCTCTTCAAAGGCCTGAAGATCCTCGGTGACCAGGATTTCTGCGAGAAGCACCTGGGACAGCACCCCGTGGTCTTTTTCTCGCCCAGACACGCCGGCGGAGACACCTTTGACCAGGCTTATAAAGGGCTGTGCGAGGACATCAGCAGCCTTTACGGAGAATTCAGCTGGCTGCTTCACAGCGACAGGCTTGATGAGGACGAAAAACGGAACTTCCGCCGCGCAGCCGACGTGAACAGTCTGCTCAACGGCGGAGCGCTCGGGAGAGAAGATGCGCGCGAATCTTTGCACGATCTGTGCAGGCTTCTCAGCAAGCACTGCCAAAAAGAGGCTGTGCTCATCATCGACGGGCTTGACGATCTTTTGCAGCAGGCCGCGGAACACGGGTATTTTGAGGAGATGAGCGGGATCATCTCTCCGATGCTGAGCCGTTCTTCTTTTTATACCAGCGATTACATGTGCAGAGAAATAATCTCAGGGAGGCTGAGGCCGGCCGGCGGCGATCTTTTCGGCTCCGTGCTTGACCATTTCGCTCCTAATACGACGCTGTGCAGCGATGACGGCCTCTCCGAGGCTTTCGGCTTTACGTACGGAGAGGTTTCGGATCTGCTTGCCTGCTTTGGCCTGGATGAATTCAGCGGCAAAGTCCTTGAATTCTGCGGCGGGTACCTTGTCGGCTCAAAGCGGATCTGCCGCCCCAAAGATGTGATCTGCTGTGTACGCGGGCTGCTCAAATCCCGTGAACCCGGCGCCGCGGCCTTTGATCCTTCCTCATGCCTTGAAGAGCGCGACTGCACCGTCATCGCCAGGTTCCTGCCTGAGATGTGGTGCGATGATGCTAAACACTTACAGGAACTGCTCGACGGCGGAACCGCCAAACTCAGAGTTGCCGAGTACCTGAGCCACGGTGTCTTTGATCCGTCAAAGTTCTGGGGGCTCCTCTTCTACAGAGGCTTCCTGACCGTGGCAAAGCGCTGTCCAAATTACGAGTATGAATTTCGCATCCCCAACGCAGGCGTCCGCAGGTGTTTTGCAGAAAAACTTAACGCGTACTACAGCAGCGTGACAGGCCCCTTTGCAAATCTGGCAAGGGAGTGCATCGCCGGTCTCGTCTCGGGCGCCCCTGACAAGGCAGTCGTGGCGCTGCGCCGGATGTTTTGGAATTTTGTGCGCGTAAACGAAAGCGGGGTTAAAACGGCTTACGAAAATTTCTGTCTTGGATTTTTAACCCGGCTCTTTGATGCCGCAGGACAGGAGATTTGCGAATACCGCTATGATTCAGATAGTAATGTCATAAGCTTCAAATCTGCAGACGGCGCAGCCCGGGTGGCACTGGTGATCAAATACGCAAACCCTGACGAGAACCGGGGAAAAATCGCAGACGAGGCGGCTGAGCAGTTTGAAAGCCGCCACGGCGCGGCGGCGCTTCAGGCGAACCCCGCCGGAAAATGCTTTGTCTGTGCCATCGTCTTTTGCGGCCGCGGTTGCGCCTTCTCGTTAAAGGAAATTAACCCCTGAGTTAATCCTTCAGAGCAATCCTGTGGACAAAACACTGCCAGGCTTTCGAAGCCTGCCGGATTGACAAATGCAAGAATCCGCCCGGCTGCTTTCTCTCATCGCATCCAATGAATCGTTAAACCATGCTTCTAATCGCGGCCGGTGAGCCCGCAATTGCATTCGTGCCATTGCGCGAATTTTTGCTAAAACAGCCGGCATCAACTATCATCAGCATTGAAAGAAAAAGATTTTTAGAGGGTTAACGCCATGACAGCGGAAAAGCCTGCGCTCAGGGTCAAATCGGGAACCGAGGATTTTGCCAAGTACATTAAATACGGTTATTACTACGTCGACAAGACGCAGTACCTAAGGCCGATCTTTGACGCTGACGACCGCCTGCTGATCCTCCGCCCCAGGCGTTTTGGCAAAACGCTGACGATGAGCACGCTCAAGTATTTTCTTGAGATGGACTATGAAAATCCTGATGACACCTCAAAGCAGCGTGAACTCTTTAAAGGCCTTAAGGTAAGCGAGGATCAGGAATTCTGTGAGGCGAACCTGGGGCGGCACCCTGTGGTCTTCGTCTCGCTCAAAGACGCAGGGCAAGAGACATTTCAAAGTTCCCTCGGCGCGCTTGCCGAAACGCTTGCCGAGCTTGCCGTCGGTTTTGACTGGCTTACCCGAAGCGACGCAGTCAGCGCCAAAGACAAAAAGGCTCTTGAACGGCTTCAGGATCCGGATTTCCTGTGCAGCGGCACCGATACGGCAAATCGCACGCTGCAGCATTCGCTTACGACACTGTGCCGCGCGCTGCACCGTCACTTCGGCAGACAGGCGGTGATCCTGATTGACGAGTACGATGTGCCTTTGCAGAAAGCCGCCATGAACGATTTTTACAACGACATGATTCGGATCATCAGGCCGCTGTTCAGCGTGCTCCTCAAGACCAATCCTGACGTTTCAAAGGGCATACTCACAGGCTGCCTGAAGGCGACGAAAGAAGGGATTTTTACCGGGCTTAACAATTACACGGTCAACTCGGTGCTCACCCAAAACAGAAACCTGTGCACGGCCTTAGGTTTCACCCCTGATGAGGTGATGGAAATGCTCTCGTGCTTTGGCCTTGAAAAACAGTATGACAAAGCCAGGGAATACTACGACGGCTATTCCGTGTACGGCCGTGATCTCTTCTGCCCCTGGGACGTGACGTCCTACATCAGCTCGCTTCTTGCAAGCGATGATCCCGGTAAAATTAAACCTGAGGCATTTTGGAACAACACAAGCGACAACCGCATCATCACGCAGTACATGCCAAACCTCAGTGCCGATGACGCCCAAAAGCTCCAGGATCTCGTCGACGGCAGGAGCATAAAAGTGGCGATCGACGAGGGCATGAACTACGGAACTTTGAATCTCAGCGAATCAAGCCAGTTCTGGAACATCCTCGTCTACACCGGCTACCTGACCCTGGCAAAGCGCGGGACGGATGACGTGCACGAATTCCGCATCCCCAATGCCGAGGTGCGCAAGTGCTTTGAGAAAAACATCAAAGCCTACTACGATGACAAACAGAGTCCTTACGGCGCTGCGACGGCAAAAATGATCTCCGCGCTGCTCTCAGGCGACGCCGAAACCGCAAACGCCGAGCTTGACATGCTGCTGCGCGGCTTTGTCTCAGTAAGGGACAGCGCAACCCGCGCCCCTAAGGAAAACTTCTACCAGGGCTTTATAAACGGCCTGTTTGCCGCCGCAGACGAGAACCTGGTCTTTGAATACCGTTCAAACCGCGAGAGCGGCGACGGCTACGCCGATGCCCTGTTTAAATCAAAAAACCGGCATATCGGCGTAGTGCTCGAACTTAAGGCCGTCAGCGGTTCTGAATCTTTGGAAAAGGCCGCCGATCTGGCGGCAGAACAGATTGAGCAAAAAAATTACATCGCGGCGCTGAAAAATCCCGCCACACACAAGTTATACGGCTACGGCATCGCTTTCCGCGGCAGGGAGTGCGTGATCTCGTTTAAGGAAATTAAGGCTTAGCTCACAGGTGCGGCCAGCGGCAGGCTTTTAACGCCTGACTGCGAAGTCGCGCCGGCGCTATGGCGAGAGCAGAGTTTCCGGAAATCCTGAAAATTCGGTTAAATCGCGGTTAAATCTGCTGGGTTAAATTGTTAATTGAATGATTATCAATAAGTTAATCTGAACAGCCATTTCGATGCCCCCTGTATCATGGGCTCAAGTCTGGCAAACGGAAAAACTTATCCATGGGATCACTCTTACTGCTGCTCGTCGCGGCGCTGCTGGTGTTCGCAGCGCTCGATCTGTTCGTCGGCGTCTCCAATGATGCCTGCAACTTCTTAAATTCAGCCGTGGGCGCACGCGTCGCTCCCTTTGGCGTGATCGTGCTCGTGGCCTCGGCCGGCGTGCTCATCGGCGCCACTTCGTCATCGGGCATGATGGAGATCGCCCGCAGCGGGATGTTCCGCCCCGAGAAATTCTCGCTTTTGGAGATCATGGCGATCTTCTCGGCCGTGATGATCGCCGACGTGCTGCTGCTCAATATCTTCAACTCGCTGGGCCTGCCGACCTCAACCACGGTGTCCATCATCTTTGAGCTTTTGGGCGCGGCCGTGTGCGCGGGGCTATTTAGCATCGCGCGCAGCGGCTTAGGCTATGACGAGCTTGGGGATTACCTGAAACTGGGCAGGACCGCGACCATAGTCTCGGGCATCCTGCTTTCCGTCGTCATCGCCTTTACCGCCGGCATGTGCGTGCAGTTCTTCTGCCGCCTGCTGTTCTCGTTCCGCTTTGAGCGCAGCGTGAAATACTTAGGCGGGATCTTCTGCGGCCTGTCTATGTCCTGCATCGCCTATTTCATGTTCATCAAAGGCGCGCACGGCGCGTCTTTCATGACGAAGGAAAATCTTGACTGGATCGACTCGCACATGCACGAGATCCTGTGGGGCTTTTTCATCGTGTTCGCGGTGATCGGGCAGGCTATGGTATGGCTGCGCCGCGACGTGTTCAAACTCATCGTGCTCTCAGGCACGTTCGCCCTGGCCTTCGCTTTTGCCGGCAACGATCTCGTGAACTTCGTCGGCGTGCCGCTGGCCGCCTTGGACGGTTATCATATCTGGGAGGGCGAGGGTTTTGCCGATCCGGCGCTCTTCATGCTGGACGGCCTCAATCAGAGTGACCGCGCGGCCACGTTCTGGCTGCTGCTCTCCGGCCTCATCATGTGCCTGACGCTCTTTGTGTCGAAGAAAGCCCGCCAGGTCGTGCAGACGACAGTCAACCTTTCCTCATCATCGTCAGGCCAGCATGAGCAGTTTGGCGCGACCCGCGCCGGCCGGATGATCACCCGCTTTGGCTTGGCGGTGTCGCGCGCGGTTTACACCGGCACGCCTTCTGCCTGCAAGCGCCTCATCGGCAGCCGCTATACAGAGGCTGAGCCTGCGGGCGATCGCGCGCCCGTGGCTTTTGACGTCGTGCGCGCCAGCGTCAACCTCGTCGTGGCCTCGGCCCTGATCTCGATGGCGACTTCCATGAAGCTGCCGCTCTCCACGACTTATGTGACGTTCATGGTGGCCATGGGCACGTCGTTTGCCGACGGCGCGTGGGACCGCGAAAGCGCGGTCTACCGCATCTCCGGCGTGCTCACGGTGATCGCAGGCTGGTTCGTCACCGGTTTCTGCGCGTTCATGATGGCGTTTTTGGTATGCGCTCTGATCATGTGGACGCACGGCGCGGCGCTCTTCGTGCTGATCCCGCTCGTGCTCGGGCTCATCGTCTGGTCGAACTTCCTGCGCAAACAGCCTGAGAACCTCGCGCAGATCATGCAGCGCGCCCGCTCTGACAGCGAGATCTTAAAGGCGGTGACCAAGGCGGTGCCGGCGTACTTTGACCAGGAGCTTGACTGCATCCGCCGCACCTACACCGATTTCTTCAGCGACGACGAGCGCGCGTTAAAGCGCACGCTGCACAAGGCCTCGAATATCGAGGAGGCCGTGTCGGAAAACCGCAGCGCCTACTATGACATGTCGCTGTACGGCGAGGATGAGGGGATCTTCTCGCAAAGCAAACCGAACACCGCCACGGTGGACGGCAAGTTCTTCTTCTACCAGGTCTTCACGAACATGAACGAGGCGGCCTCAAGCGTGCGCGGCTTCCTCACCATGGCCCTGGAGCATGTGGCAAACCGCCACGCGATCTTCAAAGGGGAGCTGCAGCAGTCGCTCTCCGATCTTATCTTGCGCTTAGACCGCATCCGCACGGCGCTGCACACCTTAAGCGAGGATCCGCAGGAGGCGAACGTCCAGGAGCTCATGCACAAGACCCGCAAATTCAACAGCGCGATCGACCGCTGCCAGAAAGAGCTCGTGTCCGTGATCGCCCAAAGCCGCCTGCCGATGCACGCCTCGGAGATCTATCTGCACTGGCTCTCCGGCATGCGCGATGTTGTAAACCGCTACGGTTCAATCGGCATGCAGGTGCACGCCTTAAAGAATCTGGCAGAGCCGGCAGCGCCCGCAGCGGCTGAGGCCGAGGCCAGCGGGGAAAAGGCGCAGCAATCTGGTGAGGAAATCAGGCCCGTGGTCCTGCCTGAGGCGCCCTCAGCGGATCCCGCGGCGGAGGTTCCGTCCCAGGCAGGAAACCCCTCACAGGGAGCTTAAAGCCTCGCTGAGCGCCTGTTGCTCTTTTTCTGTGGCGCTGCCGCCTTTTCTTAAGGTGCAGCGCCATTTTTTTATCTCAGGCTCGCTCTTTCCTGAGGCGAGGTTTTCAAAAAGCCGCTGACAGGCGGCCTCGGCGATCTCGCGGCGCGGGGTTTTGATCGAGACGAGGCTCGGCATGGCCGCATCGCAGAAATTCAGCCCGTTGCAGCCGATGACGGAGAGCGTTTCGGGCACGCTGATCTCAAGGCTCTGGCAGGCAATCAGCGCGCCCAAGGCCACATCGTCGTTCGTGCAGAGCACGCAGTCAGGCAGCGGGCCTTTGGAGGCCACCTCGAGCATGAGATCGCGCCCGACGGTGAAATTGGAGCGGCGCCTCGTATCTAAGCTTCGCGGCTTAAGCCCCGCCTCTTTCATGGCCGTCTCATAGCCGCGCTGGCGCAGCAGCGTGCGCGGATCAAGCTGGGCGCCTAAATAGACGATGCGTTTGCGTCCGCAGCCGATGAGCGTTTTCGTCATACGCAAAAACAGCGCCTCGTAATCTATGCCGTAGCTGATGCCCAAAGGCATGGAGGTTACCGAGAGGAGCTCGGCGACCGGGATGGCGGCTGACTTGAGGCGGCGGCGCGTGAGCTCCGTGTGCTCGGCTCCGCAGAGGATCACGGCATCGGCGCGGTAGGAGAGCAGGGCGGCGACATGCGCCTCCTCAGCCTGGGGATCGTAGCCTGAGTGCATGAGCAAAAGCGAGGCGCCGTGGGCGCGCGCGGCTTCGTCTGCCGCGTCGATGATGTCGGAGAACACGCCGTTTGAGAATGAGGGCACGATGAGCCCCACGGTGCCGGAGCGGGATTTTGACATCATGGAGGGCAGGCGGCTGGGGATAAAGCCGGTCTTTTCCACGGCTGCGGCGATGCGCTCGCGCGTGGCGGGCGCGACGCTTTTAGGGGTGTGGAAATAGCGCGACACCGTCATGCGGGTGACGCCGGCCATTTGGGCGATCTCGGAGAGCCCGATCCTCTTTTTCATGGTAATTCAGCCTAATGCCGCGCCGCGGCGTTCAGGGTGGGTGGTGTCTGTATGATTATGTTACCCGTATCATAACGGGTTGCGCCAGGACAAAGGTCACGCTTTGCAGAACGGATCGGCTTTAGCGGGATCGCTTATGCATTTTTTTTGCCAAAAATTTGCGAATAGCTGTACAGAATTGATTTATAACCGCCATTCCAGCCGAATAAACGTGATGCAAAGCAATTTTTTGAGCGCCTGGCGGTTTTTTTCGTAAAATTTGAGTAATGATCTGTTTATACAGCCTTTGTTTTAGCATAAGCAGCTTTGGTGTGCGCGGAAAAACGCCGCTTTTAAAGCGATTTAAGCTTAAAACAGCCGGGGCAGGCCTGTAGAGTACAGCATAATATTGATTTTTGACTGCATGCGGGCAGGAGAACTTTATGAACTGGTTTAAGTCACTTGGGGTGAGAGCCACGCTGACCCTGGCCTTCTGCGCGACGGTGAGCTTCACCATAGTGGTGTGCGTGATCGCCGTCATTGTCATGACCGGGATCCAAAAGACCGCGGTCTATGCCAATGACGCCATCTCTTCGCGCTATGAGCCCTGCGCCCAGATCAACACGAAGCTGAGCGCGTTTAACGCCCAGGTGTTCAACTTCGTGAACAACCGCATGACGTTCATCAAAAAGAACCAGGAGCAGGCCGCAGCGGACTTAAAGTTCATCTCCGAGGCGTCAAAACAGACGTTCGGCGGCGACGAGCAGGGCAAGAAGCTGCTGTCGCAGGTAAATGAGATCGAATCCGTCTACCATGAGCTCGTGCTCGCCCAGCTTTTGCAAAACAGTTTTCAGGGCGCCCGCGCCTCTTATGTCACGGAGCTGCACCCGCTCATCGTCGATTTCCAGAACGGTTTGGACGCGCAGAACACCTCGATCCTCACCGGGATCAGCGGGCGCATTAAATCCTTAAGCTCCCAGGGGCCTCTGGTGCTGGTGATCGCCGTGACCGGCGGCGCCGTCGTCCTATCGATCATCATCGCGTTCTTCCTCTCCCGCTCCATCAACTCTGTATTGGGCCGAGCCGTGCAGGCCGCCCGCCGTATCGCCCACGGCGATCTCACCGGGCAGATCATTACGACGCGCAAGGATGAGTTCGGCCACCTCATGCGCGAGCTTGAGAAGATGCGCGCCGAGTGGCAGCACATCGCCTCGTTCATCAAGCAGACGGCCAACTCCGTCAACGACAGTTTCGGCCACATCGACTCGATCTCCTCTGAGATCGACGCCGACGCCAAGAATACCCAGACGCGCTCGATCACCGTAGCCGCCGCGGCCGATCAGATGGTTTCCACCACCTCGGACATCGCCAAGAACTGCCAGAGCGCCCTGACGGCCGCCCAGGATTCTTCCAAGACGACTTCCGACGGCGTCGACAAGATCCAGGAGACGATCAAGCTCATTCAGGATCAGGCCCAGAAGACCCGCGCCAACGCCAAGAGCGTCGGCGCCCTCGTCGATCAGTCCCAGAAGATCGGCTCCATAGTCCAGACCATTGAGGATATCGCCGAGCAGACGAACCTGTTGGCGCTCAACGCCGCCATCGAGGCCGCCCGCGCCGGCGTGGCCGGCAAGGGCTTTTCCGTCGTGGCCGACGAGGTGCGCGCCCTCGCGTCAAGGACCTCCTCCTCCACCTCCGACATCATCAACATGGTCTCGGCCGTGCAGGAGGATGCCGGCAAGGCCAACGATTCCATCAATCAGTCCGTCACCGACATGGATGATCTGGCCGCCAAGTCAGGCGAGGTTGAAGGGCTGCTGCACTCGATCATCAGCAAGGTCGAGAACGTGCAGGGGCAGATCACCCAGATCGCGACCGCCGCCGAAGAGCAGAACGTCGCCACCTCCGAGATCTCAACAAACATGCAGAGCATCACCGAGGCGGCCAAGAGCCTGGCCTCCAAGGTCGAAGGCTCGCGCGTGCAGATCACCGGCGCCGCCGGCGTCATGGACGATCTGCGCACCCAGGTCACCAGGCTTAAGACCGAGTAAGAAATACCTCCGCAGTAAAGTCAAAGCCCGGCCTCGCGCCGGGCTTTTCGCACCGGGCAGGGCAAAAGGCAGAGATCGCACAGGCCCAAAGCTTTAACCCAGGCTTTGGGGCCGGGAGCGCCTGCAGAGCGGGGCTTGCGGCACTGGCGGGGTCGCTGCTGTTCAGCTATTTCGGGGCGTTGCAGTACCTGCAAGGATCGAGCGATCCGTTTTCGGGCCAGTGGTTCAGATTTAACCTGCCTCTTCCGATGGCCGGACGGGCGTTGTGCCCGAATCCGGCGCTTTGCAGATCATAACCGGTCACAGGTTTTCTCCTGTTAAAACTCCCGCGGGCTGCGCCCGTAAAGCCTGGCGGCGCGGCCTGCGCAGATCCTGTTTTGCCAGGGAGGGGCGGCGCACAAAAAGGCCGGCTTTAAGCCGGCCTTTAAGCTGATTTCAGAGCGCTTAGTCCTCAGCCCACTTGAAGAGGAAGGTGGCGCCCTTGTCGGCCGGGCTTACGCTGTCGCGGCAGGATTTGAAGATCCATCTGCCAAACGTCTGCTCGTCCTTCTCGGTGTCAAAAGGCTCGGCCGTCCGGCCCTCAAGCGGGGTCAGGCAGTTGATCTCGCCTTTGGCGGCGTCAAAGTCGATGAGATCGCCGTCGCGCAGCAGCGCGATCTTCCCGCCGCGCGCAGCCTCAGGGGAGAGGTGCAGCGCCGAGGGGATGCCGCCAGAGGCGCCCGAGAGCCTGCCGTCCGTGAGCAGGGCGACGTGGTAGCCGGCTTTTTGCAGGTTGCCTAAGACCGGCATGAGTTTGTGCAGCTCCGGCATGCCGGAGGCGGCAGGCCCTGCGTAGCGCACGACGATGACGCAGTCGCAGTTGAGTTTGCCTTCATGGTAGGCCGTGTGCACGTCATACTGCGAGTTGAAGACCTTGGCGGGAGCCTTGACGTGGTGGTGCTCGGGTGCGACGGCGGAGATCTTGATGACGCTCTGGCCTAAGTTGCCTTTGAGCACCTTAAGCCCGCCGTGCTCGCGGAAGCAGCCGTCCCCTGAGATCAGCACTTTAGGATTGCGGCTCTCCCCGCAAGGCACGAATTTAAGCGCGCCGCCCTCAAGCACCGGCGTGGTCAGCTGATCGGCAAACTCGCCTGCGACGGTGTGCACGTCCTCGTGCAGCAGGCCGCGGCGGGACAGCTCCTTCATAAGCACCGGCACGCCGCCTGCCTCTTGCAGCGCATTGATGTCAGGCTGGGCGTTGGGGTAGATGTTGACGAGCAGCGGCACGACCTCCGAGAGGGCGCTGAGATCATCCCAGGTTAAGAGATAGCCTGCGCTGCGGGCGATCGCGAGCATGTGCAGCGTGTGGTTCGTTGAGCCGCCTGAGGCCAGCAGGGCCACCAGGCCGTTGACGAGGTTTTTGGCCGTGAGCACCTCAACGAGCGGGCGGAACTTGTCGCCCATGGAGGTCTCGGAGGCGATGCGCTTTGCGATCTCGGCGGTGAGCGCGCGGCGCAGTTCGCTCTGTGGCGGGACGAAAGCCGAGCCCGGCAGCATCAGGCCCATGGCCTCAAAGACGAGCTGGTTTGTGTTGGCCGTGCCGTAGAACGTGCAGGTGCCGGGGTGGTGGTAGGCTTTGCACTCCATGCGCTGCAGCGCGACTTTGTCGATTTCGCCTGCGGCGTACTGCTGGCGGACCTCGGTCTTTTCCTTGTTGGAAATGCCGGTGCCCATGGGTCCTGCCGGGACAAAAGCTATAGGCAGGTGGGCAAACGAGGCCGCGCCCATGAGCATGCCCGGGGCGATCTTGTCGCAAATGCCTAAGAGCAGGGCGCCGTCGAAGATATTGTGGGAGAGGGCCACGGCCACGCCCTGGGCGATGAGATCGCGCGAGAACAGCGACATGTCCATGCCCGGGTGGCCCTGGGTCACGCCGTCGCACATCGCCGGCACGCCGCCTGCGACCTGCGCCGAGGCGCCCTCTTTTTCCAGAACATTCTTAATCTCGTCGGGGTAGACCTTGTAAGGGCAGTGGGCGCTTACCAGATCGTTGTAGGCGCTGACGATGCCGATGTTAGGGCCTTTGCCGGTTATGAGGTTCTCCTTGATGGAGCCGTCCATGGCGGCCGCGGCGTGGGCAATGTTCGAGCAGTTGAGCTGATCGCGGTTGCGCCCTTCGGCAGCCTGCTTCTTAATCATCTCAAGGTAGGCTTTGCGGGTCTTCTCGGAGCGCATGACGATGCGCTCGGTGACTTCGGCGACGGTCTTATTCATTTTTATTCCTCCCGGGCCTCGATGGCGCTGATGGCTTTGGCGATCACCTCTTCTATAGGGGCGTTCACGTCGATATTGATGACATCCTTCTCCTGCGCGGGATCAGGGAATTCCAGAGTGGCAAACTGCGAGTCGACCATGCCGGCTTTCATAAAGTGGCCTTTGCGTTTGGCCATGCGATCTAGGATCACCTGCTTGTCGGCATAGAGGTGCACGAAGATGATCCCGGCATTGCCCAGGCGGATCAGATCGCGGTATTTGCGCTTTAAGGCCGAGCAGACGACCACACCTGACGATGAAGTGTTCGACAGCGCGAAGAACACGTCGCTGACGCGCTCCAGCCACGGCTTGCGATCATCATCGGTAAGCGGGGTGCCGCTGCGCATCTTGATGACGTTGGCGCGCGGATGAAGATCGTCGCCGTCGATAAACGTGGCGTTAAAGCGTTCGGCGATCGCCTTTCCTACCGTGGTCTTGCCGGAGCCGCAGACTCCCATGACCACACATTTAACAGTTTGCATAGCTGCTCCAAAGTTTGACTGTGGCTTTGAGAATAGCATGAAAAACGCCCTTATGTTATGCGTAACATAGCATTTTGAGAAAAAATTGCCGAATGCAGAGAACGCAAAAATAATTGCAGAAGATCAATTGGTAATCCCGGAAAATTTGAGCTTTAAACAGGAATGTGCTCATCTTTATCCGTCATCGGCGGGAAAGGCCGCGTCAGGCGGTCCTAAGAGAGAAATCTGAAGCAGGGCAGGCGGCATGACAGATCCTGGCGGTCTGAACTAAAGTGACTAATTTTCAATAAAACTGTATTAAATTGACATGACGGTACCGCTTTTAGTCGTCTTGAAATGGTCTAAATTTTCCGAAACGATGTCAATAAAATCCAGTCATGGCAACGAACGCCATTTTATGAAGATTTTTAGAAAATACTTAAAATCAATAAATAGTCTGCTGTTAAACATAAAAATTAAAATCTGACATGGAAACGATACGGTTTGACTGAAACGATCAATTTTAAAAGAAAAACCTAAATAAAACATGAAATTAGATTGAGATCACATTCTTACAAACAGATGTCAATATTGTGCCAGTTCTGGTCAATTCAATATACTTTTAAAGAAATGCACAAAACTATACTTTTAGGTGTTTGGTACAGGGAGAGGAATTTTTTCAAAACTCCTCTTTCAGTCCGGCAGGCTCGGTTTAGATCGGGCACATATTAAAAACAGGCCAAAGACCAGGGAAAACCAGGATCCGAAGGCTTTTACAGAGAAGGAACAAAAATGCGTAAACTTAACGTGCTGGCTGTCTCCGTGATGGCCGCTCTCATGGCTGCCCCTGCGATGGCTGAGGATAACGCCCCGACCGTGGACTTCCACGGTTATATGCGTGCCGGCGTCGGCCACTTCAGCCGCGGCGGTTCACAGACCTCTTTCCAGGAAGAAAAAGTCGGTCGTCTTGGCAATGAGTCTGACACCTACGGCGAGATCGAGTTAGGCTCCCGTGTCTTCAAGAAAGACGATGTCGAATTCTACGTTGATTCCATGGTTGCCATGAAATCAAAGGGCGATAACGACTACGAAGGCACTGACAGATCCGGTACTGAGCAGGGTTTTGGCAATTACAATACTTCCGAATCCGCTGAGTTTGCCCTCCGCCAGCTGAATGTTCAGGTCAAAGGCATCATCCCCGGCAATAAAGATGCGGTCATCTGGGCCGGCAAACGCTACTATCAGCGTCATGACGTGCACCTTTGGGACTTCTACTACTGGAACGTTTCAGGCTCTGGCGCAGGCCTCGAGAACCTGAAGGTCGGCCCCGGCCAGCTGTCTGTCGCTTGGATGAGAAAAGCTCATGACAGCATCACTGAACTTGAAGAGGGTGGTGCCACGCATTGGGATGGTGGTTACGAAATTACCACAGATGATGATGGCAATCAGGTGATAAAGAAGACCCAAGCCAAAAATACCATGGGTAACGTCAATCTCTACGATATCCGTTACGCTGGCAGCTACTGGGACGGCGGTTATCTCGAGTTCGGCTACACTGCTATGGATCCTGACAAGACTGACGGCGCTGAATACGCAAAGTACGTTCCTGGCTGGTCATCGATGTACACCGTCGAGTGGACTCAGTCCGGTGCCTGGGGCTTTAACAAAGCCACCTTCCAGGCGGGCAACCACGGTTTCATGGCTAACAACCATAACTTCTGGTACCAGTCTTACAGCGACAACAACGAGCAGAACTGGTGGCGCATCATCGATCAGGGCGAGGTTTCTTTCTTTGACCCGAATTTCCACGTGATGTATGCCGCCCGTTATGATCACAAGAATGACGGCAACAAGACCAAGAAGACGATCGCTGTTACGGTTCGTCCTTCCTATCAGGTCACCACTTACTCCAAGGTCATGGCTGAGATCGGTGCTTTCTGGGACAAGAACGATGGCGACGGCGATGAGCAGGGCCAGAAGTACACCCTCGCTTACGCGCTCTCCCCTTCTGCTTCCCTCTGGGCTCGTCCGGAAGTCAGATTCTACGTGTCCTACCTGCACTCGTCCAATGCTGACAGTGTTTCCGATCAGCTTTATGACGGCAAGAGCTGGAACAGCGGCGTGAACTTCGGTGTTCAGGCCGAGGCTTGGTGGTAACCGTAAAGTCATTTAGCATCTGAGAAATCAAGGGTCTGCAGGAATACAGGCCCTTTTTTCATGATTTAAACCAAGAAAATTTCGATCTTCATGAAACTAAAAAGGAGGCCGAAGCCTCCTTTGACAAACATAAAGATTATTTCAGGAAATTTACCACCAAGCCTCAGCCTGGACACCGAACTGGAAGGCGCTGTCGTAGCTGTTCTGATCGTCAAACATGGTCTTAAGTTTTTCGTTGTTGTTTGACACGTGCAGGTACGTACCGTAGAACATGATCTGCAACTGAGCCCAGTTAGTGTCAGTAGGAGAGATCGCATAAGCGAGGGTGTACTTCTGCTCCTGGAGGTCACCTTGGCCGTCTTTCTTATCCCAGTAAAGGCC
Source organism: Succinatimonas sp. UBA7265 (assembly GCA_002473165.1). GTDB lineage: Bacteria > Pseudomonadota > Gammaproteobacteria > Enterobacterales > Succinivibrionaceae > Succinivibrio. Next base: position 14,877 of record DKSD01000066.1, read on the forward strand.
GACATCAGCCTCGACTCTGCCATAAGAATTAACCTTATACGAAGGACGTACTATGACAGCGAACTCCTTTTCATTGTCAACTTCGGTCTCGGAATCGCCGTAATCAAAGTAGGTATAGCGCACGGCATGCGAGAAGTGGAAGTTTTTGTCGTCAAACGGGGTGATCTCGCCTTGGTTGATGAATCTGTAGATCTTGGCATCGCGCAGATCCCTTGAAGGATTGACATAGGCGCTGCCGGTGGCCCAGCTGTGGGTGCCAAACTGCAGAGCGGTCTTGTTCCAGCCCCAGGAGCCGGAAAACACGATGTTGGTGGTCAGCTGGAAACCGTTGCGCGGATCATAGTTGGTGCCGGTTGAGTCCTTACCGGTTGAGTCCTCCTTAATTACCGTTCCATCAGCAAGGGTATTGACGTACTTATCGCCATTTCTGAAGCTGTAGCCGTCCGGGCTCTCAGGGTTTTCGAAAGTGGCGATGAACTCCAGCCAGCCGCCGTCCCAGTAGCTTCCCGCGTAGCGGATGTCATAGAAATTGACGTTCAGCCACTCGCCGTAGGACTTGGTCAGCTCACCGGTTTTCTTGTCCCAGCCGATGTAAGTAGGACGGCCTTCTTCTTTAAGGTTGCCGTCAATCTCGTAGTTAAGGCCGTTGTTGGATTTGCGCGTCCAGGCGATCGACAGCTGGCCCGGGCCGATTTTCAGGTTCTCAATGCCTGCGCCGGCGCCTGAGATATCCATGTAATACGTATCCCACAGATGGATATCGTGACGCTGATAGTAGCGTTTGCCAGCCCAGATAACCGCGTCTTTCTGACCGGGGATAATGCCCTTGGCCTGCAGGTTCAACTGCCTGAGGCCGACATTCATGGAACTAGAGCTTGAGCCGCTCCCTAGGTTAAAGAAGCCGGTGCCCTCATAGTCGTTGTTGTCATTGGCGGCATACCCCAGCATGGTGTCGAGATAGAACTCGGTATCGCCCTTCTTAAAAAGGCGGGAGCCAAATTCAGTCTCCAGATAGCTGTCGCCTTCATTACCCAGACGGCCGACATTCTTTTTGTCATAACTGACGACTGAACCGCCATGGGAGTAATGGCCGATCCCTGAACGCATGCAGCCATGGAAATCAAAGGTAGGGCCATCGTCGTCTGCCATCGCAGGGGCAGCCATGAGAGCGGCCATCACGGAGACAGCCAGCACGTTAAGTTTACGCATTTTTGTTCCGTGTGCGTAAACCCGTTCAAGGTAGCATAAACGGACACGGTTTTGGCTTTCGTTCAGGCCGACAAGGGCTTATCAATGCCGTGCTTTGAACAGGTCTTAATGTAAATTGATTTTTTCATATGTTTGTTCTAAATTTTTTCAGAAAACCTGTCAAACTAGCTGTGTGTCTTTAAGCATTAGAGAACAAGGTCAAACGGTCTGCAAACCATGTCAAAGAATGAAATCCAGCCGGATGATGCGCTGCTCAGAGAAATTTCGTCAGGAGAGTCTGATCACCTTGAATTCAAATTTTCTGTTCCCGCAGATAACGTGAAATACGTTAAAACAGCGATTGCTTTTGCTAACACAAAAGGCGGAAAAATCATCTTTGGTATTGACGATAAATCGCATGAAATCAAAGGAATCAGCTCAGATGAGCTTTTTGAAGACATGGACCGCATTGTCACGGCCATATCTGATTCCTGTCAGCCGCAAGTCATCCACTACATTGAGCCTCATACTATCGCCGGCAAGAACCTGATCATTGTCAGCGTGCCCCCAGGGCCGAACCGTCCTTACTTTTTGAAAGCAAAAGGGATGAATGAGGGGACATACGTTCGGGTCGGGGGTACTTCCAGGCCTGCGACAATCGAGAGGATCCGTGACTTATTGCGCGAGGGCAGCAAGATTTGCTGGGACGAACTGCCATGTTCCGGGTACAAGATCAAAGCAGAGTCGGCTGAGCAACTGTGTGCAGTGATAAAACAAAAACGCGCAGAGAACAACCTTCCGGAGAGGGAAGTATCTGTGCAGCAGTTGATCAACTGGAAATTGCTCACCGAGCATCAAGATGGTTTCGTACCGTCAAATGCTTTTGTCCTGCTCACTGATCCTGATTTTTTCCCTTATGCGCGAACACAGTGTGCAATGTTTAAAGGCAAGGATCGAGTGTTCTTCATCGACAAGCGTGAGTATGACGGCCCAATTTACCAGCAGATAAACGACGCGTTAGGCTTCGTTGAAAGAAACATCAGACTGGCTGTTGAGATCGGGGATGGCGCATACAGACGCGAAAAATACGAGCTGCCGCTTGCGGCTGTTAGGGAGATGATCGTCAACGCCATCTGTCACCGCGACTACCAGGAGGCCAGCTGTGTGCAGGTCGCTATTTTCGACGATCGGCTTGAAGTGGCTTCGCCCGGCGGGCTCTACAAGGATCTGACTTTTGCACAACTGATGAGAGGGCGCTCAGTGGCCAGAAACCGTGCCGTATCCAATGTGTTTGCGCAAATGGGCTTGATTGAAGCCTGGGGAACCGGTATTCACCGCATCATAGAAGAGGCTAAGAGCTTCGGACTTAAACAACCGCTTATAGAAGTATCTGACAATGAGTTCAGGATCACCTTGTACCGTGATCAAAATTTCATGAGACATGAAGATGTCACCACGAACAATAAGCTCAACCGGGAAATTAACGCGCACGCAGAAACTAAAACTGGTACTTTAAAGGCTGTTACTAAAAATTTAAACAACCGCAGTGATAATGCTGCCGGCAGTGATCAGGACAAATCGGCGATCCGGACTGGCAGTGACGAGATTCGCAAAGTTGCAAGCAATGCCGATGTTGAAGTTCAGATCTTGAATTTAATAAAAAAGTCACCTGATATCACTCAGAAAGAAATGGCTTCAGTCCTGCATGCCGGGATCATGACCATTAAGCGGTACACTGCCAAACTGCAATTGAAGGGTATGCTTACACGCGGCGGTAGCAGAAAGAATGGATACTGGATCATCTCCGGTTAGGGGCAAAGCTGTTTCGCTAAACACTCTTTAGTACCAGCTTTTAAAGTACCACTGCTTTAGTACCACTGTTTAAAGTACCAGGAACGTTAGTACCTGCTTTTGGTATCTCGTAACCCAGCTATTGCACCACATTGCTGTCATGAATTCATTGTTTCACTGAGTTTTCTTATCTTCCAGGCCTTTCAGGTAAACGCGCGGGGTGGTACTAAAAAAGGATTTAAAGGCCCGGTGAAAATTGCTCTTGTCGGCATAGCCCACGAGCGGGGCGATCTCCTCAATCGACAGATCGGTGTTGCGCATCAAAAAGACTGCGCGTTCCATGCGCCGTTTAAGCAGGGTCTGTGAAAAACTGCCGCCGGTCTTTTTGGCAAAGAGCGCTGAAACTTAGGCGGGATGGTAACCGAAGGCATCGGCCAGCCGCTCAAGGTTCACGCAGTCAAGATGCTCATCCAGGTACACGATCATCTTCTCGGCGATCTCATCTGACCATTCCCGCGATTTTTCGGCCTTAAAGCTCCTTGCCAGCATCAGGATCAGCGTCAGCGCCATCGGCCTTAAGATCGCCTGCGTGTCCGCGCCGTGTGACGCGTATTCCTCTGCCATGAGTTCAAGCTGCTCGCGCACCGGTGTCCTGCCGAGATCTTCAAGATGGATGAATTCATCGGAGAAACTGTTGATCTTAGGATCCAGAAAGAAATGCACCAGACGGCTGTCAGCGGAGATCGCCGGCAGGAATGCCCGGTAGAAGACCTCTTTTTTGATGAGCACTCCTATGATTACGATGTCCTCATCCGAGGCGCCGTAGAGCGCGTAGCCTGAAAAAGGTTGGCCGATATAACACTCGCCCTGCTTTACGGTAACGTGGTTGTCAAAGCGGTAGCTTTGGGCGCCGTAATCGCCGCGGTAGGCATAGTTGATAAAGAAAAAGTCCTGGCGGTGAAAACGCTCGTGGATCTCTTTGCCCTTAAAGACACAGACCATAATCTCCTCGTCTGGAGCGCCCAGCCACTGCGAAATAAGTTCAGTGCGCAGCCCTATGCGCTGTTCCTGAAAATTCCACCGCAGCCCGGGGAATTCCCGGCCAAGGATTTCAATCGCCTTTCCCGCCGCTGATTTTTTCATGTTTTGCGCCTGCCGCCGCCCGCCTTAAACGATGTCTTCCCGCCTATTGTGCCTGAACCGGACATACATCAGATCCTTTTTTGCGCCGGGAGCTGGGACATCGCCCGGCCGCAGCCGATCGCGATACGAATGGACAGGGACATATCAGCCTTGCAGCGAGCGGATCTTGCGGGCGGGCACTCCGGCCGCCACGCAGTTATCCGGCAGATCGCGGGTAACCACCGCGCCTGCCCCGATGACGACGTTGCTGCCGATGTGCACGCCAGGCAGGATAACTGCGTTGGCGCCGATCCAGACGTCATCGCCGATCACCACCTCTTTGCAGAAGGCCATGCGTTTTTTGCGCCCCTCGCGATCCAAAGGGTGTCCTACCGTGGTGATCAGCACATTCGGGCCGATCATGCATGAATTGCCGATGCGAACTTCGGCGATGTCCAGAATGGTGAGATTGTAGTTGCACAGGAAGTCATCACCTACGTGAATGTTCTTGCCGCAGTCGCAGTGAAAGCCCTGCTGCATGTTGAGGTTGCGGCCGTGCGACCCTAAAAGTTCGTCAAGCGCCCGCGCCTGCTCTTCCAAATCCAGGGGATCGGCGGAATTAAACCTGCGGCAGCCGATCACCGCCGACTTTTTGCGCGCTTCGATCTCCGGATCGAGAAAGCAGTAAGGCTCCCCTGCGATCATTTTTTCAAATTCGGTCATGTTTCGCTCCTAAGCTAAAGGCCGCCTTAAGGCGGCCTTTTGGCAGGAATTATTTGTAGGACTGCTCGTAGATAGACAGATAATCGTCATCTGACAGCGGCAGCGGATCGGCCGTGATATCGCCGCCTAAGACCTTGTGGACCATGGCAGGGAACTTTTTGAGCTCCTCGCGGGTAATGCCGGCATCGCTCATCTTGAGATCGGCGCAGCCAACTTTGGCGATAAGTTCATCCAAAGCCTTTATGAAGTCTTTGCCGGATTTCGGATCTTTAACGCCCATGGCGCGGGCCATCTTGATCATGGGCTCTTCGGCCGCCTGCCTTTGGGCAAAGAAATCAAAGTACGCGTGGGAGATCATGATGAGCCCGACAGTGATCAGTAAATTTTAGGAATTTACCCGCCCTGACTCGGAACCGGGCCTTTTTTTAAAGCACTACCGCAGATTGCGGTGGAATGTCAATGATCCTGTGTCAAAATTGCGTGAGAGACATCACAATTAATCTTAGATCAGGTGATCTTGTGATCCAAGGATCACTCTGAAAATCAAGCAGATAGACACA
>DKSD01000085.1 GCA_002473165.1 Succinatimonas sp. UBA7265
CACCACTTCTACGCGCGCGATCCAAAAAATCCCGGTAATTCTCAATTTCCTCATAGATCTTCGCGCTTTTGCCAGCGCATGCAGAGGGCATGATCCGATCGATCAGGATGCTTTTGGCATCGCCAACGGTCAGCGGGTTGCCTTCGATGGCGGTGCTGTGGTGTGCCATGAAAACATTCAAATCATAAAAATAATCTGAGATCACACTTACCATAAGTTTTATACACCCCTGTCTGAAAGCGTATCCAGCTTTAAAAGGACTTCACTAATCAAAGGCGCTTTGAAGCCAGTTGCAGGTTTCAGCTCCGGCTCAGTCCTTTTTGCGCTCCGCAAAAGGGCGCAATAGCGGCTTCATTCATCTTCTCATATTTTTTCTTGGAATAACAGCAAAAAGAACTTAGAGCAGGGCTGTTGCCATATCGAGTTCTGTTGAGCATCCAAGACATCATCACTATGTATCGCCAATGATGACAGCCATTGCAAAAACTCGCGAGATGTCTCCAAGAAAAATAGAATTTTGCGACGCAGATAAAAATTAGCGCATAAATTGCATCCTAAAATAGAGCCGTTAGCCACTCGAGGTAAAAATATGAAAACTTTTCTTACTTCTTTGATCATTGCGTCTCTGGCGCTCTTTTCAGGCCAGGCTTACGCGAACAGCGTCTCAGAGCAGGCGTTAAAACCCTGCATCGAGAAACTGGCGGCGGCGATGAAGAGCGGCGATCAAAATGCTGCTCCGACGGAAGATGAGTTTGAGAAATGCTACACGGATGCGCTGGCTGCTGATCCCAAATCGGCCAAGGACAAACACAATTTCATGATGGCTTCGATCGGCGTCGCGGCCGGAATACTTTTCTTTACAGAAAATGTTAATGACAGTTTCAAAGATCTGGATAAATAAGGTGGAAATATGAACAAGAAACTATTTATTCTTCCGATAGTTGCCTGCTTAGCGGTCGGGATCTCAGGCTGCAAGATCGAGGTGGAGAAGCAAGTGTCCTTAAAGCAGCTGCTTAACAACGAGCCGGCCTCGGAGATCGGCTACTTAAACGTTGAAGTCGCCGGATGCCATGATTACGAGGATTCAAGGAAGCCCTCGGATTCTTTGGTCGAGGCTCAGGAGAAGATCCCGCAGATCTTTCCGAACGCCAAGTTCAAAGAGTGCTACACCAAGAAGATGGATTCTTTTGCCAGCTTTGAAATCCCGGTGTTTGTGGGCAAGTACGAGCAGGGCAAGACGAAGACCGACGACATCAACGTGCTCTCCGACGATGACGATCTTAAAGTCGCAACATCGGCCAATACCGCCAAGGCGATCGCCAAACAGGCAAAATATGACAGTTCGCTGGAGCTCGGTGTTTATATCGAGGTGGTAAACGATCTCGACAAAGACGTGACGCTGGATTTGAGCAGTGTCTATGTCAACGGCAAGACGCCGGTTCCGGTTCCTGACGGAAACATGAAGCTTGAAAAGGGCAAGAGCGTTCAGCTCAAATTGTCAAATGTTTCAGCGGATTCTTTGTGGAATACCATTTCCAAAGACGGATCGGGACTGGTGAAGTTCGCCTCGATTGAGGATGACGACTAATCAGGCCCTGCTGAAATTCGCTCACCAAAGCAGCGCTGTAAAGGCGCAGCTTTGGGAGCGAACGGGCGAAAAGCATCAAGCGGCTCTGCCTGTGCAATTCAGCGCATGGCAGCGGTATGAAAAACTGGCTCTGCAGCCAATCTTCTAACGTTCCAAGTGCACTGACCATAGCCAGGCGGACAAGCCGCTATTTGCCAGTATATTGGCAATTAATTTTTTCCTTGCAGCCCGGCATATGCTCAGACCATGGCTGTGTTCCAGCGGCTTGCTGCACGACACTGAATCCAGTGTTAGCGCGGTTCAATACTGCTCTGATGAAATCAGAGAACTATCAGACAAGGATCGCAGCAGTCCTGCTTGCGTTCGTTTTGTGCGTTTACGCCATCTTTAAGAGCCTTAGGCAGATCATTCAGAGCTCTTTTCCTTCTTGTGAAAATTTATTGTCTATGATTAAGTGAGTGATGAGTAATTGCGGCAGTGTGCCGCGTTTACCGGAGGCGCAGATGAAGATCAGAGATATTTTCAGGAAATCCCTTGAAGGTCCATATGACCGCTGCATGTACAAATTTTTCCTGAAATACTTTCATGCTGACGGTCATCAGTGGACTGATGAAGAGATAGAAGACTGGTCTTGGCGTCTGGCGGAGGCCACTGACTATACAGAGTATCTCCGGCGGCTCGAAGAGGGCGGGCATCCTCAGGAAAAGGATCTGGCTGTATTTGCCTGTGCAGAGGCTAACAAGCAGTATGCTGCGCTAAATCAGGAACGCCTGGCATTTCGTGCCTGTCTGATGAGACTGTTAAACGACGGCGTCAGCGAAATCTCCGAGGAGCAGGGGCAAAGACTCGTGCGCGCCTCATGGCAGTTTGATAAAAACAGGTGTCCTGACATGATCGCGGCCTCGGCTGCATGCGAAAAGGTGATCGAAGAGTGCCGGAACGCAAAAAACTCAGCACCCCGGCCAGTTCACAAATCTGAAGCCGAACGCTTGCATGCGCAAAGCCGCAAGCGGCTTTTTTGTAAGCTGTGGAGGCTCAGGCCGGTATGTTACGGTGAGCGTTCAGAACAGCTGAATTTCTCTCTGAGTCCGCATTATGCCGAGTGTGTGAGCGAGAATGGGGATCGCACCAAACTGGCTCAGCTGACGTTCTGCCATGAGACGGTGCTGTACTATCTGGGGCGTATTGCCAAGCAGATCTTCTGCGGCGAACCCAGTGATCGCACTGAAGCGCTGGCGCTTAGGACTATGGCCGGCTTTGCCGCACGGTTCTGTCAGGGCAAAGATCTCTCGCCGCAAGAGGTCGGTGCCCTGCTCTTCGGCGTAACCGATTATGTTCACGACCGTGATATTGGCGTGGAAGAACTCATGAACCGGCTTTACTGCGGTCTTCCTCAGTCGCGGCCGCTGTTCACGGACTTTTTTGAGGAAGTCAGCTCATCCGTTGCATTCATGTTGCAAGGGCAGTTTTGGCTGGCGTTGAAGTTTGTTGAAAGAAAACGGGTCGTTTACGATGCGGCACGGGGGTTCGAATTTTTTGCGGATCTCGACAAATCGGCACTGGAACGCCCAGAGCTGGCGCTGCTTTTGCGAGGTAAGGATTATTAGCGCCCTCGGATAACTGGGCTTTTCGGCTGCTGAGGCCGACGGGCAAAGTTATGCCTGCTCAGCCGATCTTCAAGAGATCCTCAAGCGAGACGAGCAAGAGATCAGCCTGGCGCAGCTCACGGAGTTGTTTTGCAAAACCGGCGCGCGAGAACAGTGCGTAACGGATCTTTCTGCCTCCGGCAATGAGCCAGGTGCGATCTTCAAGCCGGCGCAGCGCTGACATATCCGCAGGCTTCTTCTCCCAAAAGCACATGGCCGCCAGCAGGTGCTTTTCATCCAGGCGACGAGATCGATCTGTTCTTTCTGTTTCGTGGCTGGATTTACGCCGCGCCACAAGCCGTAATCGGTGTAAGCGGCGCCATGCTCGCAGCATGCGATCTCAGATTTCAGGTAATCTGCGCAGATGCGCGCGAACCTGCTTTCAAACCACTTATCAAGATACGGGGCGATCCGCTCGTCGTAAGCACGCTGCGCTTCGCCTCCGGCGATCAGGTTCATGCACTCAGGTATAAAGCGAAACCAGAAAGAGAACAGCCCGTCGGCGATCGCCCACGGGCCGCGGCGGATCCGCTCTGGGGCGATCAGCTTTTCCTGGCAGATGATCCCGAGATCTTTAAGCCTGCTAAGATAAAACCCCAGTTTCGTCGGAACCGTTCCGGCTTCCTCGGCGATCTCAGTAAGCCTGCAGGCGCCGCCTGCGATCGCGCAGAGGATCGCGTTGTAACAGCCGATATCGCGCAATGAGCGCCTCAGAAGATTTTCTGGCTCCTCCAAAAGATGCGCACCGGGCAACAGGAACTCACCGATGATTGCCTCGTGCAGCGAAGGATGTCTTGCGAAGAGCTCAAGGTATTTGGGGATCCCGCCGCAGATCGCAAAGCTTAAAAGCCGCTCTTCAAGCGGCCATGATCGGAAAAGCGCACACCATCGCCATAAGGCAGCGGACTGAGCGTGATCTTTAGGGCCTCACTGCCTGAAAGCATGTCACCGGGCGGCTGCCTGTGTATGAGGCTTGCGCGAGAGCCGCCGAGGATCAGATAAAGCTGCGAGTGCCTGAAGGCGCCGCCAATCAGCTGCTGCTAAAGCGCGTGGAGCGCCGGGCAGCTTTTGGCAAGAACCGGGTAATCGTCGATTGCGAGCACCAGGCGCTCGGTTTTGGCAAGCTCCGCGACCCAGGAAAAGAGCCCTTCAAAGCCTGAGATCGCTCCAAGGTATTTGGTCTGCTCATCAGGCAGCTGATCTTTGAAGGCCTGCGTGAACTGTGCAAACTGCAGGGGTTCGCTGAACTCCGCGGCAGAGAAATACACGCCGCGCCTGTCACGCAGAAACTCGCACAGCAGCATCGTTTTGCCGCTGCGGGGGCGGCCTGAGATAACGGCGAGCTGAAACCCCGGCTGCGCGTAAAGACGCTCGAGTTTGTTTAACTCCCGTACTCTTCCTATGATCACCGCAATCCTCTGACTGTGCCCTAAAATTATTAAAGTCATGGCTATTATAGTCGTGACTCTAAAATTGTGAGACAGAAGATATGAGCGTGAGCAGAAAACCGGTACGCGTGAAAGTTAGCAATGGTGGTGAGCTAACATTCTTCCGTGAGATCGTGTCGGCCTGTTTTATCTGGTGCGGCTTGTCAGCAGGAGGTTCTGCGGCAAACCACGCGATCGCGCGGATGCGCTTGCGATTAGGACTGTGTCCAGATTTACGGCGGTTCTCAGGGAAAAAAACCGTTGCCACATGCTCACGCAAGCTTAATGGGGACTCCAAGTGAGACGAACTATAGCGCAGTGCAGAACAGGTCACTGAGATGTTGTGAAAAATTGGCTTTAGTTCATGACGTTGTTGATGGTCATGAACAGACAGAAGTGGAAAAAACGGCAAGAAATCAAGTAGATTATCAGTAGCACTCTAACTTTAGTATGTCAGATTATAGTGCATTTTGCTAATAACCATTTAAATTGTTACCTGTGAAAAGATTTAACTAAAGTTTTTGAAAAAATTAGAGTAGGAGTAATGGCAACAGCTTTAATACCGTTTGCTAAAATTTCATTTGAAATTTCATGATTAGTTGATTTTAAAGTTAAATCAGCTAATTTTAGATTTGCCGCTTGGCTATCTGGCAATAGAAATCCATTCTGAAATAAAAATAAACCACAAGTTGCTAGGGCAGTCCTCTTATTGCCATTGGGAAAAATATGTCCAACGGTAACAGAATTTAAATAAGCAGCTGATAAAATAAAAATATCTTTGAGCCCAACATAAAAATATTGATTTTTAACTCGGTAAACAAGTGCCTCTGCTTTAGAAATATGCTCTGGATCTAAAGAAATTGGATCATTTTGTATTTTGAAATTAATTTTAGCAATAGTGCTGCCATTAATCCATTTAATTTCATTGTTCATACTATTTATCCGCAAGATAGTCTAAAGCCGGTTTTAGTTGTTTTAGTAAAATATCGATTTCTTCTTCTTCAAAATCCTTGTCTTTTTTATTTTCTGATTTGATTAATTTCTCTTTTTCTTTTTGATACTTTATATATTCATCTAATGTCATTTTTTCTCCATAGCTAGATGCTTTAGTAAATTATTACGCTACTCATTAAAAATTCTAATGCTATTGTATTATAACCCAGTATGTGTAGACTTTTTTTATTGAGAGGCACCATTGAATTAGTCCATTGCCATAACGGGAGCCGCGGCTCCCGTCATTACCCTTATCAGACTGGCTTAGCGGTCATTTGAAGAAGCTGAAGAGCTTCCACTCCTTCTCGCCGTCCTTGAGCACCACCGTGTCCTTGGTCTGTCCTTTTAGCAAAGCCTGATCGGAATGCACGTAGAGCGCTCCTATGTATGAATAGCGGTCATTTAACAGTTCATCGATCCACTCCGGGGTAGGGGGAGAGACTCGCTCGACTGTGTAGGTGACTTCAACGCCTTGCTCATCGCCCTGCCTGCCAAGTTCTTTCGAGCTGAGAATTTTGGTGGCTCTGATCGCGCCCAGGCAGAATGACGCAGTGCCCTGATCATCAAGATAAGGCTTCAGCTTTTCAGTCGGAGTCACGATGTAGGTGATGCCTTCGAATTTTTCTTTGGGCATCTGTTTTTCAATATGAACCAGGCCGTGTTTTTCTAAAACTTCGGCAAGTTTGGCCTGTACGGTTTTCTCTCCCATATCGACCGGGAATTTATCGCTCTTGGCCCGGGCGCCGGGCATGAAGTCGCTCGGTGAAATGCTCTTGTCATGAAGATCAACGCCGATCACGCATTGGTTGTCATAGTACTTGTTAAGCGCTTTGAGGTATTCCTCTGAATGATCGCCGCAGCCTGCGGTCACGATCACTGGTAAAAGCGCGCTTAAAGCGATCAGAGTTTTGAAGGTTTTCATATTTAGCTCCTGCTAATACAAAGTAAAAATAATTTGTAAAATAAAAGGTTAATCGTGGTTTTGTGAGCGCCGTACGAGGCGGACTGCTCTCAGTAAAATCTGTGAATTTCGCAGCTCCTTGCCTCAGGCTTTACTCTTTTGCATTGTCGCCGCTTCGGCTTTCTTTGCCTCGGCGCTCAGATCGCCGCGGTTGGCAATTACCCGGTCGATGAGCCCGTACTCCTTTGCCGCCTCGGCCGTGAAGTAGTTGTCGCGCTCGGTGTCAGAGCGCACCTGTTTTTCGCTCTGGCCGGTGTGCGCTGAAAAGATTTGAATGAGGCTTGTCTTGACGCGTTCGATCTCTTTGGCGCGGATCATCAGATCGGTGGCCTGGCCGCTGAAGCCGCTCATGGGCTGGTGGATCATGACGTAAGCGTGGGGCAGCGCGTAGCGCTTGCCCGGGGCTCCGGCTGCCAGAAGCAAGGACGCCATGGAGCAGGCCTCGCCCAGGCACAGCGTGCACACGTCAGGTTTGATGTACTGCATGGTGTCGTAGATGGCCATGCCGGCGCTGACGCTGCCGCCCGGGGAGTTGATGTAAAAGTAGATGTCAGCCTCGGGATCTTCAGACTCGAGGTACATCATCTGCGCCACCGTAAGCTCGGCTGACAGCGGGGTGATCTCGCCTGTCAGAAAGATCAGGCGATCGCGCAGCATCCTCGAGTAAAGATCGTAGAGGCGATCGCCGCCTTTGGCGTGCTCCACGATGTGCGGCACCAGCATGCTGTCGCGGATCTCGTTGTTATTTTTCTCAAAAATCATAAAAAGCTCCTGTTTTCGGGCAAAAAAGCCCCCTGAGGGGCATAAAGCGCCGCTTTATGCCGCCTTGATAAAACACCGGCAAGGCCGGATGGTCAGAGAAAACCGGGAATGCTTAAAGCCGCAGCGGCTGATAGCGGGTATCGAGCCTGCGAAACTTTGAGCGGACTTCGTCAACCTCGCGGCGAATGTCCGCGAGCATGCGCTCCTGATCTTTTATGAGCCCGAGCACTTCCTCAGGCGGGCGGCGTTTTAACCCTCCCTCTTTGCGCACAAAGAGCTCCGGATCGATGGCGTTCTTGGCTTTGGCGATCTCGCGGAGGTCGACTAAGGCGCTGACGCCGCTCTCCTCAGTGCGCTCATCTGCCATGGCGAGGATCTTTTGCAGCGTGCACCCAAAGCCCCCGGTTGCAAAGGATGAGCCGTCGGTTCTTTCCCCGTACTCTTTGGGCACGTTCACCATGAGCACCTTGCCGTCGCCTGCGAACGCCTTGTCAAAGAGCAGGAGCAGCCTCGCTTTGTAAAGATCGCCAAACTTTACGGGCAGGCGGATCACCGCCTTAAGCGAGCCTGAGCGCAACAGCTTTTGGCGCACGGCGCTCTCAGGCGCCCCGAGGCGCCTGGCAAAATCGCATGAGACACCCAAAAGCGCCGTGCCTTGCGCGGAGAGGCGCGCGAGGATCTTTGCAAACAGCGCGTACTCAGGATCAAGGCCGCCGTGATCGGAGAGCCTGTCTTCAAGCGACGAGAACGCGGGCAGATCGCCTGCGATGAGATCAAAGCTTTCCGCGCCCGGCGCCTCGCCTTTCGTCACCTTAAGATCGCTGTTTAAAGGATGTTCTGTCATGTACGAGCGTGTGGCGTAGTTAAGCGCCGCGGCAAAGGAGAGCAGCCCGCCTTCGATGCCTGCGTGCATATAAAAACGGGTGCCGGCGTGCTTTTGATCGCGTGCCAGATCCCAAATCGCGCGCAATGGCAGCGTCATGTCAGAGGCCGCCGGGAACCAGATCCTGGAAAGCTTAGGCGCTTTTTTGAGTACGCAAAGCCTTAGCAGTTCCTGCTCTTCCCGGGGGATGAAATGCAGCCGGTATAAGCCGCGTTTTCTCAGCGCCAGCGTAAAACGCAGCTCGGAGAACTCCTCAGAGATCACTGAACAGTCTGACTCGAAGGGGGTCGCGCAGGCGGCGCGGGCTGCGGCCCAGGTTTTGCCGGCGCTGAAGACCGCGGCAAGCGCCGCGGCGCCTTCTTTTCTCTCAAGCGCGGCCCAGTCGTTAACTGCAAGCACCCGCGCTTTAAGCTCCGGGCACCAGGCGGGGATCTCGGCGAGATCGGCAAAGGCGCGCTCGAAGGCCTCGCAGGGGCTGTATTTTTCAATGTATTTTCGCTCAGCCTCAGGCAGGGAAGCCGTAAGCTTAAGATCGGGGCTGAACTGGCAGTACAGGTATTTGAACACGGCCTCAATTAACGCGCTGATTCCCTCGTGCGTTTTGAGCTTGGAGAGCGCGGTGACAAAGGCCTGGCGTTTTTTCCCGGCGGCCGCCTCCAGTTTGGCGTCCTCCTCGGTGTATTCGTAAAAACGGCCGTTCTGGTTGTCCTCATCGGGGAGTAAATCGTTCTGCTCGTTCTTCATAAAGCGCCTCCGTCTTTGGCGATCGCGTCCATGTCCCTGAGATCCGCGAGGTAAAACTCTTCCAGGAGCGCGGCCTCGCGCTTGCGCACCGCGATCTCGCGGCGGCGCAGATCGTAAAGCCGGCCCACCAGCTGCTGTTTTTTAAGCTCGGGGAGGATCACCTCGGTGTCCCCGAGTTCGCGGGCGCGCAGCCTTTTGATAAGGCCGTTTGAGCCCGCGCCGATCGCCAGATTGGCGTACTCGCGCAGCACCCACACGAGATAGAGAGGATCGAGGATCTGTTCTGCCTCCGCACTTTTGGGCCTTAGCACAAAGAAGTTTGAGGAGAGCAGCAGGCCTTCAAGCTCTCTGCGATCAACGCGAAAGGGGCTGCAGGGCAGGGATGCTTTCATGACGATGTCGCCTTTTTTGGTAAAGCACTGCTCCCCGATCCTCGTCATGGCGCTGCAGTCCTCGTTTTTGCGATCGTCGACGATGCCCGCGGCATCTACGGCCGCCATGGTGAGCTGGCGGTATTTGAAAGGCGCGCTGTCGCCGCCGCCTTTGCTTTTTGAGATAAAGCGCGAGAGCACCGCGCCGCTTTGGATCTCATAGCACTCCGAAATCCTGATCTTCTTCATGGTTGCACCTGCGTGTCTGTGGTTCTGTCCGCCTTCAGGGAAGAGCCTTGCTGCAAATCTCCCCTCTCAGTTTTCATCTTCAGTATAGCGCATTTTGCAATCTTTACCAGATTACAAAAAAATTTATTTGACATTACGTGTCATCTGTCTACAATTGCATCATAAGGCAAGGGACGAAAATTTCCTTAAAGCAGGACGCGACAGCGTCTTATATATCTGATGATGCGGAGGATTTATGCATTTGCACACCGAATTTGCCATGAGCCAAAAGCTTGAACAGCTTGAGTTCGATCTCGCGGTTGCCAAGAAACTCATCAGGGCGCGCGCTCTGCCCTCAGGCGGAGAACTGCCCAAAGCCGGGATCGCCCGGAAGATGAGGCCTGTAAGGATAGGCGCTGAGGACTACGGCTACGCCGGGCTGCACAGCGCCGTCAAAAATGTCTTTGAACCAGGAGAGGGCAGAAATCTCACGGCGCTGCGCCTTAAAGGCGGCAGCCTGCTTGCCAAAGAGCTGTGCGCCATGGCGATCGCCAAAAGCAGCAAAAACCGGCTCGCGTTTGTAAATTTCGCCGCGCCATTTGATATAGAGAAAAGCCCCGAGGTCAGCAAAGCCATCACTGAGCTTTGGGATCCCCGCTGCGGGCGCGTGGTCGCGCTCGTGTTAAGCGGGCTTGAGGGAGGGAGAAGACTCGGTCCTCTTGAACTTGCGGCGATCCGCAATGTGTTTTTGCTCTGCCGGGCGCATTGCCTGCAGCTTATCTGGTTTACCGACATCCCCGGTGCGGACAACGAGCCCGAGATCTGCGCCTCCGACGGTACCGCGGTATATGTGCAAGGCGATGCCGACAACCGCGCCAGACTCATTTCCAAAAACTTATGGTCTCCTTTATATGAGGGTTACTGCTCACAGTCTGACTGCGAGCGCCTGGGCGCATTTGCAAAAGACGCGGGCGAGGCGGCCTGCCTTGCGCACCTGGCAGTCAAATACGGCGGGCAGGGGGCAGGAAAATTCACCGGCGCTGATCTTATAGGCGCGGTAAAGGGGATCACCGCGGCGCTTCGCCGGGAAAGTGATCCGCTGAGGCTGGCCTCACTGGTGTCCGGGATGTATTACGGAAAGTCCTGCTTTAAAGACGGCGCGCTGTGCCTTGCCGATGGCCGCCGCGACGATGACGCGAGGCCTGAGTTCTCTGGCGCGGCAAGAAGAGCGCCACGGCGGGCGCCTGCGACTCAGGCGCAGGAGGCGCAGAGTGAAAAAACGATCGGGCGCATCTACACCCCTCCTGAGCAGGACCTCTTTGATGAAAGGCTCGTGTGCTCGCAGGACAGCATCAGTGATTTCACCGGGATCATGAAGGCCCTCAGCGACACGCTCAAGGGCGGCGGGAGCATCCCGGCGCACGCGGGAACCGCGCTGCTGTACGGGCCTCCGGGCACCGGCAAGACGGAATTTGCCGAGCACCTGGGCGCGATGATCGGGCGCGAGACCGTGGTGGTCACGGGCGCCGATCTGCTGCGCAGCAAATGGGGCAAGACCGAAAAGCTCATTCAGGATGTGTTTGACGATGCCAAAGCCAAGGGCCGGCTTTTGGTGATCGACGAAGTCGACTACCTGATGCACAGCCGCGGTCGCTCCAGGAAAGGTAATGATTTTGAGTCTTCAATGGTCGATCAGTTCCTCGCCGTGATGGGCGCCTACGAGGGGCTGTTCATCGCCACCACGAACAACAGCAAGATCATCGACGCGGCGGTCAAACGCCGCTTCTCCCACAGCTTTGCCTTTACCTACGCGAACAAAGAGCAACTGGAACTTTTGTGGGACAAATACCTCTCAGACTGCGCCGAGAGCGCGATCGCCAAAGCGGAGAAGGAGCGCCTGTTTTCCCTCGGGCGCCTCACCCCGGGCGAGTTCCTTAATGTAAGAAACGGCCATGATCCGCAGTTTGGCGGCAAAAAAGCCTCGGCCGCGAAGCTGCTTTTGGAGCTTGAGGAACTTAGCCGCTTCCGCGACGGCAAGAAGAAGCGCAAGGAAGGCGTGCACCGCAGGATCGGGATGATCTGAGGGTCGCTTTAAGGCTTAAAGACGGCCGCGGCGTTAAGCCGCGGCCTGGGAAAAGTTCAGCGGCGCGCTGCGTCTGCAGGGAGATTTTATGAATGACAACAACTGGCTGGGGTTTATTACTTTCGTTGTGATCACCATGGTTTTGTACCTGTGGTTTTTGCACGGGGGAATGCCGTTCCGTCCTTAAACCCTTAAACGGCGCGCGAGAGCCAGGAAGGGTGCAGATGGTTTATTGAAACGGCTTAAAATTAAGTCAGGTGATAACTATGATCAGAATGAATAACATCAGGCAGGAAGGCAGCGTCTTTTCCATGGATGTGGTGATTTGTGACAGGATCTGCGAGCATCAGAAGTTCTTCTTCAAATTCGACCTTGAGACCCGTGAGATCCTCTCGGATGTCTCATGCCTGAGCGCACTCGAGCTTGACTACGCTTATCATGCTATCAACAAGATCTGGCTTTTTTTGCATGAAGGCGAGCCGATCCCTGACCATTGTGTCAGCGCCTGGTATTGAAGAGTTGATTTCAGCGTGCGGGATCAAAAAAGCCGCGTCACACGGGCGCGGCCTGATCTTGAAGCGATGCCTCAGAGCTTCGGCACCCACTCGTCCTCGACCAACTTGAGTGTCAGTCTTTCCTGCTGCTCTTTGCCGCCCACTTTGTATTTGACTACCACATTGGCCGTCTTTTTGTCGTCTGAATACTGGGCGGGATCCGCTTTGAGATCTTTAAAACCGCCGGCGGCTTTGATTTTTTCAGCCTGGTGTTCGATCTTAGATTTGATCTTGCCTTTAACCACATCGGCATCCGTGTCAGACATTTGCTGCTCTTTGGCTACATCGCTGACTCTGAACATCTTAATGGCTTTGTCTGAATCACCTTCGAGCGTTGCAGTTATAAACTCCTCGGCGACAGCTTCAGGGGTGGGCTTTTCACCGCAGCCGGAGACAGCCAGCAGCGAGACGAGCGCGGCAGCGCCTGCCAGCGCGGTAAGAAGACGGCGTAATAACATGTGAACTTTCCTTTGCCTGGTTTAGAAAAAATGCGTACGGATCAGAGCTGCGGCACCCACTCGTCATTGATGAGTTTCAGTTTGATGGTGTCGCTGTCCTCCTTGTCGCCAACCTTGTATTTGACAGTAACCGTGGCGGATTTTTTGTCCTCCGAGTACTCGGCAGGATCAGCCTTGACATCCTTATAGCCGCCTGCGGCTTTGATGCTCTCAGACTGGTGTTCAATGCCTGACTTAAGCTTGCTTTTAAAGACATCGGCATCGGTATCGGAGAGTTTCTGCTCTTTGGCTACTTCGCTGAACTTGAGCATCTTGAGCACCTTGGCCGAGTCACCGTCGAGCGCGGCGGTCGCAAACTCCGTGGCTACGCTCTCAGGAGTGGGCTTTTCACCGCAGCCTGAGACGAAAAGCAGCGAGACGAGCGCGGCAGCGCCTGCCAGCGCGGTAAGAAGACGGCGTAATAACATTTAAACCTGCCTTTGATTTGGTTGATACGTTAAAGCTGTGACCGAAGCGATCACGCATAAATAAGTTTATGCCGATGAATGTCAGATGGCACGCCTTAAGTGAAAAAAGAGAGAAGGCAGTCAAATTCGGGATCGCCCGGAGTTCAGCTTTCATAAAAAGGAAATATTTTGGGGAGGTTAAAGGCAGATTAAGAACGCAACGCAGGAACTCTGAGGTAAAGAAAGAGGCCGCGCTGACGCGGCCTCTGAGCTGCCCATCAGAGCGTCGGCACCCACTTGTCATCTTTAAGATTGAGTTTGACGCGCTGGGTCTTCTCCTCACCGCCGACTTTGTAGCTCACCACGACCACGGCTGACTGCTTGTCATTGGAGTAGTGGGCGGGATCGGCCTTGAGATCTTTAAAGCCGCCGTTGGCTTTGACTTTCTCGGCCTCATGCTCGATGCCGGATTTGATCTTAGACTTAAAGACATCGGCGTCGCTCTCTGAAAGATGCTGCTTTTTGGCGATCTCGCCGAAGTCGAGCATCTTGATGACCTTGTCGGAATCCCCGTTTAAGACAGCGGCGGTAAATTCAGCGGCCACGCTCTCGGGCTTTGCCTGATCACCGCAGCCTGAAACGGCGGCAAGGGTGAATAAAGCGGCGGCCGCGGCCAGCGCGGACAGAAAACGGCGTAATGAAAACATGTAAAACTGCCTCAGGTGATGGATGATTTTCTCAGGGCGCCAAACGGCCCGGAGCACTGCTGAGAGTTTAAAGGCTCCTGGAGCTGATGTCACAGCCTGCGCTCAAAAATTACGAGCGGCTTGCACAACCGGGCTGGGCGGAGGCGCGGGAGCGCGAACCCGCCGGATCAAAAAGCCGCGGCCTGAGGCCGCGGCGCAGGGAGCTACAGGCGTTCAGTCCTGCTTTAAGGAGACCGCCCACTGCCCGTCGAGCTTTACAAGGCGCAGGTTGTTCTTCTGCTCAGGGGTGCCGGAGTTCTTAAAGCTCACGACGGTCTGCACCGTGGCGCTGTTGCCGTCCTGCGAGATCACGGCGCTTTCGGTCTTGATCTCTTTTACGCCGCCCGCGGCTTTGACGTCTTTGGCAAGCTTTTCAATGCCCGGGCCTAATTTTCCCTGCACCATGGCGATTTGATCTTTTTGATCGGCGCCCAGCTGTTTCTCAAGAGACATTTGCTTTAAGGCGCCCTGGCTGTCGCCTGCGCACAAAGCCTGCTCAAAGGCATAGGCGATCGCCTCGGGGCTGCCTTCCTGAAGCTTCTGAGCGCTGCCGCCGTCTTTGGAGCACCCTGAGCCCAACAGGGCGCAGGCGCAGCAAAATCCTATGGCTAATCTTTTGAAGTTATTTAACATCTTGAACCTTCCTGGTATGAAATTTAAAAACTCTGTACTCAGACTTCGTCATCGTCAGGATCGGCAAAGTATGAGGGTAAACTGCTGGTATGTTCCTGACTGAGGCTGAGATGATCCGCTTTTGCGAGGTACTCCTCAGAGAAATTCAGCCTGGGTTCGGTCCCGTCAAGCGCGTCAAAGCGGTCGTAATACGGCTTTAACAGGGCTTCGATTTGAGCATCGGCTTCGAGTCTCCTGCCGCTTATGATGTCGTGCCTTAAGTAATTGCGGATGTGCATCAGGATCACGAGGACCCTGTCCGCATGCTCATGGGCGCCCAGGACCTGAAACCAGTCTCCGGCCGGGATCACCGCGGCATGGTATTTGGCGAAGTCAGGTTCCGTGATCTCTTTTAAGCCCTCAGAGAGGATGAGAAAGCGCAGGTTGTCCTGATCGCCAGGATTGCCATTTAGGAACTGTCCAAAAATAAACTA
>DKSD01000020.1 GCA_002473165.1 Succinatimonas sp. UBA7265
AGGTTAAATCCCCTTACATGCACATGCTTTGCGTGGATCTCCTCGCAGATGTTCGAGAGCCCGAACTCGTGGTACACGCTGTCGAGCATCAGACAGCCGGCGTTGCGCACCGCGCTTGTCTCGGCTTTGTCCTTCTTTTCGTTCAGGGTGACGGTGATCTTCCTGGAGCTGCTGAGTTTTTGCGCATCGCGCCCGGCCAGCGCCTCCGCCAGCTTCTCCTTTGCCCAGATCATGGGATCGACATCCCCGTGCTCGGCGCGGATTGACTCCTCGGTGCCCAGCTTTTGGACGATCTTCGTTTTTACTTTGCCGCTGAGATCGCGGAACGACTCAACGATGTAGTAGCTGGCGGCGTTTTTTGACTTTGAGACTGAGATGCGCATTCAGTTTTCCTTGTGGATTACAGTCTAAAGTATAACACATTTTACAAAAATACAACATAAAATTTAGGTCTTAAAAAAATAAAAAAAATATGGCGGTTCAACGCCATAAATTCAAAATCCCGAGGTCAGCTTTTGGTCAACTGTCGAATGTCCGGTCCTGCACGACTGCCAGCCTGATGTGTGTCATTTAAATTTCGCTCCTTTGCCTGAACCGGCCTGAAAGCATAGCGCCGCCTCAGCGCGGCTTTGCCTCATTTTAACAATACCGGATAAGCATTGTAACCGCGCCGCGCCCGCTGACGCCTGCCGCACTGCGGCCAAAAACCTGCTTAAGATCACATTTTCCCGGCAATCCCCAAAAAGGGCTTGCACAAAAACTGAAACTTATTTACCATATCAGCATCATCTTAACGTTGTGTTCTGATGGTTTGTGGCGGGTTCCCCTTCGGGGGTGCCTCAAACTCCAAAGCAGATAATTAGCCCCGTACTTCAAGTCCGGGGCCTTTTTTTGCCTGGCGCGCCAACTCCCTGTGCAGTTTGCCAGCTTAAGCCCGCCTGTCTTTTCATGAAACAAAATTTCAGCATTTTTCACTAAAGCGCACTGCGCACGCCCAGGCCTCAATACTCTCCCCGTCTCCACAAAAGAATTCTTCCCGAGCCGCCAGGGCACAAAAAAGCCCCGCCTGGGCGGGGCCTCAAAGTTTCAGATGAAATTATGCGTCTCAGACGTTGCGCGCTGCGATCTGCAGCCCGGCGGCGCCTCTGTTCTTCCTAAAGAGCAGATAGAAGAACGCGCCCAGGATCACCAGGGCAACCACGGTGAACGGGCCGAAAGCCACCTGCCCTAAGATCAGGCCGCCTAACTGGTAGACTACGAGCGCCAGGCAGTAAGCGTAGACGAGCATATAGGTGACGGCAAAGCCGAACCATCTGCCCGAGCCGAACTGGCGCTTCATGGCGCCTAAGGCCGCCACGCAAGGGGTCGACCAGAGGTTGAAGGCCAGGTAGGCAAACGCGGCCACGGCGCAAGGGAACACGCCCTGCAGGGCCTGGGACAGGCCGGCGTCATCCTCGGCAACCTCGCCTAAACCCAAGAGCACCGCGAGCGTGCCCACGACATTCTCTTTAGCCAGCAGGCCCGTGATCACCGCCACGGAAGCCTGCCAGGTGCCAAAGCCGACCGGCACGAAGATGAACGCGACAGCGGTTCCAAAGGCGGCGAGCATGGAATCTGAGACCTCGGTCATGCCAAAGCCATCCTCGGTAAAGCCGAAGTTTGAGAGGAACCAGATCACGACCACAGTCGCGAAGATGATGGTTCCGGCCTTGATGATAAAGGCCTTGCAGCGCTCATAGGTGGTGCGGAACACGTTCAGGGCGCGCGGCATGTGGTAGTCAGGCAGTTCCATCACGAACGGGGAGACTTCCTCCTGGAAGGCCGAGCTCTTCTTTAAAATGATGCCGGTCACGGCGATCGAGAAGATACCCAGGAAGTAAACCGCCGGGGCGATCCAGGTCGAATCCGGGAAGAAAGCCATGAAGATCATGGTCATGATCGGCAGCTTGGCCGAGCACGGCAGGAACGAGGTCGTGATCAGGGTGATGCGCTGCTCGTTGACGTTGTCGATGCTCTTCGTGGACATCAAAGCCGGAACGGCGCAGCCGGTGGCGATGAGGATAGGGATGAACGAACGGCCGGAGAGACCGAACTTTCTGAAGAGGCGGTCGAGCACGAAGGCCACGCGGGTCATGTAGCCGCACTGCTCCACAATTGAGAGCAGGAAGAACAGCACGATCATCTGCGGTACGAAGCCCAGCACCGCGCCCACGCCGCCGATGATGCCGTCGACGATCAGCGAAGACAGCCACTCAGGCGCCTGGGCTGCGGCAAGCAGCCAGTTCGCGCCGTCGGTGCACCATTCGCCGAAGACGACGTCGTTGGCGTAGTCCGTGGCGGCGGTGCCCACGGTGGTTACAGCCAGATAGTAGATGACGTAAATGACCGCCGCGAAGATCGGCAGGGCCAGCCAGCGATTCGTGACGATGTTGTCAATCTTGCGGGACACGGACGAGAGCCTGGCCTTGGAGGCCACTTTCACCACGGAAGGGATGATCCTGTCGATGTAGGCGTAACGGGCCTGGGGGAAATAAGCCTCGGCATCGGTGCCAAACTCGCGCTCAATGGCGGAGCGCCCGCGGGCGACTTCGGAGAGCAGTTTCTCAGAGCCCTTGTACTCCTGCAGGTAAACCTTGTCCTGCTGCAACAGCGACGTGGCGATAAAAGCCTTCTGGGCGCTGTTGGCATCTTTGCCTAAAAGCGCGCCGATCTCGCCTAACATCTGCACCACGCTCTGAGGGTAGACCGCGCCCACCTTGTCTGATGCCTTGGCTTTGTCTATAGCCTCAAGCAGCTCTTTTAGGCCGGTGCCGCGGGAGGCGGAGATCGGAACGACCTGCACGCCTAAGGCCTCAGAGAGCGCCTTAGCGTTGACATCCAGGCCTTCGTCCTTTAACAGATCAGTCATGTTCAGCGCCACAACCATCGGCCTGCCCATGGGCAGCATTTCAAGCGTCAGCGACAGCGAGCGCTCCAGGTGGGTGGCGTCGATGATATTGACGATAACGTCATAGTCATCCGAGAGCAGGAAATTGCGGGAAACGATCTCCTCGGCTGAATAAGGGGAGAGTGAGTACAGGCCCGGGAGATCGACGATGTCCCAGTCAGTCTTGCTGACCTTGCCGATCACCTGATCCACAGTCACGCCCGGCCAGTTGCCGACATACTGGTTGGCGCCGGTAAGCGCGTTGAACAGCGTGGTCTTGCCGCAGTTCTGATTGCCGATGAGGGCTAAAGTTTTTTCTGTCATATCACTGCACCTCGATAAGCCGGGCATCGCTCTTGCGCACGGTCAGCGAATAACCGCGCACGTTTAATTCAATCGGATCGCCTAAAGGAGCCTCGCGCACCAAGGTGATTTTGGTCTTGGGGGTGATGCCCATGTCGAGCAGACGGCGGCGCAGCGATGTTCCCTCGCCGCGGACGGCCGTGACTTCGGCGCTCTCCCCGCTTTTAAGACTGTCCAGGGTTCTCATTCGTACTACCTTTATTTAAAGTATTTTTTTCAATACGTTGCTTCAGGTTAGCTTTAGATAATTAGCCTTTGCTAACGTGAGATAGTTTAGGCTAACTGGTTACACCGTTCAAGTTTTTTTACACTGGATCACAAAAATAATAAGCCACAGCTAACAGGTTTTTGAAAAGCAAAATAAAAGCCGTCGCGCGCAAACGGGACGGCTTTTGCGAGGATAAGTAAGATCAGGCCTTGAGATGGCGGTCCAGGAAGGAAACGATGACGTCCTGCACCTCTTTTTGCACCCAGTACTCGCCGCCGTGCCCCGCCCCTTCAACGAGATAGCGCTCGCTCTCTATGCCGTGCTGCCTTAAGGCCTGGAACATGATGTCCGTCTCCGTCTCGGATACCAGGGTGTCAGCGGTGCCGTGGAACAGCAGGAATGGCGGGGTGTGCTCATCTATATAGTTGGCCGGGTTGAAGAGCGCGACCTCTTTGGGGCGGTCATTGACGCTCGCGTCCACGCCGCCGCAGATCGTGCAGCCGTTAAGCCACAGGGCCTGACAGGCGCTGGGCGAAGCGTACTCGCGCACCTTGGCATCGCCAAAGCCTTCGGCCATGCGCGAAAGATCGGTCACGCCGTAGATATCGACGACGCAGGCGACATTGCTCTTCACATCGAGGTTTTCGCCCGCGTCAAACTTGCCTGACCACCCCGTGACTCCGGCAAAGGCTGAAAGATAGCCGCCAGCCGACGTGCCCATGATCCCGATGCGATCAGGAATGATGCCAAAGCGCATCGCGTTTTTGCGCAGGTAGCGCACCGCCGCTTTGACATCGATGATCGGCGCGGGCAGGCAGGCCTGCGGGGCGAAGCGGTACTCGACAGAGGCCACGAGGTACCCTTCCTGCGCCAGCCTCATCCTGATCTCCAGATGCGAGGCGCGGTTTGAGGTGATAAAGCCCCCGCCTGTCACGAAGACAACCGCCGGCACGTGCCGCCCCATGCGCGGCCTTAAAACGTCCATTTTCAGATCGACGTTTGGATAGCTGTGGACGCTTACCTGAGAGTAAGTGATCCCCGCGATGAGATCGATGCGCGGGCTTTTAAGTGCGACTTTAAGGTGCCTGCTCTGATGGTATTCGCTGCTAAGCATGGCTGCATCCCTGAATAATTAGCTGTTATGCTGTTAAAAATTTAAAGGGCGGTCGCCCGCCCTTATTACGTGCCTGAAATCAGGATATCAGAAGTTCGCCGAACCGTTGAGGTAGAACCCGTAGGAAGGATCCGAGCTGTATTTGTGAATTTCGTCGCCGTCGTTGCTGTAGATTTTGAAATCGCGGTCGAAAGTCGCATTTACACCGGCCCTGAGCGTGATGGCTTCGACGGGGTTAACCACAAAGCCTGCGGCGGCGTTGAAGCTGTCCTCGACGAAGTACCCCTTGCGGGCAAGAGCGGAGTCATCTGAGAGCTGATACACGTCCTGGTTAAAGGCGGAAACCGAGCCCTCCAGCGCTATCCAGTCAGCCCAGCGGTACATCACGCGGGTTTCGGGGTAGCCGAACACGCCTGACAGGCCGTAATCGCCCAGGCTGCGGTATTTTAAGGCCACGATCGGGATGAAGCGGTTTTCCGCCTCGTTGAAGTTGGCCTTAAGCCCAAGCATGAGCGAAAAATCCGGGTTTAAACGCACCGACACTCCGGCGCGCGGGCGCACGGTGTAGGCCTCCGAGGGATGGAAATCGTCTTCCCAGCCCAAGGAGCCGCCGATGCCGACAAAATAGCCGAATCCGTCAGAGAACTCGCCGTCATAATGCACGTCAGCGTGCAGCAGGTGCAGCTTGTTTATGGGATCGTAGCTGTCAAAATCATAATCGGTGACCTGATAACCCAGGGTAAAAAGCCCGTAACCGCCGACGATGCCGTAGGTGGTGGTCGTCACTTCATCGTTAAAACCGTCCATGTCGGCAGAAGCCGAATGGGAGTAGACAGGCGAAACCCAGAAGCCGGCTGCGTCAGCCGAAGCTGACAGCGCGGCGGCCGTGAAGGCGGCGGCCGCTAAAGCACAAATCTTACGCATAGTGAAAATCCGTGTTTAAGAAAAAACTAAAAACCTGCTCCATGTCATTCATTATAGCCGCCGCAAACCCAAAAGTAATGTGAAAATCAGGTTTATCAAAGTTCTTTTCATTTTTTACCCGGGTTTAGGCTCATTTCAGGCAGGACGTCCGGCCGGCAAAATAACGGGCATTATTTTCAAAATTTCCTGACAGTTCCCTGCCATTTCACGGCAATTCCTTAGTTAATACATTGTTTTTATAATGATTTATTAAGTTGTTAAACTTAAGCGGGCAGGCTTTTTTGTGCTATTCTTATGCAAATTTTTGACGGACCCCACAAAAAATATGATTCGTGCAACGATCCTTTTGGCCGCGGCCGCGGCGACTTTAAGCCTGAGCGCCGCCGCCGAAGACGTCGGCGACAAGCTGCTTCAGGTAAAAGGCACTATGGACAGCATCAACGGGGAACTGAGTTCCCAGCGCGCTGAAATCAGCAGACTCAAATCCGATCTGCAGGCTCTGTCAGGCGAGAACCGCAAGCAAAACCGCCAGCTGCTTGATGAACTCAAGGCGCTGCGCCGCCAGAACCAGTCGGTTTTGGACACGAGTTCTGCGATCATCAAAGCCGGCACCGGCGATCAGCCTGCCTCAAAGGAACTGCTCAAAGCCGCAGCCGAGCCGCGCAACTACGATCTCGAGACCCCTGACGGCAAGATGATCTTCGGCGGCGAGGAATATGTCTACGTCCAACAGGCCAACGCCACGCTCGCAGCCCGCGTCGACACCGGCGCTTCCGTGTCGTCTATCACCGCCACGAACATCAGCCGCTTTGAAAGCAACGGCGTGAAGATGGTCCGCTTTACCATTGAGGCCAACGGCCGCGCTATCGACTGCGAGGCGCCGTTCCTGCGTACCACCAGGGTGCGCCAGTCCTCCTCCGATGATTTCAGCTACCGCCTCGTCGTGGGGCTTAATATCAAGATAGGCTCCTATTCGGCTTACACCGAATTCAACCTCCAGGACCGCACCCGCATGGACTTCCCCATGCTGCTGGGCCGCTCGCTGCTCACTGACATCGCCGCCGTCGACGTGTCGCGCAATTACGTGCAGCAGCGCGCCGATCCTGACGGCCTCGTGCTCATAAACCGCGATCTCTTCGTGCTGCTGCAGCGCAACGGCGTCGATCCTAACAAGGAGTACGACGAGCGCCAGAAACTCCTCGAAGGCGGCCAGATCGCAACTCCTGACAGCGATTACGGCACGAACCTCGGCACGAGCGCCCCTGAGGCCCTGCCTGAAGTCACGCAGCGGGCGCTGCGCGATGAGTACATGCAGCGCTTCACGGACGCCGGGCTGCCGCTGCCTGAGGACGAACAGGCAAGGCGCGCCAGGGAAGGAGCGCATGGTAAGGAAGGCGCCGCGCCTTCAGGCAGCAAAGCCGCGATCCCCGCGCCAGGCGATGAGGACAAAGCCGCATCCCCAAATGAGCAGGCTGCAAAGCCTGAAAAGGATGCAGAGCCGAAAGAGGCGGAGGACTGACACATGGTATCCCGCGGAGTTTTCTATTTTGTAACCGCCATTTTGTTTGTGGCGGGTATCCTGCTCATGGTCTACCAGCACCTCACTTTTGAAGTGCCGTTCCTGCCAGGTCAGGCGCGCACGCTGTGGAGCGTTGAGGCCAAGATCGAGTTCCGCCCCTCAGGCGACGGCCCGGTGGCGGTGAACTTTGCCATGCCGGCCGTGCAGCCGGGGCTGTTGCAGGTGCGCCAGGACACTTCAAGCTTAGGTTATGGCGTGGACTACTTAACGCGCCACGGCAGCAATTACGTGGAGTGGACAAAGCGCAGCGTCAGCGGCGAGCAGGTGCTCTACTACCGCGCGGATTTCCTCATAGATGAGGACTCATCCTCCTCTTCTATGCGCATTCCGCCGCTTTCGGAAAACGCCGAGCCTGAGCCTTACGGCACGGCCATTGCCGAGCTTGCCGACAAGGCCGGATCGCGCTCTGCCGATCCTTTCTCTTTCACGGCGCAGATAATCAAAGAGCTGCGCAACTCAAAGGACAGCGAGTCGATCTCGCTTTTGCTAAAGCAGTACTCGCGTTCGGGGATCATCGTCAGGGCGCTGCGCGCCGCGGGCATCCAGGCCCGTGAAATCGGCATCGTCACGCTGGAAAACGGCCGCCGCAACCGCCAGCTTGAAAGCCGCGTTGCCGTGTTCTCCGGCCCCCGCTACCAGATCTTCAACCCCGAGGACGGCACATCGGGCATGCGCGAAAACCAGCTCATCTGGACGGACAACGGCAACCCGCTGTTAAACCTCACCGGCGGCAAAGCGGCCAGGGTGAGCTTCTCGATGCTCCGCCACCGCATCAGCGCCATCGAGGCCGGCAAACTCAAGGCCGGTGTTGACAAGGCCGCCGGCGGCGAAATGGTCTCGCTGTCCATCGAGGCGCTGCCTGTCGAGGAACAGTCCATGTTCAAGAACATCCTGCTGCTCACCGTTGGCGTTCTCATAGTGGTTTTCCTGCGCATCATCGTCGGCGTCAAGACTTCCGGCACGTTCATGCCGGTGCTCATCGCCATGGCCTTCCTGCAGACGAACCTCGTCGTCGGCCTCATCGGCTTCGTGGCGATCGTCGGCGTCGGCCTGGTCGTGCGCTCCTGGCTCTCCCACCTCAATTTGCTGCTCGTGGCCAGGATCTCTGCGGTGATCATCGTCGTCATCGGGATCATCGGATCGCTCTCGGTGCTCTCCTACAAATTCGGCCTCACCGAAGGCCTGAAAGTCGCGTTCTTCCCGATGATCATTTTGTCGTGGACCATCGAGAGAATGTCGATCCTCTGGGAAGAGGAAGGCTACCACGAGGTCTTAAAGCAGGGCGGCGGCTCGCTGTTCGTGGCCGTGTGCGCCTATCTTGCGATGAGCAGCGGCATCGTGCAGCACCTGACGTTCAACTTCATCGGCATCCAGTTCATCATCCTCTCGCTCGTGATGATCATGGGCAACTACACCGGCTTCAGGCTTACGGAGCTCAAGCGCTTTAAGCCTTTGGCAAGCCAGATCCGCAAGTATCCCAACGGCGATCAGCAGGTGCAGGAATCCGAGCGGCTGCGCGGCGAGCTCAAAGAACTGCACGGCGATCCCCACAACGTCTACCGCAAATGGAAACACCAGGCGCAGGACGAACTGAAAAAAGCCAAGGGCGCTGACGCAGGCGGCAAAGAGGACTGATCATGCTGCATTTTGGCAAACCGGCGTTTTTAAAGCGCTACGCCAATCCCCTTGAGATGGGCCGCGACGGCATCATGGGAATGAACCAGCGCAACATCAACTACATAAGCCGCTACAACCGCCGCTCGCTGTACCCTTTGGTCGACAACAAGCTCAAAACCAAGGGCATCGCCGTTTCGCACCATGTGAACACGCCGAAACTTATAGGCAGCGTGCAGGATCAGCACGACATTCAAAATGTCCTTGACATCATTGGCGATCACAGCGAATTCTGTATCAAGCCTGCTCAGGGCTCAGGCGGCAAAGGCATTCTCGTCATCAAGGATCGCAACGCCCAAAACGGCCACTTCATAAAATCATCGGGCGAGGAGATCAACAACCACGATCTGCGCCGCCACCTCACGAACATCCTCGCCGGGCTGTTCTCGCTGGGCGGGCGCCAGGACATCGCCCTCATCGAAGAGCTCATCCACTTTGACAACGTGTTCTCCGGTTTCAGCTATGACGGCGTCCCGGACACCCGCGTCATCGTGTTCCAAGGCTTTCCGGTGATGTGCATGATGCGCCTGTCCACGCTGGCCTCCGACGGCAAAGCCAACCTGCACCAGGGCGCGGTGGGCGTGGGGATCTGCGTGCGCACCGGCCGCGCCGTGCGCGCCGTGCAGTTCAACCAGCCCATAGAGTTCCACCCGGACACCGATCGCAGGCTCTCAGAGCTCACCGTCCCCCACTGGCGCCAGGTTTTGGAACTGGCCGCCTCCTGCTATGAGATGTCAGGCCTGGGCTACATCGGCACCGACATCGTGCTCGATCGCGACAAAGGCCCGATGCTGCTCGAACTCAACGCCCGTCCGGGCCTTGCCATCCAGATCTGCAACAACGCCGGCCTGCTGCCGAGGCTTAGGCTTATCGAAGGCCTGACCAAACGCCAGCGCCTTACCGTGCCCGAGCGCGTGGAATTTTCCATGGAGCATTTCGGGGTCTGGAACCAAAGCTAAACTTCCCCTGAACGGGCTTTGGCCGCGATTTTCAGGAAAGCAAAACAGCGCGTTCCGTTTGCGAGCGGCGGCGCACTTTGGCAGGGCAAAAAATACCGCCTTAAAACCGCTTGTTATAATCGCCCTGTACTCACGTCAGAGCGGGGGCGCGCATGCATCTGATCCTCAGCCTGCTGGCGGCCGTGGCGCTGCTGGCATTCGGCGTAAACCTTACGAAGACCTCGGTGCTCAGGCTGTTTGCCTCATCCATCTCCCGAGTGTTCTCGCACTCGCTCATCTCACCGCCGCGCGCTTTTTTATCAGGCGTCGCCGCGACCATGCTGCTGCAAAGCAGCACCGCGGCCTCGCTTTTGGTCTCCTCTTTCCTCAAAAAGAACCTGCTCTCGCTGAGCACCGCCCTTACGATCATGTTAGGCGCCGATCTGGGCACGGCGCTCACCGCCCGCATCCTTACGTTTGATCTCTCGCTGCTCTGCCCTTTTCTGCTCTCGCTGGGGGCCTTCTTTTACTTAAGCTCGTCGCAGCGGCCCAGGCTTAAGCACTCAGGCGGCATAGTCTTAGGACTGGGGCTGATTTTGCTGGCGTTGCAGATGATCGTTCAGGCAGCGTCCCCGGCGCTGCACTCGGAGATCACCTCTGTCCTGCTCAATTCCCTGGCAGGCGAGATCGCCTTCTCCCTGATCCTGGGCGCGGCGCTTTCGATCCTGTGCTTTTCCTCGCTGGCCGCCGTGCTTTTGACCTCGCTCATTGCCGCGACCGGAACCATAGACCAGGGCTGCGCCGTCTCCGTGGTCATCGGCGCCAACCTGGGCTCGTGCGTGCTGGAGATCTTAGGCGCCTTAAAGCAGGGGCTTGACGCCAGGCGCGTCATGTTAGGCAACACGGCTTTCAAAATGATCATCGCCTGCCTCTGCTTAGCCTGCATGCCTTTTCTGGCCAAATTGCAGCAACACACCCTGCCCGCAGGTGACTTCGTGATTTGGTTCCACGTCGGCTTTAACCTGATGGTCTGCGTCACGATGCTGCCATGTGTGAGGACGGCCGAGCGCCTGCTCTACCTGGCGCTGCCAAAACTCTCCCAGCCGCAGTCGCCCGACGAGCCGCGGCATTTGGATGTCTCAGCCTACATGGATCCGGAACTGGCGCTGATCAACTCCACCCGCGAGCTCTTAAGGCTCGGCGATTTCACCGCGAAAATGTTCGTAAACGTGCGCTGCGTGTTAAATGCCAAAGCGCTCAACGGGGAGAGCAGCAAGACCTTAAGGGAGCGCGTGCGCTATCTGGCACAACGCATCTCAGGCTATCTGGCGGCCATACCCTGCGACAGCAGCGCCCAGCGCCACCGGCTGTCGCTGTGCCTGCTGTGCACGGCAAGGCTCAGCGAGTTCTCCTCCATCGTCTTCAACATCCAAAAGCGCTCAGAGCAGCTTAGCGCCGCCGTCTCCGGGGAGAGGCTCGCGCAAAGCCGCAGCCTGGCTTTGCAGCTCTCTGACAAATGCGAGCTCGCCTTTGAGCACGCGCTGCACTGCTTTGCCTTTGGCAGCCAGGACCATATGCAGCAGTTTGAGCAGTCGCGCGCGCAATTCTCCGCGCTCATTGATAGCGCGGCCAAAGCGCAGTTTGAGGAGGGAAAGGATGAAAGCGAAGCGCAGCTTAAGATCACGATGCTCGAGCTGATAGGCCTGTTTCGCCAGACGCTGGTAATTTTTGAATCGGCCAAAAACGGTTTTGCCGAAGAGTGACTCAGCAAGCGCTGAACACGAGCTGCGCCTCGGCAGGGCTTAAAAGCCGGTATGCGCCTTCATCAAGCTCAGGATCGAGTTCCAGGGTGCCGATCTTAAGCCTTTTGAGCGCAACGACTTCATTGTCTGTGCATTCAAACAGGCGCTTGACCTCGTGGAAGCGCCCTTCCGTGACGCTGACCAAAGCGGTGCGCGGCCCTGTTATCTGCAAAACGGCGCTGCGGTAGCGCTCCTGCTCCTCAGGGTGCTTAAGCCCTCTGGCAAAGGCCGCGACATCCGCCTCCCTGAGATCTTTTAAAACCTGCGCCTCGTAGACTTTCACGACGCCTTTTTTTGGCGAGGTGACATTGTGGCTGTAGAGCCCGTCATCAGTGACAAGCAGCAGCCCCGTGGTATCGGCGTCCAGCCTGCCGACGCAGTGCAGCGTCTCGCAGCGCACCTCGGATGAGAACAGCGAGAGCACGAGCGGATGGCTGCTGTCGCGATCAGCGCAGACCATGCCCGCGGGCTTGTTGAGCATGAAGATCCTCGGGGCAAAGGCCTCAGAGGCGCTGCCCTCGTTGCCGTCCAGGGAGAGCACGGCATCCATGGCCACCTTGGCCGCAGGATCTGAGATCACCTCGCCGCCGGCCTCTACCAGGCCTTCCCTGATGATCCGCGCGGCCTCGGAGCGGCTGAGATCAAAGGTGTGCGCCACGGCTTTGTCAAGGCGCAGCAGTTTCTCAGCCATGGTATTTCCTCAGCACGATCGAGGCGTTCGTGCCGCCAAAGCCGAAGCTGTTGGAGAGCACGGTGTTCACCTCGGCGCTGCGCGCCTCGTTGGCCACGATGTCAAAGCCCGCGCAGTGCTCGTCGAGATTGTCGATATTGATGGACGGGGCGATAAAGCCCTCCTCCATCATCATGAGACAGAAGATCGCCTCATTGACGCCGGCCGCGCCCAGCGCGTGCCCGGTCATGGATTTTGTCGAGGACAGCGGCGGAACCCTCTCGCCGAACACCTCGCGGATCGCCTCGAGTTCTTTGATGTCGCCAAGTTTAGTCGACGTGCCGTGGGTGTTGATGTAATCGACAGTCTCTGGGACCGTCGCCAGCGCCTGCCTCATGCAGCGCGCCGCGCCTTCGCCTGAGGGAACGACCATGTCCTCGCCGTCTGAGGTCTGGCCAAAGCCCGCGATCTCGGCGATGATATGCGCCCCGCGCTTTTTGGCGTGCTCCTCGGACTCAAGCACCAAAACGCCGCCGCCTTCGCCCTCGACGAAGCCGTCGCGATCGGCATCATAAGGTCTGGAGGCGCGCGCGGGGGTGTCGTTGTAAGCCTTTGACAGAGCGCCCATGCCGTCAAAAAGGCAGGCGAGCGTCCAGTCGGCCATTTCCGCGCCGCCTGCGAACATCACGTCGTGGCGCCCCAAGGCGATCTCATCGCAGGCGCGCTCGATGCTGTGCACGGAAGTCGAGCAGGCCGAGGCCACGGAGAAAGAGGCGCCGCGGATCTTAAAGGCCACGGACAGGCACGCGGATACGGTTGAGCACATCGCCTTGGGCACGGCATACGGCCCGACGCGCCTGATCCCCTTTTCCCTTAAATTGTCGGCCGCCTCCACGGTGGCTGCGGTATCGCCGCCGCCTGAGCTCATGATGAGCCCGGTGCGGTCATTGGAGACCATTTCAGGAGGCAGCCCCGAGGCGGCGATAGCCTCCTGCATGGCGATGCAGCCAAAAGCGGCCGCCTTGCCCATGAAACGGAGCATCTTGCGGTCGATGAGCGCCTTAAAATCAAGCCCGCTCACCAGGCCCGCGACCTGCGAGCGCATGCCCTTTGCGGCATACTCGGGCGCGGCGACGATCCCGCTGCGCCCTGCACGCAGCGCTTTCACCACCGCATCGCGTCCGATGCCGATGGGTGAAACGATCCCGTAACCTGTGACCACGACTTTTGCAAGAGACATTCCCCGCTCCTTATCATCTTTCCGCGCTCCGTGCGGCTTTTTTATTCCTGTATGTGTCTTGCGCCGCCCCGGAAGAATTCGCACTCATTCTGACACAGATCGTTATACACATTGCCTTTGAAGTCAGAAATTATCAATTAAGGCCTGTTTTCAAAATTTTATTTAAATAGATCAACTAAATTAAAATTTTTGGCATCGCAGAATTTTCGCGTTCCCGCATTGCAGCCCAAACGGTGGCTCAATCTTAATTGTTGTATAATGCCTGAGGTTTTTTAAGGGCCGCAGGCCCGTGTCAGCAACATAGATTTATGGCGAAAGAAGAAAGCATTGAAATGCAGGGCGTGGTGCTTGAGACCCTGCCGAATACCATGTTCAGAGTGCAGCTGGATAACGGCCATGTCGTGATGGCTCACATCTCCGGCAAAATGCGCAAGAATTACATCAGGATCCTCACCGGTGACAAGGTCACCGTGCAGATCACACCCTACGATCTGACCAAGGGCCGCATCACTTTCCGTTCTCGCTAAAGCGCGGGATTTACCGTTCTGCCGCAGCTTGCTGCGGCTTTTGTTTTGCCTCTTGACAGCCCCGGCAGAGCGTTTTACACTTTATTTTGTTAGTTAGCTATAACTAACTCGGATGGGCGTTTTCTCCTTTTACAACCATCCTGAATTGAATGCAGTGTGATTGCGGGCGTCGCGATGCGGCGCCTGTTTTTTATCTGAATTATCTAAAAATTGCATAAAAAACCCGCCTGGCGGCGGGCTCTCATCTTTAAAAAATCTTTACAGGCGCGCGATGATCTCATCGCCAAACTGAGCGGTCGTAACCTGCACCGCGCCTTCCATGGCCGCGGCGAAATCGGAGGTCACATGTTTGGCCGCTATGGCCTTTTCCATGCCCGACTCTATGAGATCCGCAGCCTCGTCCCAGCCTAAATGGCGCAACATCAGCGCCGCCGAGAGGATGATCGAGCCCGGATTGGCCTTGCCGGTGCCGGCGATCGTCGGGGCTGTGCCGTGCGTGGCCTCAAAGATCGCGCACTGCGTGCCGATGTTGGCGCCCGGGGCGATCCCTATCCCGCCTACCTGGGCGGCCATAGCATCGGAGATGTAATCGCCGTTGAGGTTCATGGCCGCGACCACGTCATAGTCTGAAGGATAAAGCAGGATGTTTTGCAGGAAAGCGTCGGCAATGCAGTCCTTGACGATGATCTTCCGCCCGGTCCTGGGGTTCTTAAAGGAGATGACTCCAGTCTGTTCATCACGCCTTGCTCCAAATTCTTTCTCAGCCAGTTCATAGCCCCATTTTTTAAAGCCGCCTTCGGTGAACTTCATGATATTGCCCTTGTGGACGATCGTCACCGACTTGCGGTCGTGATCGACTGCGTAATTGAGCGCTGCGCGGATCAGGCGCTGCGTGCCCTGCAAACTCATGGGCTTGACGCCGATACCGCAGTGCTCAGGGAAACGGATCTTTTTGACGCCCATGTCATCTTGCAGGAAGGAGATAAGCTTTTTGGCGCCCGCGGAATCGGCTTCCCACTCGATGCCGGCGTAAATATCCTCGGCGTTTTCGCGGAAGATCACCGCATCGATGAGCTCAGGGTGTTTCACCGGGCTGGGCACACCTTGGAAATAGCGCACCGGGCGCAGGCAGACATAGAGATCGAGAGTCTGGCGCAGCGCCACGTTCAGCGAGCGGATGCCGCCACCCACCGGCGTGGTCAGCGGCCCCTTGATAGCCACATGGTATTTGCGGATGAAATCAAAGGTCTCCTCGGGGAGCCATTGGCCCTCGCCGTAGGTTTCAACGCTGCGGCCGCCGGCGTAGATCTCCATCCAGCTCAGGCGGCGTTTGCCGCCGTAGGCTTTTGCCACCGCCGCGTCAGTGACTTTGCGCATCACCGGGGTGATGTCCGCGCCGATGCCGTCGCCGCGGATAAAAGGGATGATCGGGTTGTCCGGGACGCTGAGACGCCCCTGCGCGTCGGCGCTGATGGCGCTGCCCTCGGCGGGCACGGAAACTTTGCTCTTGAACATGAAAATTCTCCTAAAAAAGCTGCGGACAGTTTAACAAGGCGCGGCGGCAGCGGCAAAAACTCCGGACGCGCACCAAAAGCGCCGGCGCGGATTTTGTTGATTTTATTTTGTTTTCCGAAAGTTAAAAAAAATCTGTACAAGCGAGTGATCATTGGCTATAATGGCGCTCGTTTTCACGATGCGCCCTTAGCTCAGTTGGTTAGAGCATTACCTTCACACGGTAGGGGTCGATAGTTCGAGTCTATTAGGGCGCACCACTTCCTCTCTTTTTCCCCCTTTTAAAAAAACGCAATGCGATCAGCGGTTGTGCACCTGCGCGCGCCATAGCGCCCAGGCTGTGATCTGTTAAAATCTAGCGGTCACGGAGAACATCTTTAATATGGCAGCAAGATTCAAACCCAATTCAACCGTAGCCCTCATCATCGAGCATCAGGGAAAATTCCTGATGGTTGAAGAGCTCAACGAGGATCAGGGCAACCGCCGGGTCTTCGGCATGCCTTCAGGCCATATCGAGGCCAAAGAAAGCATTCTGGACGCGGCAGTGCGCGAAGGCCGCGAGGAGACCGGCTGTGAGGTCGAACTGCTCTCGCTCACCGGCATCTACGACTACGTCAAGGATTACGAGACCATAGAGCGCTTCTGTTTTGAGGCGCGTTTAAAGGAGATCCCCGAGCGTCTGCTTGCCGCAGACCCCGATCACGAGATCCTCAGCGTCGCCTGGTACACCCGCGAGGAGATCTACGCCAAAAAAGATCTCTGGCGCACCCGCCTGGTGGGCTTATGCATGGATGACTATTTCAAAGGCGCACGGTATCCGCTCTCGATAATTCACACGGTGCTGCCATGATCGGAAACATAGATCCCGACATTCCCTGGGAGGAACTGCGCGGCAAAAACGTCGTCGTCGGGCTCTCAGGCGGCGTCGACTCCTCGCTTTCAGCCGCGCTGCTTAAAGAGCACGGCCTTAACGTCACCGCTCTGTTTATGAAGAACTGGGAGGAGGACGACACCGACACCTACTGCTCGGCAGCTGAGGATCGCAAGGACGCCCAGGCAGTGTGCGACAAATTGGGGATCGAGCTTAAGACCATAAATTTCGCCGCCGAATACTGGGATCGCGTCTTTGAAATCTTCCTCTCCGAGTACCAGGCAGGCCGCACGCCTAACCCTGACATCCTGTGCAACAAGGAGATCAAGTTCAAGGCCTTCATGGATTACGCCACTCAGGTGCTCAAGGCCGACTGCATCGCAACCGGGCATTACTGCCGCCGCAGTTTCGGCCCGGAACCGGCCCTGCTGCTGCGCGGCAGCGATCAAAACAAAGATCAGAGCTATTTCCTGCACGCCATAGACGGCAGGGTGCTGCCGAGCGTGCTCTTCCCCGTGGGGGATCTTGAAAAGCCCACCGTGCGCGCCATGGCCGCCAGACGGGGGCTCTCAACCGCCTCCAAAAAGGATTCGACTGGCATTTGCTTTATCGGGGAGCGCCGCTTTCATGAGTTCCTCTCCCGCTACCTGCCTGCCAAACCCGGTCCCATCATCACGACGGACGGCGAGGTGATAGGCGAGCATGACGGGCTGATGTACTGCACCATCGGCCAGCGCCGCGGGCTGCGCATCGGCGGCAGAAAGGACGACAGCGGCACCCCTTGGTACGTCGTTGACAAAGACATCGCGCACAACGCGCTCATCGTCGCCGAGGGGCATGACAATCCCGCGCTGTTTGCCAAAGGTCTCATCGCCATCAATGAGAGCTGGATCGCCGGCGCTCCGCAGCTGCCCGGTTTCTCTTGCAGCTGCAAGATCCGCTACCGCCAGCCCGATATTCCTTGCACTCTGAACAGAATTGATGAAAAACATATAGAAGTTCTCTTTGAAAAACCGGTCGCCGCGGTGGCCCCCGGCCAGTCAGCGGTTTTTTACTCGGGCGAGGTCTGCCTGGGCGGCGCCGTCATCGAGAAAGCAATAAAATAGTCAAAAACACGGCGGCGCGGCCGCCTTTGGAGATTAAATGGCAGAGAAAGACACTGAGGACGAAACCCTGGCGCTGGCCGCGCTCTTTCAGAGCTGCACACAGATCCAGCGCATCGCTTCCACAGGTTACATGGACGAGGAGGCCGGCGCCGCGGTGATCCGCGCGCTTTTGGTCACCGATCCGGACACGGCCGAGGATGTCTATCCGCCCGAGCGGATAAAGAACGGTTTCTCCCAGATAGTCGCCGCCTTCGGGCGCGCCGAAATGCGCGATCTGGGCGTCATCGAAGTCACGAAGACGGCCTTGAAAGTCATGGAGCTTGACGTGACGCTGGAGCGTTCGGGCAAGATCTACGACGCGCTGGGCGCCAAAATCGACTCATTGCGCGACGACATTCTGGCAAAAGAGCCGGATTTTCTGGACGGCTCGCCCTCATCCGTGCTCAAACAGGAATATGTAAAGAGCTTTGCCGACACCTACCAGTCCATCATCTCGCCCAACTTCGCCAAGCTGATGATCTGCGGACAGGAGGCCTGCCTGAGGATCCCGGAAAACCAGGAGAAGATCCGCGCGCTGCTGCTGGCGGCCATCCGTGCCGTGGTACTGTGGCGCCAGTTAGGCGGCAAGCGCCGTTTTTTGGTTTTCAGAAGGCGCGCCATTGTACAATGCGCGCAGTCTCATATCTGACCGCTTTTTTTGACAACTTTCGGAGCATTCATGGAATTATCATCGCTTACCGCGGTCTCGCCGCTTGACGGCCGTTACGCCTCAAAAACTGAGGAACTCCGCCCGATCTTCTCAGAGTACGGGCTGATGCGCTTCCGCGTGCAGGTGGAACTGACCTGGCTCAAACACCTGGCGGACTGCCCGCAGATCAAAGAGGTTCCTGAATTCTCCCCCGAAACCGTCAAATACATCGACAGCCTGATCGCCGGCTTTTCCGAAGACGACGCCCGTGACATCAAAAAGCGCGAGGCCGTGACCAACCATGACGTGAAAGCCGTCGAATATTTCTTAAAAGACAAGACCAAAGGCAACGCCGAGATCAGCCAGGTCAAAGAATTCATCCATTTTGCCTGCACCTCAGAGGACATCAACAACAACTCCCACGCGCTGATGCTCAAGCACGCGCGTGAAAGCGTGATCCTCCCGGTCATGGACGAGCTCATAGCGAAGGTCACCGAGCTGGCGCACAAATACGCCGACATCCCGCTTTTAGCCCGCACCCACGGGCAGCCCGCCTCTCCTACCACCATCGGCAAGGAGATGGCGACATTTGCCTTCCGCTTAAAGCGCCAGCGCGAGGAGACGGCGCGCGTTGCCATCTTAGGCAAGATGAACGGCGCCGTGGGCAACTGGAACGCACACACCGTGGCCTACCCTGATGTTGACTGGCCGGAGTTTGCCCGCAAATTCGAGCAGGATCTCGGACTGGAGATGAACCCGTACACCACGCAGATCGAGTCCCATGACTACATGGCTGAGATATTTGCGGCGGTTGATCGCTTCAACACTGTGCTCATCGACTTTGACCGCGACATCTGGGGCTACATCTCCTACGGCACGTTCACCCAGAAGACCGTGGCAGGCGAGATCGGCTCTTCAACCATGCCGCACAAGGTCAACCCCATAGACTTTGAAAACTCCGAGGGCAACCTGGGGATCGCCAACGCCCTGTTCACCCATTTAGGCAACAAGCTGCCGATCTCGCGCTTCCAGCGCGATCTCACCGATTCCACGGTGCTGCGCAACTTAGGCGTCGCCTTCGGCTACAGCCTGATCGCCTGGAAGTCCACTTTAAAGGGTATAGGCAAGCTGCAGGCCAACCCCGAGCACACCGCCGCAGAACTTGATGACAACTGGGAAGTGCTCGCCGAGCCTTTCCAGACCGTGATGCGCCGCTACGGCATCGCCAACCCGTACGAAAA
Organism: Succinatimonas sp. UBA7265; assembly: GCA_002473165.1. Classification (GTDB taxonomy): domain Bacteria; phylum Pseudomonadota; class Gammaproteobacteria; order Enterobacterales; family Succinivibrionaceae; genus Succinivibrio. Next base: position 19,384 of record DKSD01000020.1, read on the forward strand.
GCTCAAGGCGCTCACCCGCGGCCGCAAGGTCACCAGGCAGATCATGGAAGATTTCCTTGAAACGCTGGAGATCCCTGATGAGGCCAAAGCGCAGCTGCGCAAGCTCACTCCGGCAACCTACACCGGCCGCGCCGCCGAGCTTGCCAAAAAGATCTGACAGATCTTTGCCTTTTAAACCGCGTCCCTTGGCGCGGTTTGGCATTTTTTAGACCTGGATCAAAATTTTCAGGGAGAGAAAATCCGCAAAAGTTCCATACAGCGTTATAGTTGTATACTAGTAAACAAGATTTAACAACTGTGTCACTGTCATGGACTCACCTGTGCTTCCGGCCTTCAGGCTGCAAAATAATCTGCCTGTTTCGCAGCAGATCTATGCGTTTCTGCGCCATCACATCACCGAGCTGACCATCAAGCCGGGAACGAGGCTGTCGGAAAACGATCTCTCAGCGCAGTTCAGCGTGTCGCGCCAGCCGGTGCGCGAGGCCATCTTCCGGCTCAAACGACAGGGGCTTATCGAAGTCTATCCGCAAAAAGGTTCTTTCGTAACCCGCATCTCCGGGCGCAACATAATGGAAACCTGTTTTGTGCGCTCTTCAATAGAAAAGGCGGCGCTGCAGCGCGGCATGCTCACCCCGGACGCCGACACGAAAAAGATCGTGGCCGAGCTTGAGGACAATCTCAGGCAGCAGCATGAGCTTACACACGACAGCACGGTTGCCGATCCGGATGCGCTCTTTTTAAAACAGGATAACGAATTCCACCAGATCCTCTGCAAACTCTCCGGGACAAAACTCGCCTGGGAAGTCATAGACGACATCAAAGCCAACCTCGATCGCATTCGCTACCTTTCAACCAAAGGCGTGTCGCGCATTGAGAACATCGTCGGCGAGCACCAGCAGATCTTCGATTTGATGACTGCCGGAAAGGTCGATGAAGCCATGGCCAGCCTGCACGATCACCTCTATGAGATCGCCATGACCTATCGCGCCATCCGCGCCAAAAACGAGGAATGGTTCGTGCCTGAGGCCTGACGCGGCTCCGTAAAATGCCTCTGTCCCCCCTTTTTGTCCGTTACAGCAGGCTGCCATTCAAAAAGCGCACTTAGTTGTCTTTTTTGCGTAACTTGTCCTACGAGTGTGATCTCAGACAAAAAGCCTCTTCCAACTTAAGCCTCTGATCACATTCCGCTAATTTATCTTCAAAAACTTCCGATCTGTTTTCCTATAATCTCGGTCAGGACAGCAAGTCTTTCAGATGAATCAATTAACCGAGGAATAAATGTTTAAAAATCTAAGCATAAGAACCAAACTCATGCTGAGCTTCGGCGCAATCATGGTGCTGCTTGCCGTGGTTGCAGGCATCGCGGTGAACATGAACTACACGACGTCCAACACCGCCTGGAACGTCTTCAGGGTGCTGGGCAAATCCTACACCCGTGTCATGAACACCCAGAATCAGCTCGAAACGGCCAACCAGGATGTTTTAAACTACTTAAGGGCCGGCGCGGATCACACCAATCCTGCGCAGCACGCCGACGCGCTGCTCGGCGACTTCCAGAAGATCAATGAGATCTCCTCGGTGATGAACGAGAACGTCATCGGTGACATGCCCTCCTCCCCTAAATACAAAGCCAACATCCTCAGCGTCAAGAAATCCGTCGCTGAGTTCGTTTCCACCTATTCAAGCCAAATCGATCCGCTGATCCGCGCCGGCAAGAACGAGGAAGCCCTCGACAAATACCTCGAGATCGGCATGCCGGCTGTCAAAACCGCTTTGAGTTTTTACAAAGCACTGATCGATGAACAGGTGACGGTGAGCATCGGGCTTACCGAGCAGACCTCCTCAAAAGCGCCGATCTATTTGATCGGTGCCGTCACGCTGATTGGCCTGCTGCTGAGCATCATCATCTCCTATGCGATGATCCATTACGTCCATGACAGGCTTGATTACATCATGAGAAACCTGCGCCAGATCTCCAAGGGCGATTTCACCGCCAGGCTTAAAGTTTCCTCCACCGACGAGTTCGGCCAGTGCACTAAGGCGCTTTCCGACACCCGCAACGCCTTGAACGATTCCATTGCCATGGTGATCAACGAGAGCCATCAGATTGAGGATGCCCTCGAAACCGTGCGCAGCAACATGAACACGATTTCCGAGTCCATAGAGCAGGCGGAAAACCAATCCGTCACTGTGTCGGCGGCTTCCGATGAGATGGTGTCCACCACCGGAGACATCGCCAAGAACTGCGAAGGCGCCGCCAAGAGCGCCGCCACTTCCAGCCAGACCGTGGACAAAGGCGTTGAAGTGCTGCGCAGCACTGTGGAATCCATCCGCAACCAGGTTGAGAAATCCAAGCAGAACGCCGCCAGCATCAATGCGCTGTCCCAGCATTCCGAGAAGATCGGCACCATTATTCAGACCATTGACGAGATCGCCAACCAGACTAACCTGCTGGCTCTGAACGCCGCCATCGAAGCCGCGCGCGCCGGCGAAGCCGGCAAGGGATTCGCCGTTGTGGCTGACGAAGTCCGCGCCCTGGCCTCCCGCTCCTCGAAATCCACTCAGGAAATCACCCGCATGGTGCAGCAGGTTCAGGAAGGCGCCCACAGCGCCAATGAGTCCATGACTCAAAGCCTGACTGAGATGAACCAGCTTGCCGATCAGGCCTCTGACGTTGAGAACATCCTCAACGACATTACGACCCACGTCAACGAGACGAACACCCAGATCACCCAGATCGCCACCGCTGCGGAGGAACAGACCACCGCAACGTCAGAGATCTCCACGAACATGCAGGGTGTGACCTCGAAGAACAAGGAAGTCTCCGACAACACCAAGCAGGTCTACAGCGAGCTTGAGGGACTGCACAGTGCGACCACGGAACTCCGCGAGAGACTGTCGTTCTTCAAACTCAAGGAAGCCGCCCAGGCTCAGGCATAACAGGTTTTACTGACAAAAGCCCCGGCCAGAAATTCGGCCGGGGCTTTTTTGTTTTCTCAGATGCACTTGACGGGTTTTGGCAGCCCCGCGTAGCGCGCCGCGCTTTTTGCCGCGCCCTGAGGGAACAGTTTGGCAAGTTCCATTGACGATGCCAGTTCGGGATGCCCTTTCTTCTTGAGGATGGCGATGAGCATGCGCATGGCCGGTGTCGTGGCGTATTCCTCGTAATACTCGCGCACCGTCCTGATCACCAGCAGATGCGCCTGGGTTAACTGCAGCCCGTCCTTTTGCGCCATGTAACGCATCAGTTCTTCGCTCCACTCATTGCGATCGCTGAGGAAACCTTCGGCATCTGTGGAGATTTTTCTTTCTTTAAAAGTAAAACTCATCTATAATAGCTCCCGTTTTCCCGGATGGGTGGCAGAGCGGTCTAATGCAACGGTCTTGAAAACCGTCGAAGGCTTCGCCTTCCGTGAGTTCGAATCTCACCCCATCCGCCACGCCTGTTTAAATCCCTTATGTCGTTTTACTGACTTATTATAAAGCTAATTCAATTAGATACTGCCTTATTGCCAGCGCGAACGCATGTAATAGTGCTTGACTTTTGAATTTCAGTATTTGGAATATTGTAATAACAGCAAATTTCTTTTGAAACAGACGGAATGAAGTGGAAACAGT
>DKSD01000055.1 GCA_002473165.1 Succinatimonas sp. UBA7265
ACACGTAAAAAGTGACAGAGCCACTTTTTTTATGTAGTCAATTTCAGCTATTTCATTCCTTTATTGAGTATAGTTCATTCTGTCAGTTTTTCACTTTTCAATTATATCACGAATACATCTAATAAAACAGCTGAATTTGGTTTATACGGCAAAATATCAATGTAAAAATAGTTAGGTATAGGCTTATTTTACCCAAGTTTCGATTCTGTCACCGCGGCTCTGTGCTGATGGGACATGCCTGCAAGCTCTTAAAGACAGCAAGGCCGGAACTGAGAGCTCAGTTCCGGCCTCAAAGCTCCTCAGCCGAAGATCTGCTTTGAGAAATAGCGGTCCCCGCGGTCGGGGAAGATCACGACGATCCTGCCGCGCGCCCCGGAGGCGATGAGTTTTTGCGCCGCGGCGAAAGCCGCGCCTGACGAGCTGCCGGCGATCACCCCTTCATGGGAGGCCAGCGTGCGCACACCCTCAAGCGCCTCGGCGTCGTTTACCTTGATCACCTGATCGACGAGCTTCATGTCCATGGTGTCGGCCACGAAGTCGTTGCCAATGCCCTCGATGTCATAGTCGCCGTGCTCGCCGCCGCCGATCGTCGACCCGACCGGATCGGCAAGCACGCCTTTGATCTCGCTCTTTTGCTCTTTTAGGTATCTAAGCACGCCTGAATAGGTGCCGCCGGATCCGGCGCCTGCCACCACGTAATCTATCTGCCCGTCGAGATCGCGCCAGATCTCAGGTCCGGTAGTCTCATAGTGCGCCTGCGGGTTGGCCTGATTGTGAAACTGCGCCATCATCACGGCATCAGGCAGCGTCTTTAACAGTTCGTCGGCCTTGCGCTCGGCTCCGAGCATGCCCTCGGATCTCGGGGTGTGGACGATCTGCGCGCCCAGGGCGCGCATGAGCGTGAGCTTTTCGACCGAGAACTTCTCAGGAACCACAAAGATCACCTTATAGCCCTTGTTCAAGGCGGCAAAAGCGATGCCCAGCCCGGTGTTGCCAGCAGTGGCCTCGATGATGGTGCCGCCCGGTTTCAGCGAGCCGTCACGCTCGGCGGCCTCGACCATGTATTTGCCGGTGCGGTCTTTAACCGAGCCCAGAGGATTCATAAGCTCAAGTTTGGCAAAGAGCTCGGCGCCCTCAGGCACTCCGACATGATTGAGTTTTAACAGCGGGGTGTTGCCGATGAGATCGGATAACTGCTGATAGTAATGCATGCTGAATTCCCCCTCAGATCCTGCTGCGCTCAATGGCCTGTTTGAGATCGGCGAGCAAATCATCTATATCCTCGATGCCGATCGAAAGCCTGATCAGCGTGTCGGTGATCCCGATGCGCTGGCGGATCTCATAAGGGATGGCCGCGTGGGTCATGGTGGCGGGGTGGCACACCAGCGACTCGACACCGCCTAAAGACTCGGCAAGCGCGATGAGCTTAAGCCCGCTGAAGAATGTCTTAATGTCATGATCGGGCGTGAGCTCAAAGGACATCATGGCGCCGCCGTTTTTGGCCTGACGGGCGTTGACCTCATATCCCGGAAAATCCTTAAGGCCCGGGTAGTAAACCTTGCTGACCTCAGGGTTCTTTGAAAGCCAGGCCGCGGCCTTTTCGGCGTTGGCTACATGGCGGTCCATGCGCACGGCCAGCGTCCTGATCCCGCGGATCAAAAGGAAGGAATCAAAAGGCCCTAACACGCCGCCGGTGGAGTTCTGGATGAACGCCAGGCGATCGCCTAAATCTTTATCCTTGGTGACGACGAGGCCCGCGACGAGATCAGAGTGGCCGCCCAGGTATTTAGTCGCGCTGTGCACCACGATGTCAAAGCCGAAATCCAGAGGCTTTTGCAGATACGGCGTCATGAAGGTGTTGTCCGTGATCGCGATGAGCCCGTGGCGGTGGGCGATCTCCGCTACCTGCTTTAAATCCGTGACCGTAAGCAGCGGGTTGGCCGGGCTCTCGACTAACACGGCCTTCACCTCAGGGGTGATCGCCTTTTCAAAGGCGGCGGCGTCCGAGGTGTCGACGTTCTCATAAGTGATCCCGAAGTTCTTGAAGACCTTGTCGAGCACCCGGAACGTGCCGCCGTAGATATTCGACGAGGTGAGGATGCGATCGCCTGACTTAAAGAGCGAGAGCACGGCGGTGATCGCGGCCATGCCCGAGCCAAAGGCCAGGCCGCGCTGCCCGTGTTCGAGCTCGGCGATGAGCGCCTCGAGCGCCGCGCGCGTCGGGTTGCCGGTGCGCGAGTACTCCCATTTGACCCCCAGGCCGATATTCTCCTGCTCAAAGGTCGAGGTCTGGTAGATGGGCACGTTCACGGCTCCGGTGAGCGGATCGCCGTAGATGCCGCCGTGGATCAGCGCTGAATTAAAACCCTGGTAAATCTTTTTGTCGCTCATGGTAAATCCTGTTTAAAACATCCTGTGTGAAATTCTGCTTCCTGTGTAAGAGGCTGTCAAAAGCCTCAGCGCGAGGCGGCCATAAAGTGCACGCTGTCAAAAGCGCGCATCGCGGCGCTTGAGTGCCTGAAATAGCGCTCGTCTATTGCAGAGGGCGTGAGGTGCTCTGAAAAGCTCCAGCCCTGCTCAAAGAGCAGCGCCTCGACCTCGCTTACCGTATAGCCCCGAGCCATCTCCTCGCCAAGCTCGGCCGTAAAATCCGAGAGTTCGCGGGCCGTGCGCATGCGCTCATAGCCTGCGATCTGAAAATCAAAGAGCAGCCGCGAATGCGCGCCGGCGATTTTGGAGATCTCGGAAACCGTGCGCGAGAAGGCCTCAAAGGGCAGATAGTAGGCAACGCCCAATATGGTAAAAAACGAGGGATAGCGCGGATCAAAGCCGCTCTCGAGGAGCCTTGATGCCAGCGAGTCGCGGTTGAAGTCCACCCCGGTGAACGTGACAGCGGAGGCGCTCTGCCAGCTCAAAGAGGCGATGCGCGAGCGCTTCTCGCGCTGGGTGTCCGGGTGATCGACCTCAAAGACACGGATGCGCGGATCGCGGTTGCGCCAGGCAAAGGTGTCAAGGCCTGCGCCCAGGATCACGTACTGCACTCTCTCGCGCCCTGCGGCAAAGCAGGTGAGATGCCCCTCTGCCCAGGCGCTGCGGGTCAGCGGCACGCTCGCGAAAGCCGCGCCGGCGCCGCCCTGCGCCCTGCCCTTTAAGATCCTCTCGATGTCGCGGTGATCATGCGACGTCAAAAGCGCCGGGGCCAGGTAGTCGTTGAACACGGCCTTGGAGTCATTTGACGGGGCGCGGGTGTAAGCGCAAATCTTGGCGGTGATGCTGGCGGTGCTGTCTTTCATTTTTTCCTCTTAAAACTGCGCAAAGCGCTTGTATGGCTGAAACGGGGGTAAATACAAAAAAGCCGTCGTGACATATCGATCAGACGGCAGCGCGAAATACTGTGTGCTGCCGCTTAGCGGCAACAACAGCAGACAGTTTTGATTGAGGAAATCGGTAAGAGTGAGGAGAGTAAAGCAGCGTTTTCGTTAAAAAGGCGCATTTTATTAAACCGCGCCTGCATCGCTGCGTGCATGAGAGTAGTAAAGGTGCTCGTCATTTAAAAAAAGCCTTGCTGACTTTAAAAATTCAGGGACGCTTGCTGCATTCCCTGGCATTTAAATTAGGCGAAAGCTTGGCTTTGCGCAAGAGTTTTTTTAAAAATTCTCTGACGATTTGCCGCTCTGCTCTGAGAGGCCTTTTAAAGCCGGCTTGGTAAAATCTTCATATCATTTTGTTTGACAGAGGAAATTTCACGCATCAGCGCCCTGCCGGGCAGGTCTTTGCCGCTCCGCTGCCTGATGGTCCGCTGTTTTCCTTCCGGTTCTCAGGCTCTGCGCTTGCGCTTATCTGGTGCATAATGGGCAAAAACAGGCGCCAGGCTTAAAGCCTGCGCCATCATCAGATCATTTAAGGCCTCCACCCATGAGCAGACTCATCCTCCCCAAAGACTACACCCCGCTTCTCGACAAACGCCAGACTGAAAAAGGCATCAAACAGATCAAGGATTTCTTCCAGCAAAACCTCTCGACCGAGCTCAGGCTCTCGCGCGTCACCGCCCCGCTTTTTGTGAGAAAAGGCCTGGGCATCAACGATGACTTAAACGGCGTCGAACGCGCCGTGACCTTCCCGATTAAGGATTTAGGCGACGCGCAGGCGGAGATCGTCCACTCGCTGGCCAAATGGAAGCGCCTGACGCTCGCCGAACTCAAGGTCCCGGCAGGCTACGGGATCTACACCGACATGAACGCCGTGCGCGCCGATGAAGAGCTCGACAATTTGCACTCGCTCTACGTTGATCAGTGGGACTGGGAAGGCGTGGTGCGCAAAGAGGATCGCAACCTGGAGTTCTTAAAGGACATCGTGCGCCGCATCTACGCGGCCATCTTGCGCACCGAATATTTGGCCTGCGACACCTATGAGCAGCTAAAGCCGTTTTTACCGCAGGAGATCCGTTTCGTGCACTCTGAGGATCTGCTGGAGAAATACCCCGACAAGACTCCCAAAGAGCGCGAGGATCTCATCTGCAAGGAATACGGCGCCGTGTTCATCATCGGGATCGGCGGCAAACTGCAAAACGGGCAAAAGCATGACGGCCGCGCCCCGGACTACGACGACTGGACCACGCCGACTGACGCAAAGCACAAAGGCCTCAACGGCGACATCCTCATCTGGTATCCGGTTCTTGGCAGATCTTTTGAGCTCTCCTCCATGGGGATCCGCGTCGATCGCGACGCCCTGCTCTTGCAGCTCAGGCTCGAGCACCAGGAGCAGCGGCAGCAGCTCTACTTCCACAAGCGCCTCTTAAACGGCGAGCTGCCCTTGTCAATAGGCGGCGGCATCGGCCAGTCGCGCCTGTGCATGGCGCTGCTGCACAAGGCGCACATCGGCGAGATCCAGGCCTCAATCTGGCCTGATGAGATGAGAGCTGAGTGCTTAAAGCACCATATCCCGCTTATCTGATCTCATCTCAGGCCCGCCTCAATTCGGGCAGGCCTTGACAGACGTCAAAGCGCTAAGACCCTGATCAAGCAGGTTTTAGCGCTTTTTCATTGCGCCTGCCTGTCAAACGCGTCGAACAGATCCAAAGCTTACGCGAACTCCCAGGCTTTGATTTTCCCTGAGGCGATCGCCAAGGCTTCCTCCATCATGTTCACGGTGTCTGCTTTAAGCGCGGCGCTTTAGAGATATTTTTACCCAGGCGGCGTCCGCCCGTCTTTACATCTGCTATCTTTCCACAGGTTTAAACATAAATCAGGCGGTGTCACCGTGTCAGATGATCAATACCAGGCTGTAAGGAACAGCACGCAGCATTTTTACTGGAAGCTCTTTGTCTCAACTTTCCTCATCAGCGCGTTTACCGTGGGCGGAGGCTTTGTGATCATCCCGCTGCTGCGCGCCAAATACGTCGATGAGTACGGCTGGCTTGATGACAAAGAGACGCTCAACCTCGTCTCGATCGCGCAGAGCATGCCGGGCGTCGTGGCCTGCAACTCCGCGATCATTCTGGGCTATCGCATGGCGGGGATCCGCGGAGCGCTCACGGCGCTGCTGGCCACCATCCTGCCGCCTTTAGTCACCATCTGCGTCATCGCCGTGTTTTACAGCGCCGTCGCGCAAAACGCCTACGCCCAGTACATCCTCAAAGGCATGCAGTGCGGCGCGACCGCGATCATCGCAAGCGTCGCTTACGATCTCTTAAAAAAGCAGCTCAAAAAGCGCCTGGCGCTGCCGCTTGTGATCATCGCCGGCACCTTTGTCGCCAATTACTGCTTTGACATAAACCTCATGCTGCTGATCCTCATCGACGCGGTCATCGGCCTTGCTCTCATGCGCGACAAACGCTTCAGCTGAGGAGGATGCCATGATTTATCTGCTGCTGTTTTGGGAATTCTGCAAGGTCGGGCTTTTCTGCGTAGGCGGCGGCTACGCCTCGATGCCGCTCATTCAGGCAAGCGTCGTTGACGGTTACCACTGGCTTTCATTAAAAGAGTTCCTCGACATCTTTACGATCTCCCAGATGACCCCGGGCCCCATCGGCATCAACGCAGCCACCTTTGCCGGCATGAAGATCGCAGGTGTCCCGGGCGCCGTGTGCGCCACCGCTGGATTTGTCACGCCCTCGCTGTTCCTGTGCATCATCGTGACCAGGCTCATCCTCAAATATGGAGATGTGGCTCCGATCAGGCGGATCTTAAACGGCCTGCGCCCCGCGGTCGTGGCTTTGATCTGCTCGGCGGGCCTGGGCTTTGTGATCCTCTCGCTGTGGAACTCGGAGACGGTGCCTCAGGATTTCAAAGAGACGCTCGACTGGCGGGGGATCGTGCTGCTTACGGGCGCGTTCATCGCGGTGAGGATGAAGGTAAAGGTCATCAAACTGCTGGTCTTCTCAGGTATTGCCGGGCTCATCCTCGGGCTGGCCGCGGAGCGCTTCTGAGAGCCAAAATGCATGTCGTCAGATGTATCGAAGCACTGTTCTTATGCGACGACTGGTTAAAGCTCTATAACGGCTTAAGCCGCATGAAACCTCACTACAGCTATCTTGAGAGCCTTCTTAAAAAAAACAGTTGATTTCAAAGCGATCAAACCGAGACTAATGCCCAAGCTAATGCTATAACGGCAAACAAAAAAATTCTAATTTACTAAAAATAAAACTTAAAAATCGTAATTTATCACCTAAAAAGGTGATATAATTTAGTCAAAGATTCGTTATGCTCTTTGCTAAGTTTTTTGGTGAACAAGTTGAAATATAGTGAACTTATAAAAGAGCTGAAAAATAACGGCGCTTACTTTTTTGAACACGGTTCAAACCATGATCTTTGGAAAAACAAGAACGGTCAGATTTTCGCGGTACCTCGTCATTCTGCAAAGGAAGTCCCGACAGGAACCTGCAAGAAGTTGCTGAAGCATGCCAAAGTGTGAGATTTTAAAATCTATGAAGTTCAACATTAAAGATTATTTGTTTTACCCCGCGATTATTCAAAGAGACGAAGACGGGACTGCCTGGGACGTGGAAATCCGCGGCTGGGATGGCGCAGTGACGTTCGGCAGATCCTTCGAAGAAGCCAAAGTTATGGCGCAAGCGGTGATCATTGACATGGCAGCAGGTTATGTCAAAGATCGCAAATTGATCCCTCCTGCCTGCAAAGGGGAACCAGGAGACGAACTGATTAGGATTCCATATGACATTGCGCTTAAGTTCATTATCCGAAACGTTATTACGGAAGGCAGATTTCATCTCGCAGGGATCGCTAAGATGTTAAACTGCTCCCCGCAAAAAGTTGATCACGTATTGAATTTTCACAGGAGTACAAAACTCGACAGTCTGGCAAAGATCTTGGCGGCCGTGCACGTCCCGTTCTCAGTCACAGCAGGTTAAACGCAATAAAACTGACTAAGTTCACTGCCATAATTGCAATTTTCGATATAAAAACGTTGTAGCACGGCTTTTAGCGAGTCAGTGCCGCCTGCCGGTTTAACTGAGAACGAGGTCCATGATAAACTGGTCGTGCGTCTAACGCAGCCGCGGCTGATGTGAGTGCTAATCGTCTCAGCCGCGGCCCTCCATTCAGAAAGACCTCTCTTTTATTATCCGCCGATCATCTCCGCAGGCAGGTTTTTGCCGGGTTCAGGCATTCGTTTTCATGATCCCGCTCACTGAGAACCGCATGCATGGATCGGAGCGCCGAATTAAGCGGACAGGATCGCCGCGCAAGAAAGAAAAAAGCGCTTTTTTAGAAGTGGTGCGACGAAGATCAGAGCTGAGATCTCAAAACCGAGGCAGCGGGAGGAGGAGCGCTCACGGTTTCCAAGAGGATGAAGATCTGCGATGAGATCGGCAGGTCCTGAGATCTGCGGTTTGAAGAACGGTTCACGGTAATTTGAGGACGCGAGATCCTGCGGTGATGATCTGAGATGAGCCTGGCGTTGAATACCCTGTTTAACGCTACCGAGGGCAGGAAACACTCTTCGCGCTCTGCCCGCTTTGAAGGCCGCAACTGTGGCACAAACGCTGCGCCAAAAGCCGTTCCTGCGGGCTGAAATTCGTTGTTTCGATCAAAACGACATCGCGATGATAATAGGATCGAAAATGCGTTATACTTCGATCAAAAGTACATCGTGATGTAATTTAGATCGGAAGAAAGATTGTGTACCTCTCAAGAACAGTCGAAAAGCTGATCACCAAGACCGCAACGTCTTTCCCTGTCGTCGTGGTTTACGGGCCGCGGCAGGTCGGCAAGTCCACCACGGTTTTGCACATGTTCGGCAAACACTGCCAGTGCGTCACGCTTGACGATGCTGACGATCGCATGCTCGCGACGGAAAACCCAAGGCTGTTTCTTGAAACCTACCCCTGGCCGGTAATCATCGATGAGATCCAGAAAGCCCCTGCCCTGCTCGATGCCATCAAGATAGCTGTCGATAAACAGAAATACCTTTGGCTTAACGAGAACCGCAAACCGGAGCTCATGTATATCCTGACGGGCTCAAACCGTTTTGAGCTCCAGCAAGGGATCTCGGATTCATTGGCAGGCAGATGCGGCATCGTGGAGATGGACAGCCTGAGCGCAGCCGAGAAATATCACGCGGGGGCCACGGAGTTCTTCCCTGATCTCGAAAACCTGCGCTCGTGCGAGCGCGAGGCGCATGCTGAATACAGAAGCAGATCAGCGGTTTTCCAGGATATTTTTCAAGGCGGCATGCCTGAGATCGTGGAAGGCGGCGCCAATCGCGAGCTTTACTACAAGTCCTACATCGACACCTACATCGAGAAGGACGTCAGACAGCTCATCGACGCTGCAAAAGAGCTGCAGTTCCGCAAGTTCATATCTGTGCTCGCTTTAAGAACCGGCCAGGAACTCAAATACGACCGTCTGGCCGCGGACGCCGGGATAGACGCGCGCACCTGCAAGAGGTGGATCTCGATCCTCGAGACCTCTGGGCTCATTTATCTGCTGCAGCCATACTCAGCGAACCTGTCAAAGCGGATCATCAAAGCCCCAAAGATCTATTTTATGGACACAGGCCTGTGCGCTGCGCTGTGCAAGTGGCCGAACGCGCAGATGCTTGAAGACTGCGCCATGTCAGGGGCTTTCTTTGAAACTTATGTAGTCTCTGAGATTGTGAAGAACCTGCGCGCCAACGGCCGCGATCCGGATTCATTGCTCTTTTATTACCGCGATATCGACCAAAAGGAGATCGATCTTATCTATGCCGCCGCAGGCAGGATTTACCCGCTTGAGATCAAAAAAGGGCTCGCACCTTCCAAACCTGACAAGAACTTCTCTGTGCTCAAAAAATTCAACGTGCCTGCGGGAACCGGCATCGTCATAGACTGTTGCGAGAAGATGAGGCCAATCAGCGAGGAGGCGTGGAGTTTTCCGGTTTATTTGCTGGGGATGTGAGGTCTGACACCGCGCATGCCCATGAGGATGAAACTAAGTATGCCCAGGCAAATATACATCGTCAGGTGATCCGGGCATGCTGAATTAAACGTCAGTCTTTAAGGCAGCCAACAGGCACCACGTAAACTCCGTCTTTGCGGCGATATGCATAAGGGCCTACTCCGGTTAACACCATAAGGAACGCCGGCGCCGGCATTTTTGAAGTATCGATTTTCGAGGCGAGTTTCTTAAGCGTGCCCGCTCCTTCTTCGATCAACGCATCGCCGCCCAGTTTGATCTCGGTTAAGCCGTATTGCCCGTTGGGCAGGTGTACCACAGCATCGCATTCAAGATCGTTTTTGTCGCGGTAATGGAAGATCTTGCCGCCGAACGCATCTGCGTAAACCCTGAGATCTCTCACGCACAGCGTCTTAAACAAAGCGCCCATGGTCTCCAGATCGTTGACAAGATCGCGAGGCCTGGCGACTAACGACGCTGCTGCGATCGCCGGATCGACAAAATACCTGACGTCGGAGAGCCTGATCGGAGTTTTGGACCGCAGAAACGGCCTCCACGCCGACATTTCCTCGACCACAAAGATCTTCTCAAGCGCGCGCAGATAACCAGTGACAGTCGCTGTCTGCGCGCTCTCGCCGCTGCCGGCCATGTCAGCGGCGATCATGCTTTCGGACGTCTGAGTTCCTTGGTGGCGGGCATATGAACGCATAAGGCTTAAAACTTTTCGCGGATCTCTTTTAATTCCGTCAGTGCGGCTGATGTCCGGTAACTAATGAAATGGACCCCACGAGTTCTTGAACCGAGTCAGAGATAAACGATGGTTTATCAGCTATATTCAGTTTAGCTTCAACAAAAACTGAGGAGTCCTGACCATGATTATAAGTGATATTTCCGAAGGCTTTGATGTCATCATTGGCGTTGACACTTCTAAGAATTCTTTCTACTGCTGCACGATCACCAAAGTGAAAGGCGATCAGGGCAAGATCAAAAAGCTCAGCAGATCGAAGTTCGAGCGCATGGCCGCGGAAACCGGCAGCAAGACGCTGATCTTCATGGAAGCCTGCTCCGGCAGCAACCACTGGTACCGCGCGTTCACCGCGGCCGGCGCCACGGTGAAGCTCATAGCCCCGCAGCACGTCAAGAAGTACCTGCCCAACCGCAGGGTCAAGAACGACGCCAACGACGCCAGAGCCATCCTGGAATGCGGCCTGAGCGCAACCACGCACTTTGTCAAACCCAAAACCCAGGATCAGCAGGATCTGGCCATACTCCACACCCTGCGCAGAACAACCATCAGCGACAGGGTCGGGCTCTCCAACCGCATCAGAGGCCTGCTCACGGAATACAACGTCATTTGCGCCCGCGGCAGGGCTGCGTTCGAGAACGAGCTGCCAGAACTCATGGAAAAATGCGAATCGCTGTGCAACCAGACCGTGGTCAAACACCTCAAGTCGCTGTTTGCTGAGTACTACCGGCTCCGCGACAAGGAGAAAGAGCTCGACGAGGACATCAGGCGGCTGGCGCAGAAAGATCCGCTCGTTGACATTGCTATGAGCTGCCACGGCGTCGGCGAGGTAACCGCCTCGGCTCTGGTGGCCGAGATCGGCGACGCCTCTGCCTTCACGCGCGGCAAAGAGCTTGCCGCCAACTACGGCCTGGTCCCTTCGCAGCATTCCACCGGAGGCAGGGAGCGAACGGGAAGCATCACCAAGACCGGCAGCGTCTACATCCGATCTCTGATGGTGCAGTGCGCAAACTCCATCGCCCTGTACGCGAAAAAGCGGCTTGACGAAGGAAAAGACGATCAGTTTGACCGCTACATCCTCAGGCTGATGTCGCGGATGTCCAGGGCGAAGGCAATCGTGGCTCTGGCCAACAAACTCCTGCGCACGCTGTGGGCGATGCTCAGGAGCCGCAAGAAATTCGAGCCGAAATCGGCAGATCCAGAGAAAGAAAGCCCGATCTCCGATGCGGCGTGCCTGCTTTAAGCAGCGTATTAACAACAGAATTACCAAAGACTGAGGTAAACAGGTTCCCTTCCGAGGGAATGCGGCGAGAAAATTGATCTGCATGGCATAAAAGGTGACACCTGGCAGTGCGAAACCAATAGACGACAGGGATGCTCTGACATCGCGTAACTGATCTGGAACACTGCCGCGCGTACTTCATGCGGGGTTCGATCCACAAGCGATCCTAAAAAGCCCGGATATATGACAGCATCACTTACTTTTGCCAAAAAAGATCAAAATTCCGCTTGCAATCTCGCGGGGTCCATATATG
>DKSD01000034.1 GCA_002473165.1 Succinatimonas sp. UBA7265
TCGATGATTGCCAGGCGATCGCGGTCTGGCCTTAAGGTAATGGGCATGTTTTCCATATGAAACGGCTCAACGGCACTTACGAGTGGCAGCGCGTGCTCATCGCGCAGAAGACGCTCAACGGCATGGAACACTGCCTGTACGCCGTGAGCAGGAATCCCGTCGGCTGGACGCCCGACCGTCTGAACCTGCTCTAAGGGAGCGGCGATCTGCCTCCCGATCTCGACACCGGCGGCAAATGCGACGACACGATCCGCCCGGAGATCCTCTGGAAAGCCTTTTCATCTCAGGAAAACCTTGGGATCTTCTGGAAGGACAAAGACCGGAGATTTGTCGGGGCCAGCCCCGCGTTCCTTAAGTATTACAGCCTCACATTGAGCGACATTCTGGGCAAGAACGACGAGGACATGCGATGGCACCCCGATCCTGAGCCCTTCAAGCGGGACGAAGAGCGGGTGCTGCGCGAGGGCGCGGTGATCTCAGGAGCCTTTGGCACTTGCGTCATCCGCGGCCGGGTGCGCCGCATCATGGCCTCTAAGGCGCCCATTTACGACAAAGGCCGTATCACCGGCCTCGTGGGCTATTTCATAGACGTCACTGACGCCAGCCGGCTGAGCGCCGTCTATGACAGCGATCGCAATACGGATCCCCAGACCGGGCTGCTCAACGGCAGCGGCGCATTCCTCGCCGCAAGGCAGGCGCAAAAGGCCTATGAGGAGGAAGGCGCGGATTTTGGCATGCTCACGGTCTGGGTGTTAAACCTCTCGGAATTTCGCCGCAGTTTTGGCCGCGAAAGACACCTTAAGCTGCTAAATCTCATCGCCCGCGCCACAGAGCGCGCCCTCCCTGAAGGGGCGGCGATCGCGCGGGTAAGCGCCGGGCGCTTTGCCGCCGTCGTCAAGGCCGAAAACGCCGCCTGCCTTAGAGATTACAAATACCGCATCTTAAACGCGCTCTCCGCCATCAAGGAGGCGGACAGCGACACCCCGGTTACGCTCTACGCGCTGTGCGGCACCGCCCTGTACTCTCAATACGGCGATCTCGCCGCCATGAGCGAGGCCTCCGCGAAGGACACCGGCAGGACTTTGGATATAACCGGAACAGCCGAGGATGCCGTCAGGATCATTCAGAAGGCCTATGAGGAGAAAGCCGAAGAGGCGGAACGATACCTGCTGGAGAATCAGCAGCTCGAGCAGGAGCTGCGCGAGCTGCGGCAGAAACCCGGCCTCGATGCGCGGGAAAAGCCCGGCTTTAGCATCAGCGATCTCGCCAAAGACATCCCCATCGGGATCTTCGCCTGCAAGGCGCACGGGGACGAGCAGCTGCTCTACATGAACCACCGCTGCACCGCGCTCTTCGGCTTTGACGATGTCGACGCCTGCATCCGCCATGTCAAAGGGAGTTTCCGCCACATGATGCTCGCGGAGGATGCCGAGCGGGCGGAGGCTGAGATCTGGGAGCAGTCAGGTAAAAAGCGGCGCAAAGAGCTTTGCGAGATCTCCTACCGCATCAGAAGAAAAGACGGCGCGGTAAGGCAGATGCTCGACATCCGCGGGCTGGTGCGCCACCGGATTTACGGCGAGCTCTTCTTTTGCTGCCTCATCGACACCGGCTGTTTTGAAGACGAGGAGTGATATTCACACGCCTTCTAAGATCAGGCTGCCCTCGGAGTAGAGCGCGGCTTTGCCGGCAAGCGTCACCCGGTCTTTGCCCATGCGGCAGTACAGGATCCCGCCGCGCGCGGAGGCCTGCCTGGCCGTAAGCTCGTTTTGGTGTAACGCGCGCGCCCAGTAAGGGATGATATGGCAGTGCCCCGAGCCGCACACCGGATCTTCGGTCACATTCAACTTCGGGGCAAAGGAGCGGCTCACGCAGTCATAGGGCTGTTGCCCCCCTGCCCTGGCGGTGACCTGAAGCAGCAGCCCGTCAAGCGCCTTTACCTTCTCCATGTCAGGGTTTAGCGAGAGGATCTGGGATTCGTTTTCCAGAACGCACACGAGATCCCGCCCCAGGTAAGCCTCCGCGGGCCTGACGCCCAAAGCCTCAGCCATGGCATCGGTTACCGGCACCTGCTTTAAAGCGTAGGCGGGAAAATCCATGCTCAGCATCTCGCCTTCTTTGGTGACTGTAAGCGCGCCGCTTAGGGTGTCAAACACCACGCTGCGAGCTTCTTTTTCGTAAAAGCGCAGCAGGATGAAAGCGGTCGCCAGCGTTGCGTGGCCGCAGAGATCGATCTCGCCGCCGGGAGTAAACCTGCGCAGGTGGTAATGAGAACCTTCTTTCACGGTAAACGCGGTCTCAGAGAAGTTGTTCTCCTTGGCAATCGCCATCATGAGATCTTCAGGGAGCCATCTGTCCGTCACGCAGACCGCCGCCTGGTTGCCCTTAAAGACCTTGTCGGTAAACGCGTCCGCCACATACTGCCTGATCATGCCTGCCACCCTTTGCTTTGCGCGGTTTAATACTTCATCCGATCTTACAATACGGCGCGCCGCCTACTGGAAAAATCCCACTAAAGAACTGCGCGAAAAATTTAAAAACGCCTTTGCCCGTGAGACCGTCATCGGCCAGTACACCTTTGGCACACCTGAAGGCAGCATCGCTCCCGACGGTTATGAGCTCGATCTGCTTTATGCAATGAAGCCCGGCTACGCTGAGGTGCAGTCGGATCTGATCCTCGATTACCGCACGAATGTCGCGCTCTACCCTCAGTTCCAGCAGTACCTGCGCGAGCACCGCCCGCCGCTTCTGGCCGTGTGGGGCAAAAACGATCCCTCCTTCATCTGGGCCGGAGCCGAGGCCTTCAGAAAAGACTGCCCGGATGCTGCGGTCATCGCCGTGGACAGCGGGCATTTCGCGCTGGAATCACACTGCGGTGAGATCGCTCAGTACATCCTAGAGTTCGGCAGAAAGATCGCTAAAGCCTGAGATTTGCCGGCTGACATCAGGGATCCGTAGCGGTAAAACGCTTCAGATTATTCCTTTGACTTTCTTATAAAAAGCGAGTTTAAAGGGGTAATTTTTCACAAAATTGCAAAATTTACCCCCTTAAACCGCTATCCTGGCTTGGGATCTTCTAGAATGGCTTTAACAGGGGAAGGCCATGAAGATCTACAAGCGCGAGACTTATCTTAAGAAAATCCGCGGGTTTTACCGCGACACGGAACTCATCAAGGTTATAACCGGCGTCAGGCGCTGCGGGAAGTCCTGTTTGATGCAGAGCATCCGCGATGAGCTGCTCGATGGCGGCGTTAAGCCTGAGAACCTCGTGTACCTCGATCTCGACCAAAGGGAGTATCGCAAGATCACGGACGCTGACGCGCTCGACTCGCTGATTGAAGAAAAAACCGCCGGCATCCGGGGGACAACATACCTGTTTATCGACGAGATCCAAAACGTCAAAGACTTTGAAGGCGTGATCAACGGCTGCCGCGCCGGCGGCGGGTATTCCATCTTTATCACTGGATCGAATTCATATCTTTTAAGCGGCGAACTCGTCACGAAACTGACCGGCAGGTATCTTGAGTTTGAACTCTTTACCCTGAACTTTGAAGAATACCTGGGCATGAAAAAATTCCTGGGAAAAACCGTGTTGCCGGACCTGACTTCTGAGTTTGACCTCTATCTTGCAGAAGGCGGCTTTCCCAAGGCCTTGCAGTACGACGGCGCGGACAAGCAGGCATATCTGCAGGGGATCATCTCAGAAATCTTTGAGAAGGACATCAGGAGAAGGGTCAGGATCAGGAACTCATCCGTCTTTGACACCGTGCAGCGCTACATTATCAGTAATTTTGTGGCGCCGGTGAGCCTTACCAATATCTTGGAAGATCTGCGAAAAAACGGGTGCGAGATCAAGCGTGAGACGCTAAGCCGCTACCTCACAATATTAGAAGATGCCAAAATCATCTGCCCCTGCCGCAGATTCGACTTGAAATCAAGAAGATCAATTGCGGGCGAGCAAAAGTACTACCTCTCCGATCTCGGGTTTTATTACGCACTGAACACAGACGCCAGGGTAAATTACGGGCCGGCGATGGAAAACACGGTTTACACCTACGCCAGATCGAAAGGATATAAAGTGAGCGTGGGCAGGATCGGCAAGTTAGAGTGCGATTTCATCCTGAACAAGGACAACCGGGACTATGCCTATGTCCAGGTCGCCATGACGATCATGGGAAGCCTTGAGACCGAGAACCGCGAGTACCGCCCGTTCGGGAAGATCAGAGACAACTATCCCAAGTACCTGGTGACCCGCAGCGACCCAATCCAGCGCCGGGCCGGGATTAAACACGTTAACGCGCCGCAGTTTATGAAGGATAACGGCTTGTTTGTGTGACAGAATGAAGCTCTTATGAATGATAAGATAAAATCATAACCATTTGCCATCATGTAAAGCATGAAAGAAACAGAAGAACTGGAATTAAAAAAGTCCCTTACCCAATTGAAAGAGGGAGTGATCTCGCTGAGCGCGATGCTCAACAAGCACAAACACGGGATCGTAATTTTTGGGATCAGCGATGACGGGAAGGTCTGCGGGCTCAGCCTTGGCAGTAAGACCAAAGCTGACATAACAGGCGAAATCCGCAATCACCTCAAACCGCTGCCTGCCAGGCTCGAGATCGATGATTACACCGAGAACGGCAAAACGCTGGTAAAAGTGCTTGCAGAGGGTGATGACACACCATATTCAGCGTACGGACGGTATTACATCCGTGTCAACGACGCCGATCTCGCGATGGACGCGTATCAGCTGCAAAAATTTTTTGAAAATAAGGATGATACCTATTCAAAATGGGAAGAGGCTGAAACGAAATACGGCGTTGAGGATGTCGATGAAGATCAGTTGCTGGATTTAATTCGCACCGCAAACGAAAAAGGCCGGATGGATTATGTATACCGCAACGCCAAGGAAGCTTTGCAGAAACTTGGGTTTCTGACAGATAACGGCAAACTGAACAACGCAGGCTGGATGCTTTTAGGCCGCGGTAAACCGCTGACCATCAAAGAAGCCGCATATCCCACCGATTCCAGGACTGATTTTGGCGAGATCAAGGATTTTCGCGGAAATATCCTTGAATGCCTGAGGGAAGTCATCTCCTATATCCAAAACCGCATCAACTACAAGGCGCAAATCGTCGGGGTCCAAAGGGAGGAAATTCCGGAAATTCCGGTAAGAGCGTTGAGGGAGATCGTCATCAATTCTTTTGCGCACTGCTCTTACGCTCAAAAAGGCGATTTTAATCAGTACGTGATCTTCAGATCAAAAATCAGCATCTACAACCCCGGCGCGGTGATCAGAGGCATAGATCCAAAGCGCTTTGCCTCAGGACAGGAAGGCCGCAAGATCCGCAACGTGCTAATCGCCTCGGCTTTGTACAAATATGGCTGCATAGATGCCTTCGGCACCGGCTTTGACAGGACGTTTAAGCTGTGCGCGCAGGCCGGCGTGAAATACCAATACCATGAAGACGAATTTGGATTTACTTTTATTTTCAAAAGAGATCCGCAATTTTTAGAAAATTTGGGCAATGCACAGCCAGCTAAAGCGCGCAAGAGCCTTGACAAGGATCTCCTGGCGCTGATTGCAGAGAACAAATATATGACCATCCCTGAAATGGCACAGCAGACCGGCAAATCAGTTCCCACTGTGCACAGGCACCTGGAATCAATGGCCAAAGAGCAGTTGCTCACGCGTGTCGGCTCCAGGAAAAGCGGCTACTGGCAAATTTTAAGCAAACAGCTATGACAAAAATTCAATTTCTCTGCCACGGCAACATCTGCCGCTCACCTATGGCCGAATTCCTCATGAAAGAGGCCGTTAAAAGACTGGGCTGCGCTGACAGCTTTGAGATCGGATCCTGCGCCGGTTCCACCGAAGAACTCGGCAATCCGCCTTACCCTCCGGTGCGCGCGCTGATGAAATCGCTCGGCATCGACGTCTCCGCGCACCGCGCCAGGCTCATCACCGCAGCCGATCTCAGGGAGAACGATCAGATCCTCATCATGGATCGCGAGAACCTGTGGCTGCTCAAAGACCTCTTCCCGCATGAGCCGCTTAATAACGTCAGGCCGCTGCTCTCCTGCTGCGGGGACAATGCGGATATTGCCGATCCCTGGTACACCCGTGATTTCCGCGCCGCCATGGACGACATAATTCGCGGGATCCGCGGCCTGCTCGGGGAACTCCCCGAAACCGCAGGGTTCAGCGCAGCTGATCTGGACAAAGCCGTCGCCTTCAAACCGCGCTGAAAGCCCGCCTTGATTTTCAGGAGCTGGCATGGAGCTTTAAACCTGCTTTTAGTCTGCTTATAAGAAGACTTTGGATACAGCCCCATGAATTTAGGTTCAGTAAACGAAGCGCAGGAATTCAAAGATAGCCTGGCACAGCTCGACAAGGTCATCAAATCGTTTACCGCCATACTCATCCGGTACAGCAAGGGAACGTTTTACTACGGCGTAAAAGACAACGGTGAGTTTTGCCACCTCACGGGTAAAATTTACAGCTTGATACAGGCCATATTTTTCGAGGGCTGTCCGGAGCTTTTAATGAAACCAGAACGCACCGAACTTATTTTGCGATACATGCACACCAGGCAGCTGGTGACAGTTGAAGATCTGATGCAGCTTACCGCGTCTTCAGCTTCCACGGTCCGCCGCGAGCTGGCGAGGCTGGCGCATAAAGGCACCATAGTCAGGGTCCACGGCGGAGCCTCGCTGGCGCGCTACGTGCCGGTGCAGCCGACCACTGACGAAAAAGCGGTGTCGCATCACGAGGAGAAAGCAAGGATCGGCGCTGCGGCCGCGGCCATGATCCGCGAAGGCGACAGCGCGGTCATAGACGCGGGCACCACCGCCATTGAAATGGCCAGAGCCATGCAAAATGTCAGCTCCAGGATCTTTACCCCGGATCTGCATGTGGCGCTTGAACTGCTGACCCTGCCCAAAATCCAGGTGACGGTTACCGGAGGCATGCTCGATCGCTCCTCGCAGTCATGCGTCGGCACGGAAGCGCTGCACACTTTAAACTCGATCTCGCCGGCGCTGTGCTTTATCGCCTGCAACGCCTGGGACTGCGACGGCGGCGTGCAGACCCCGGACCCGCTTAAGCAGGAATTCAAACAGGCCCTGGTAAAGCGCCGCTGCCGCCGCGTGCTCATCGCCGACTCCTCAAAATACGGCGCCACCTCGCTTTACAAGGTCTGCGATCTTACGGATCTCGACGCGGTGATCACCGACTCCGGCCTGCCGCCTGATGAAGGCGAACGCATCCGCCGCTGCGGCTGCGAACTCATCATCGTTTAGCGTTACAGCGCATATAAAAAGGGCGCCACCTAAGTGGCGTCCTTTAAGTTTCACTCTAAGCCAAAATTACATGAACATGCTCAGCACCAGCACTTCCACGCCGCCGATGAACCACGCGATGGTCGTAGGCACTGACCAGACCTTGATCTGCTCGGAAGGCTTGGAGACGCCCAGCAGGCGGTTGACAACCCAGAAGAACGAGTCGTTCCAGTAGCTGAAGAACAGCGAGCCGGCGCAGCAGGCGATGGCGCCCAGCATCATGCTTTCGTTGCCCGCGGCAAGGATCGGGGCGCAGATGCCGGCGGCGGTGATCATGGCCACCGTGCCGGAACCCTGGATAAAGCGCACCAAAGTCGCGATCACGAAAGGCAGGATGATGAGCGGGACCGAAGCGGCCGCCAGGCCCTGGGCGATATAGGAGCCGAGGCCGGAGTCTTTGATGATCTGGCCTAAAGCGCCGCCGCCGCCGGTCACCAGCAGGATAATGCCGGCCTGGGCCATGCCCTTCTCCATTTCCTTGAGCACCGTGTCGCGGTCAAGGTTGCGGGTCAGGGTGAAGATCGCCAGCAGCAGGCCTAAGCCCACAGCGATGATCGGCTGGCCTAAGAAGATCAGCACGCTGAAGAAGCCGTCCTTAAGGCCTAGCGCTGAGAGGACCGTGTTCATCAGGATGAGCAGGATCGGCAGCACCAGCGGGGCAAACGACACGAAAACGCCCGGCAGTTTGGAAAGATCGGCGTTGACTATAGCGTCAGGATCGTAATCGCTGTCGCTGATCTTTACGAGATCGCCGTTGCCAGACGGGATCACCTCAAAGTGCGCCCTCACATAGGTCTTGGCATAGATCACCACGCCAATGGCCATCGGGATGCAGAGCACCAGGTTGATGAGGATGAAGTTGCCCACATCGATGTTAAAGATGCCGGCCACGCCCAGAGGGCCCGGGGTAGGCGGAACCATGGAGTGGGTGATCACCAGGCCGCCGGCGAGAGCCACGCCCAGGCCGATCACGGATTTCTTGACGACACGCGAGATGGCTTTGGCGATCGGCGAGAGGATCACGAAGCCGGAGTCGCAGAAGATCGGGATGGACACGAAGAAGCCGGTTATGGCCATCGCCTCTTCCTCGCGGCGCTTGCCAAAGAGCCTTAAGAACGCGTACGCCATGCGCTTGGCCGCGCCGCTGATCTCGAAGACCTGGCCTAAGATCACGCCGAAGCCGATGATGATGCCGATGCTCGACAGCGTTCCGCCGAACCCCTTGGTGATGGAATTGATGACGCCCAGCTGGCCGCCGTCAGGGAATTTGACGGTGTTAAGCGGCATGCCTCCGACCACGCCGATGATCACCGTCGCAATAATCAATGCGATGAACGAGTGGATTTTGGTCTTCAAGACCAAGAAGATCAGCACTGCCAGGCCGATTATCAGACCCAACAGCATGCGATCGCCGCTAAGACCTTCCAGCATTGTTTGCTCCTCTGTCTGTTAAAGACATGTTGTAATAAAACTTTTTATAAAATCAGCTGTTAAACGCCGGGGCATACTGCGCCGCCAGGCGCACGGCCTCGGCCATGCTCACGGCTGAGGCGATGCCCTTGCCCGCGATGTCAAAAGCCGTGCCGTGATCGACTGAGGTCCTCAGGATCGGCATGCCGTTTGTCACGGAGATCGTACGTTCAAAATCCAGCGTCTTCGTGGCGATGTGCCCCTGATCGTGGTAGAGCGAGAGCACGCTGTTGTACTTGCCGATATAGGCCTGGTGGAACACCGAGTCCGCCGGCACCGGGCCTGCGACATTGAAGCCTTCGTCCTGAAGCTCTTTGACCGCCGGGGCGATGACGTTCACCTCGTCCCAGCCAAAGAGCCCGTGCTCGCCTGAATGCGGGTTGAGCCCGGCGACCGCCATGGTGCCCTCCGTCACGCCGAGTTTCTTTAACGCCTCGGTGCAGCGGCGCACGTAATCCTTGATGCGGTCTTTCTTGATCATGCCGAGCATCTCCAAAAGCGAGACGTGGCGAGTGAGGAAGAACACCCTCAGCCCCTTGCACTCAAACATGGTCAAAGGATCCGGAGTGTTCGTGAGCGCCCCGAAGATCTCGGTATGCCCGATGTAGGGGATGCCGCCGGCCCTCAAAGATTCTTTGTTGATAGGCGTTGTCGCCACCGCCGCCACCTCGTGCGCGTTGGCAAGTTCTATGGCTTTGGCGATGTAAGCGTAGGCGGCCTTGCCGCACATGCCGTTTACCTTGCCGTACGCAAAATGCGCGAGATCGACATTCTCCATGTCGATGATGTCCATGATCCCGGGTTTTCTCACGCATTCTTTAGGGCTCTTGATGCAGTTGAGCTTTACCGGAACCTTGGTGATCTCTATGGCCTTTTGCATGATGCGGGCATCGCCCGTCACCACGACATCGGCGACATCCATGGCCTCAGGCTCAACCAGGGTGCGGGCGACGATCTCAGGACCGATGCCCGCCGGATCGCCCATGGTTACGGCAATGAGCGGTTTGTTCATCTGTTTTTCTCCTTTTTCTTTGCGTTAAAGCGCCGTCTTACACGGAGAGGCGTTTTTTCAGATAGTTGACGCACTCGTTGAGCGCCTCGGGGCCGCCCTGCGATCCGCCTTTGGTCACGATGTGCACGCCGTCAAGTTCGCCGCCGGCGATCGTGCCGTACGCGGCAAGGGGCAGCACCTCGTCCTCAAGCCTGATCCCCTGGGCTTTGACGCGCGAGCACACGGCTACCGTGATGTCGCCGCCGCAGCAGTACAGAGCGCGGTAGGATTTTTCTTTCTCAAAGATCCTGGCGGCGATCTCGGCAAAAGAGGCGTTGATCACATGCGAGAGTTCATCCAGGCTCTTGCCGCTCTTTTGCATGTAAGGCTTAAAGTCGATGCGCAGCTCCGGCTTAAGCCCGTCGCCGATCACGGTAGATACCGGGAATTTGTCATGCCTTGAGATGATCGACTGCGCAACTCTGGCGATCTCGCTCTCGCGGCGGGCCTCGGATTCGAGGAATTCGCGGGTGCGCACGGTCTCATCGACGGTGCGCTGGGTCAGGCGCAGATGATCGACCTGGGCGGCGGTCAGCGGATGCACCGAGCCTACCACCACGAGGATGCGCGAGGTTCCGCCGCCGCGCGAAGGCGTGGCCGCTTTGCGGGCCAGCGCCCCGGTGAACGCTCCGGAATCCACCGCCAGGCATTTAATGCCTGAGGTGATCACCGCATCGGCTATCAGATCGAGGTCTTCCTGGGTGACCGCGTCTACGGTGATGATGCGATCGCCGCCGGCCACCCTGCCCTTGATGATCTCCGCCAGCGCGTGCTTGCCGTGCATCAGATCGTCAGCGTAAATGCCGCTGATGTTCTTGCGAGTCTGGCCTGAGAGCACGGTGCGCACTTTTGAAACCTTTACCGGGCATTTGGGATCGATGGCGATGTCGGTCTTGTTCAGCAGCACGCCGTTGACCATCAGGTAGCCGCCGACAACCGTGCGCCCCGAGGAGGGGAACGAAGGGACGACGATCGCCGTCCAGTCATCGCCCAGCGCGTCGAGCATAGCGTCGGTCTCCGCCCCGATATTGCCGCGCAGCGTCGAGTCTATGCGCTTGGAGTAGACCTTGACCTCAGGCGACATCAAGGCCTTGCAGGCCTCGTAAACCCTGCGGTAGGCCTCTTTTTCCGGCACGGCGCGGGAATCGGTAGGGTAGATGACGCAGTCGCAGTCAGGCAGCCGGTCTTTTTTGAGGCTTTCGAAATTAAGCACGCTCACGCAGTTGAAACTGCTCTGGCGCAGCTGCACGCCGGTCGCGTTTCCTCCCGTGAGATCGTCGGCTATCACCACCACCTGCGGCATGTCTGCTCCTCCTTTTTCTGAAAATGACTGTTTTCAGTATAGGCAGTCCAAAGGCATAATCAAGTTTTTCTCTTTATTTAACAAATATAATCCAATTTACAAACGCTCATTTCACTGACTGATATGACCGTTAGCTGGTATGTAATGACTGATTTCAGTCAAAAATAATTAAAACGGTTGCATTGCCGCCGCCGCAATGACGGCATGAGATTTCCGCAGGAATTTGCGCTGAATTTTAATGACGGCGCGGCTGACCGCCGGATGATTTGCGGCGTGAGTGAACTCACACAATTAAAATTTTTGAAAATTCCGCCTTTGAGCACGTTTAAAGCGGCTCAGGGGGCAAGCGCCACAAACGTTTTGGAAAACCGCATCCGCAAGTCGAATTTTCCATGCACATGAACTAAAATTGACATGTTTCGTTTATGCAGCTGCGAGGACAGTTTTTTAAATGACACAGTCACTTGAAATCATCAACGACTATCAGGGCAAAAACACCACCGCGTTATTGTTAGGCTCAGGCGAGCTGGGCAAGGAAGTGGCCATAGAGCTGTTGCGCTACGGCATCACCGTGGTGGCCTGCGACCGCTACGACAACGCGCCTGCCATGCAGGTTGCCCAAAAGAAAGCTGTCATCAACATGCGCGACGAAAAGGCGCTGCGCGAGCTCATAGAACAGGTCAAGCCTGATTACATCATCCCCGAGATCGAGGCCATCGCCACCCAGACGCTCGTCGATCTCGAAAAAGAGGGCTATCACGTCGTCCCCAGCGCCAACGCCGCCAACATCACCATGAACCGCGAGGCCATCAGGACGCTTGCCGCCGAGACGCTGCAGCTGCCGACCTCCCCTTATTTCTTCGCGTCATCGTTAGACGAGATCCGCAGCAACATCTCCTCCGTGGGCTTCCCCTGCGTCATGAAGCCGGTCATGAGCTCCTCAGGCAAGGGCCAGAGCGTGCTTAAGAGCGAGGATGACATCGAGAATTCCTGGAACGAGGCCTGCACCCACGGCCGCGGCGGCATGACCCGCGTCATCGTCGAAAGCTTTGTGCGCTTTGACCGCGAGATCACGCTGCTTACCGTAAGCGCCGTCGACGGCATCCATTTCTGCAAGCCCATAGGCCACCATCAGGTGCACGGCGACTATCACGAAAGCTGGCAGCCTGAGGATCTCTCAGAGGAAGTATTGCTCCAGTGCAAGCGCATGGCCTCGGCCGTCGTCACCTCTTTAGGCGGTTTTGGCATCTTCGGCGTCGAGTTCTTTATCTGCGGCGACAAGGCGATCTTCTCCGAGCTCTCCCCGCGCCCGCATGACACCGGCATGGTGACCATGATCTCCCAGGATCTCTCAGAGTTCGCCCTCCATGTCCGCGCCCTTTTAGGCCTGCCCATAGGCGAAATCACCTTTATCGGCCCTTCCGCCTCCGCCGCCGTAAACGTCGAGGGCGCAGGCAATCACCTGACTTATTCGAATATCGGCCAGGCGCTCTCCGACGCGCCGCGCTCGCAGGTGAGGATCTTCGGCAAGCCCGATCTCAACGGCGAGCGCCGCATGGGCGTGTGCCTGGCGCGCGCGGCCACGGTCTCCGAGGCTTTGGATCAGGCCAAAAAGATGCGCGAGGATCTCAAAGTCACAGTCGCAAAACACGAGGGCGCATAAATGGCCATGATCCCGCTCACCCGCTTTAAGACCATGGACATCTACATCCTGGTCTCGGCGGTCAACATGCAGCTGCGCGACGAATACTCCTCGCTTGAGGATCTGTGCTCGGCGCAGGAAATCCCCGCAGACGAGCTGCGCGCGCGCCTTGAAAAAGGCGGCTTTAAGTACGATCCCGGCACCAGGCAGTTTAAGTAGTGGACCCCAACAAAGCGCGCGAATACATCATCGGCCTGCCGCTGCTGGTCTCAGTACGCCCCGAGCTCAGGCTCGGGGGGCTGGTCTTCAGACGCACGGACGCGAATTTCAAGCCTGCAAGCGACGTTTGCATCTACTGGTGCCGCCTGCCTGAACGGGTGCTCCCCTCCCCAAGCTATCTCTTTGCCCAAAGGATCGATCCCCACAGCCTGATGCTCGCCCAAAGCGAGGCTGAATTCCTGCGCAAATGCCGTGTGCAGTTCCCCGAGCGCACGCTCATCACCTGGAGCCCTGAACCGCTCGCGGCTTTCAGCGCCGCCGCCGCGCGCTGCTTCCAGCGCGATGACGTGCTCTCAAAGCTTGACGGGCTCACCTCGCTGCGCACGGCGCTGTGGAACGAGCATTTTTTAGGCGGCGGTGATAAGGCCCCCGTCCCCGCGCTCGAGCGCTGCGCCATGCTCTATGGCTTTAAAGCCCAGGAGAAACTGTCGCTTAAAACGCGCGTCGAGATGCTCGTGTACCTGTGCCGCACGCTGCGCGAGCGCAACGAAAGGCTTTTTGACTATATGGCAGGGCCTGAATCCGGCAGGCGCGCGCTGTTGCAGGAATGCTTTTCCAAAGGCTCGCTTGCAGCCTGTGTGACCGCGGACGGCAAATACGGCCTGGCCCGGCCGTTTTTAGTCCAGGACGGGATCTTCTCTTTGGCGCTGTACGCAGGAGGGGAGATCACCTGGCTGCGCCATGACGTGCGCGATCTGACCATGATCGCCCCGCGCGGGGTCTTTACGCCCGAGCGCGTGCAAAAACTTGGTTATGACATCAGCGCCGCCGAGGCGGCGCTTGCCGCCGTCAGGCCGCCTGAGGCTGCGCCGCAGCAGCAGAGCCCCTTGAGCAGTGCCGATCGCGCTTTCATCTCCCGCTGCCGCTCGCGCAACAGCGTCGCGGAGATCGATCCTAACTGCTCCCAGGCGCTCAAAGGGCGCTATTTCATCTATCTGGGCGACTGCGAGCGCGATCGGCTCAACCAGGCGCAGTTAAAGCGCTACCAGGATCTGACGCTGCGCGATCTGCGCTACTGCGCCTCAGCCTACGCTGAAGAAACGGCGCGGCTCGTCAACCGGGTGCGCGAGGACAGCGAAGAGGACGGCAACCTCATCGCGCTCATCCGCCAGTACCCCGCCGATCTCTGAAAGCAAGAGGGCGCGGCTAAAAAGCCGCGCCCTCTTTGCATCCGCAACTGCGTTTAAAGCTTGACCTTGCCGGTATCGATGAGCAGTTTCTTCATGTTTTCGCGATCGACGGACACCGGCTCGCACTGGTAAGTTTTGACAAAACCCGCACCGTTGTCATAAGTCTTGGTGTCGTTGATCTCCACATCTTTGCCCGAGGCGATCTCTTTGGCCATCTCGACGACGCGATCGCAGAGCACCGAGGCGTCTTTGAGCACGGTCATGTACTGAAAGCCCTCCTGCATGCTTTTCACCGCGTAGGCGGTCGCGTCCTGCCCGGTGAGCACCGGCGCGGTCTTGCCGGTGTAACCCGCGTGCCTGAGCGAGGCGATGATGCCCGAGGAGAGAATGTCGGCCGATGAATAGATGGCGTCAAGGTGTTTGTCGCCCTGCCCGTCTGGCTTGTAACCTGCTTTGCCAAGCAGTTCATCCATGCGCTTTTGGGCGATGTCGTTGGACCAGAGATCGATGGCGCACTCCTCAAACTTTGTCTGCCCCGAAGGCACGATGAGGCGCCCGTCATCGAAATAAGGCTTTAACACTTCCATGGCGCCGTTCCAGAAGAACTTGGAGTTGTTGTCCTTGGCCGAGCCGCCAAAGAGCTCGATGGTCTTGTGCTCGCCCTCAGGCAGATTATCCAAATCAAGGGCTTTGACGATGGCCTGGCCCTGGATGACGCCGGCCTTGTAATTGTCAAAGGTCGCGTAATAGGTCACGGCTCCGGTGTTCATGATCAGGCGGTCATAGGAGATCACCGGGATCCCCGCCTTTTGGGCAGGCTCAAGCGCCTGTGTGAGCGCATTGCCGTCAATTGAGGCCACGACCAGGGCGTTGCAGCCTTCCTTGACCATGCGCGGCAGCTGGCGCTGCTGGATGGGCACGTCGTCATCGCCGCCGTAGAAGAGCTCGACGTCAAAGCCGGCGCTCTTGAGCTTGTCTCGCAGCTCAAAGCCCTCTTTCATCCAGCGCTCCTCGTTCTGCGTGGGCATGGCGATGCCCACTTTAAACGCGCACGCCGTCTGCGCAAAGCTCAGGCTCAGCGCGGCGGCCATCAGGGAAACGGCGATTTTGCAGGACGTTTTCATAAAAGCCCTCTTAAAAATCCATAATCCTAAATTTTGTATACGCTTTCATATTAACAGGAAGCGGCACCGACAAATGCAGCTCCGATCGCGGAGCCGCAAAAAATTTGGCTCTGTCACTTT
>DKSD01000075.1 GCA_002473165.1 Succinatimonas sp. UBA7265
ACGGAAAGGGCGGAGTTAGAGTTAACGACAAAAGATCCAAAGCCTTTCTGCCCAATCGTCGGGGGAATGAAACGGACAGCTGTGACATTGTTCCGGTTTTCCTGTTTAGCAACAAAGCTGGCGTAGGCTTTTGGAGACATTCTTTTTTCTTTATTCAATAGCAGGTTGATATCCATAGTAAGTCTCCTGTTGCAGGTCAATACCTCGATAAAATTTTATATCATCGGCAGCGAAAATAATGAACCATTTTCTCTCACCTTGCATAATCACAAGGCGTAAGGTCGTCAGAGGCCAAAAGGAAATCAGGACAAAGAAACGCGCGACTCCTGAAAAACCAGGAGACACCGGCTGCCCGGTGTCTCCTGTGTTGAGATCAGCTTTTGAGATCAGGCATTTTCAACCTGGTTGAAAGTCGCCTCCACCGCGCCGTCCTTCGTGTTGTCAGGCTTGATGGCCGTGGACTTCCAGGTGATCTTGCCGGCGATCATCTCGACCTCTTCAGTCGGGATGTAAGCGCCGTCGGCGCCGGCGAAGCTGTCGATGATGTCCTCTGCCGGGCTGCCGCCGTTGACCACGGCCTTGACATAGCACTTGGAGAGCTTGACGTTCTCAAGCGTCACCTCAAAGACCGGAACCTGGGCGCCGGCCACGGCGCGGCAGACCTGGAACTGCACTTTGGCCACTTTCTGTCCGGACATGCAGAACTGCTGGAGCTTCGGGGTGGCCTTGTCCACGAGGTGCGTGAACTTAAACGGCAGGAACTGCCCGCGGCCTGAAACATCCGTGGCCCTGCCGACGCCGACGTTCTGCATGGCGCCGTGGGAGAAGCTGATCACCTCGATCCACTTGGAATGGGCCTTGTCGCTGGACTCGCCGTCGATACCGTCGATCTTCACAAAGAAATCAGAAGCCATAATTTTCACCTCAAATTTAAAATCTGTTTAAACACAGTTAAAGTAATCAATCCGTCGGTTCATCTGGCAGACTGTGATTTCTAATCACCGTTGCCATTTAAGAACTGTCTAAATAATAGTTAGGCAGAATTAGCCCACAATTAGTTTGGACGGTTCAGCCAGGGAATGTGACCAATATGTGAAGCAATTCACAATATTTCGCATACTGTCCCATCTGCACAACGGCAACAGCGCCTTTTCGATCGGGGCTGCGATAAAAATCTCCTGCATGATTGCGGCGTCACCCAAGACCGCAAAAACTTCCAGTAAGCCTTATGGGCTGTTACAACAAGTTGAAAATTAAAGAATCTCTCCCAAGTGCCGTCATCAAATGAAGGCGCAGGCCGGCATAACCGGAACAAGAGCGGCGCTGCACAGCACCCTTTTTTCCCCTCTGAAACATGCCCGCGCGCTTGCTTTAAAGCCTGAAGCCTGAAAGAAACTTCCGTTTTTGCTAAAATTCCTAGTAAAAATAGACTGGGCGTATTGTGCATGGACAATCAAGAGATCAGAGTAGGAGCATCACAGACTGCGCAGGCAGCGCAGATCCGCGGCGGTGATGACGAACAACGCGGCGAGAGCAAGCCGAAAGCGGCCTTTAACGCTCCTGCGACCTCCAAATACTTAAAGCTGATCTCCCGCGACCGCGCCTTAGTGTCAGAAGGATTGCAGCGCAGTCTGGGATCGGTACAGTCAACGCTTGACGACTACCTGAGCAATCCAGACAAAGCCGCCGCTGTGAGACCGCAGGAGAACGGCGGGAGCGGCGCCTACGCCCGCCTCTCCTCGCAGATCGTCTCCCGAGATCCGCAACTGAGCGAGAAAGTCGCCCAGGATCTCTCCTCGTCGCACCGCCTTGTGCGCTCGCGCGAAGCCTCTGACGAACTCGAGCGCACTTTGGACAGACTGCCTCCGGCGCTCTCCGAGGAGACCGCGGCCGGCAGCGCCCTGTCCAAGACCATCACCCAGTCGCTGTTAAACCTCACCGATCACGAGACGCTGGGCGCCGGACTCGAGCGCGATCTGGCCGTGCGCGGCGTGTATGTGCCCGATCGCGAGCCCTCAGCCAGAGCCCGCGAGGCCACCTCGAGGGTATTGCAGGTCTCCATCGCCTACGCCCAGTCAAACTCCCCTGAAGCGCTCTCCGAGCTTGAACCTGAAGCCAAGCCGGCCCGCGAAGTTCCCGGAGCCACAACTCCGCAGATCATGACGCGCTATCTGCGCCAGGCCCTCAATGATTTCCCGGACGATTCGACTTACCTGGATATCTTCAAACAAAACCGCAAACAGCCGGAATTTGATGATCGGGTGTCCAAGGAGACCTCAGAGCGCATTCGCAACATCATCGCCAAGGCCGCGGAAACGGCGCGCCGCGGCAATCTCATCCCCGGACAGACCGCGCCTGAAGAAAATTCTGAGTCCTACGCTTCGGCAAAAGAGGGCGGCGCGGCGCAAAGCGCGCTCTCCCGCGACAGCGCCGACGGCCGCGAACTCACCTTAAGCGAGCTCTCGGAGCGCGCCTCAAGGCTGCAGCGCCAGTTCAGGCTCGAGCGCCAGAAACTGGCCGCGCAGGGGCAGCTGCCGGATCCGGCGGCCTACCCTAAAGACGCCTCGCCTGCCAAAGTGCGCGCGGCGGTTGCCGAGGCTGTAAAAGCCCAGCCGGAAGCGGCAGCGGCGGCCGCGCCCAAAGAGGCATCCGCATCGCAAAAACCGCAGGAGGCGCAGGCAAAAACCGCTGAGGAGGCTGTGCGCTCCGAGATTAAAGCCACGGAGGCCAAAGCCCAGGCGCCGGCGGCCAAATCTGAAAGCGCGCCTGAGGCCGAGGAGACCGCGCCTAAGCTGCAAAGCCCCGCCGTGTCGCTTAAGGAGGCCTCATTTAAGGTCTCTTACAAAGCCGTGCAGAATCCTTTCTTCGGGGGACTGTCCTCCGTGCCGGGCATGACGCTGCCGGTACAGGATTTTGCCGAGGACACCCTCACCAAATTCGCTGACGCCTCGCAGGTACAGGATCTCTCCACACCGCGCACCTTAAACCAGGTGCTCACGGAGCAGCAGCGCGTTACCGAGGCGGCAAAACCTCAGGTTCAGGCTGAGGCACTGTCTCAGAACACCGCCGCGCCATCCTCCGCCCCGGAGCGGCAGGCGCCTGAGAGCGCGCCTGCGGCCGCAGCCCAGACTGCGGTTGCAGAGAAGCTCAGCGCACAAAACGCCGCGGCCGCTAAAGCCGCCGCAGCCCCTGAACCTGAGGCGGCGCCTGAGATCCCCGCTGAAACGCCTGAGGAAAACGTTGCAAAGAAAACCGATACTGCGGCTGCAAACACTAAAACCGTGAACGCGGCGCCTGCGGAGAACACAGGCGCTGCCAAGGCCGCAGCCGCCCCTGAGAGCGATGCCGCAGCAGCACAAAAGAGCGCCGCACCCAAGCCTGAAGTTACCCGGCCAGGCTCCAAAGCCGCCACGTCGGCGCCAGACGCCCCTGAAACCACTCCAGAGACGCCAGAGACCGCCCCTGAGTCTTCAGACAGGAACGCGGCAAAGAAAACCGAGGCCGCGGCGCCAAATGCGAAAACTGTAAGCACAGCGCCGGCGGAAACCGCCGCCAAAACCGCATCCGTCCCTGAAGGCAAGGCCGCCGTCCCTGAGGAAGCCTCGGCAAAGCAGTCTGAGACAGCGGCACAGAGCGCTAAAACCGTCAACGCGGCGCCTGAGGAAAACGCCCCGGCTGCCAAAGCCGCGGCTGAGGGCAATACCCCGGCGCCTGCGGAGAGCGCGGCAAAGAAAACAGAACTTTCATCGCAGAGCGCCAATACCGCAACCGCCGCGGCCAGCGCGCCTGGCGGCGCGGCTGAAGCGGCTGACACCGACGGGGCGGCCGCGGAAAAGGCCGCTGCCTCGCAGCAGGATGCCAGGGCATCAGCCGCATCTGAGGCGCTCAAAGCTGATAAAACTTCCCCTGACACCGTCGCGGCAGAGAAAGAGCCCAAAGCTGACAAGCCTGCAACCGGCCCTGGCGATGACAAGGTTAAAGCGCAGGAGAACGCCAAAGACAGCACCGCTTTAAAGAGCGAGGCCAAAGCCTCCGACAGGCCTCAGGCGGCTGCGGACAAACCGCAATCCCAGGAAGTTTCGCTGCGCGCGACTGAGCTCAAAGATCAGACCGCCGAGGCTGCAAAGCAACGCGCCGCTGAAGGCGCAAAGACTGCCGCGCAGACTGCTTCCAAGGAACCGGCAACCACGGTTGCAGAAGAGCCTGTGTCCAAGAACGCGCAGGCGCCTCAAAATACCGCCGCGGCCAAGCCACAGCAGAACGCCGCTGCCGTGTCCCCTGCCCCGGCTCCTGAGGCCGAAACTCCGGCGAGCGCAACCGCCCAGACCAAAGCGCAGGCTGCTGCGGCAGCGCCGCAACCTGCCGCAAGCGAAGTTCAGGCGGCAGATCAGGAGAGCGCACCTGCCAAAGCTCCGGCCGATCAGCTCCAGGCTGAACAGCTGAAAAATCAAAACCAGGCCGTGCAAAACGCCCAGGTAAAAGCGCAGCCTCAAAGCCAGCCCCAGGCTCAGAACTCGACAGCAGCCGCCCAGGCGGCGGAGGCTGAGGCCGCTGTGCCTCAGGCGACCGGCGCCGGCAATGCTGCCGCCTCGCAGAGCACTGCAACCGCCTCAGCTCAGGCGCAGAACGCCGCCACGGAAAGCGCGCCGGCGGCTTCAGCGCAAGCTCAGATTACCTCAGGCGACACTGAAGCTCCGGCAGCTGATGAGGGCGAAAGCGCCGTCACGGAAAAAACCTCAGCCAAAGCAGCTGAAAGAAACAGCGCCTCTGCGGCAAACACTGACGCCAAAGCCGCGCCAAAAGACGGCTCCAGGGCTCAAAGTGCTCAGCCTCAGAGCACTCCGGCAGGGGAAAGTTCCCAAAGCGCCGCCAAAGCCTCAGGATCGTCGCAGTCTGCCGCCGGTGAAACTCAAATGTCACCTGCCGCAGGCGCCGCATCGCAGGAAGTCTTCTCCAAAGCCGCCTCGGCTGCCGGAAGCAACGCCGCAAAAGCGCCTGAAAGCACTGAGCAGGCCTGGGCGCAGGCTCAGGGCCAGGCCCTGAACGCCGCCGATGACAGCGCGGCGGAGGCTGATGAATCAGCCCAGGCGCAAAACGGCGCCAAAGCCGAAGCGGCAACTGCGAAACTTACGGCATCTGACAAGGGAACAGCTTCCGCCTCCGGTGAGGCTCAGGCCTCCGAAAAAGTCAGCCTGGGCGATGAGCTCATGAAAGGCACGGTGCCTGCAAGCGAGCTTGACGACTCCGACACCCCGGCCGACGCTCCGGCAGGCCGCAACCTCGGGCGCGAGGCCGCCGCCTCCATCAACACCCGCTCCGAGGAGCGCAACGAGGACGTGATCGCCGCGACCAGGCCGCTTGACGCCCCCGCGGCGGCGGCTGTGACCCAAGGCGGCAGCGTGCCGGTGCCCGATGAAAGCGTCGTGGCCAAGACCCAGGGCAGCGTCAAAGAAGGCGGGCTGTTCCGCAAGCTCGCCTCGCTCTTTGGCGGCAAGAGCTCCAAGGCAGCCCAGGCTCAACAGGCTCCCGCGCCGGTTATGCCCTCCGCTCTGCCCCAGGTCTTAAAAGGCAGCCCGCTTGACAGCCTGACAGCCGCCTTGAGCGCCATGGCCGGCAACCGCTTCCTGCCTCCCGGGGTCAAGTCTCTGGCCGAAAAGCTTAAAACACAGCTTGAAGATCCGGTAGCTGATCTGCCTTCGGTGGACAGCTGGCTGGAATTCGTCACCGGGCCGATGTCGCCGACATCACCGCGCGCGACAGCCATGCACCAGTGGGCGTTTTTCATCCTGTGCCTGCGCTTTAAAGAGCTGGGCAAGAGCGTGGACAAGTTCCTGCGCAAAAACGGGATCAGCGCCAAAGTGGACGGAGCGCTCGATGACATGCTGCTCTCCCACCAGGATGACGATCATGTGACCGAAAAGCTCAGCGATTCGACCCTAAACCAGCTGCAGCGCCTGCAGAGCCTCTCCGATCCCGTGCAGGGATCGCTGTTCTCCCGCTATATCCCGCTGCCGCCCGCGTATGACGGCGGCCATGAGGGATCGCTGATGCTCAGGAAAGAGGAGAAAGACGGCAAAAAAGTCTGGCACCTGGAATTCAGCTTTGACTTAAAAGATCTTGGCGCAGTCGGGATCAAGGCGGTAGCGACGCTGCCTGAGGTCAGGCTCTCCTATGTGGCGCAGACGCTCCAGGGATTGCAGGCCATGCAGCAGCATCTGCCGGAGCTGGAGCAACAGCTTACCGATCTGGGGCTTGAGCCTAAATCCTCAAAGCCGCGTTTAGGGCGCATCGAGCTGCAAGAACGGCCGCAGGTGCAGAACGCCGGACGCAATGACGGTTCCACCCTTTCAGTTGATATCTGAGGCTGTGAATGAGCGAAGACAAGGACAGCAACGAAGTCAGCGATCTCGAGCCTGACGCCGAATACCTGCAAAGCCCGCCTGATGAAGACGTTGTGCGCCGCAAGTTCAATCCGGGCACCGATGATGAGCTGAGCAAAGACACCGGCTTTACCGAAAACGAGATCCCCCGCGAGGACGGCAAACCCTTGGAAGCCGTTGGGATCAGCTATGACGAGGACGAGGCAGCTCCGGTGGTTGCGGCGATCGGCTCTGAAGAGCGCGCCCAGGCCATCATCGCCATGGCCAAGGAGCTCGGAGTCTACATCCACCGCGACGAGCGGCTGTTAAACGAGCTTAAGACCTTAAAAGAAGGCGAGGAGGTCCCCAAGGAGCTCTATCGCATCATCGCAACCATTCTCTCTTTCAGCTACCTGCTGCAAGGGCGCACGCCCTCAGGCTGGAAACGCCCGGACGGCACGGTGGCGGTCAACACCGACGCCTGAACGAAGGCGCAGAGAAAAAGGGCGCGGCTTTTGCCGCGCCCTTTTGCGCTTTATGCGTCAGTTCGCCGGGCTGGCGGCAGGGGCGATGGGAACCGCCTCGGGCTCGGCCTTTAGCACCTCGACCTGGCCGCAGGCGCTGTCGACATAGCGGATCTTGTCGGTGCGCACCGGCAACAGCGACATGCCCGGCACCCTGCAGCTGTCGGCGAGGATGTTGCCCTGGCTGTTGAAGTTTACAAATTTCACGCCGTCAGGGCGCGTCAGCTCGAGGCTGTCCACGCCGCGGTTTTTCAGGTAGGCGCCGTACACGCGCATGGCGCCTGAGGAGCCGAACAGCCCGGTGGAGCGGTTGTTGTCAAAGCCGACCCAGGTCGAGACGACTTCGTCGTTGTCTATGCCCACGGCCCAGGTGTCGCGGTTGTCATTCGTCGTGCCGGTCTTCGTGGCGATCTTCACGCCGGGGAACATTTTGCCGATGCGGCTGCCGGTACCCGACTGTGTGGCCTCTTCCATCACGTAGAGCGTGAGGTAGGTGTCGCGCGGATCGAGGCGGCGCTGGCCTTTGGAGCTCGCGCGCTCATAGACGATCTTGCCGTCTTTGACGACGGTGCGCAGCGTCGTCAGATCGCTGTAGACGCCGTCGGTTGCGAGCGAGGCATAGATGGAGTTCACCTCATAAGGAGTCAGTTCCACCGTGCCCAGGAGCATCGAAGGGTAGAGCGGCAGATCCTGCTTTATGCCGACCTTGCGCATGGTCTCGACGACATGGTTGAGCCCGACGCGCATGCCGATGCGCACTGTCGGCACGTTGAGCGAATGGGCCATGGCATAGTGCACCGGGATCGGCCCGCGGAAACGCTTGTCATCGTTCTTGGGCGACCACAGCTGCCCGGTGGCCAGGCGCACGGTGACCGGGCTGTCGTTTACCAGCGTACCCAGGTGGATGCCGTTGGAGAACGCCGTGAGGTACACGAGCGGCTTGATGATCGAGCCCACCTGCCGGCGGCCTTCGAGCACGCGGTTAAAGCCGGCGTACTGCGGCGTGCGCGAGCCGACGACCGCCGAAACCTCGGCGGTGCGCCAGGAGGACACGACCATGGCGCTCTCAAGCCCGGTAAGCTTCTTTTCCTTTTCTATGACGTCAAGCTCGCTCCTCACGGCCTGCTCGGCCGCCTGCTGCGCCTGGGGATCGAGCGAAGTAAAGATGCGGATGCCGTTGCCTGAGAGGAAGTCGTTGCCGAACTTCGTGGCGATCTCCTGTTTGAGCACGCCCATAAAGGCCGGGGTCTTGGAGTAGTTCATGCTGCCGCGGCGGATCACGCCCAGAGGCCTCGCGCAGTACTGCGCGTACTCGGCATCCGTCAGGAAGCCGCGGTTATGGAGCACCGCGAGCACGGTATTGCGCCGCTCGAGCGTCTTCTCGGGATTGCGCCACGGATCGTAGTAAGAAGGCCCTTTGATGATGCCGACCAACAGCGCCATCTGATCCTGGGTGAGCTCGGACACCGGCACGCCGAAATAGAAATAGGACGCCAGGCCGAATCCGTAGATGCCGGCGTTGCCGTTTTGCCCTAAATAGATCTCGTTTAAGTAGGCCTCGAGGATCTGATCTTTTGAATAGCGGTGGTTCATGATCAGCGCCATGATGATTTCCTTAAACTTGCGCGAATAGCTGCGCTCGGAGTTTAAGAAATAGTTTTTCACCAGCTGCTGCGTGATTGTCGATCCGCCCTGCACCACGTGCCCTGCCATAAAGTTGGCGACCGCCGCGCGGGCTATGGAGATGAAATTGACGCCCATGTTGGAGTAGAAACTGCGATCTTCGATCTGGATGAGCGTGTTGATGAGAGCCTTAGGCACATCCGCAAGCTCCAGGAAGATGCGATCCTCTTTGGGATCTATGCGGTTGATGCGGTCAAGCAGCACCGGATCCATGCGCACATAGCCCAGCTCGCTGCGCTTGTCGGCGTCGACGATGCGCGCCACGCGCTGTCCCTGGAACTGCACCATGAGCGGCACGGCGTTCTCCTGGCCGTCAGGGAAGGCAAAGGGGCGCTTGATGAGCACAACCCTGCCGGTCTGTTTGTTGGCGGCGTACTCGCCAGGCTTGGACGGGTTTTGCACCTGGCGGTATTTGAGCAGTTTGAGCTCATAGAGCATCTGGTCAAGCGAGAGCTTCTGATCAGGGTAGAGCTCCAGCGGTCTTGAATAGACGACGGCCGGCAGCACCCAGCGATCATCGACCTCAAACTTGGAAAACACGACCGAGTCAAAATACACAAAAAGCACCGCGAGCACCGCGCCGAATACCAGCATGAGCTTGAGCAGCAGCATGTAGAAACGGCGCGAGAAATTAAAACGCGGTTTTTTGGGAGGCTCAGGCGCACCCGCTCCGGGCTGTCCCTGAGGCGGCTCAGGCGGCACGCCCCCCGCAGGGCCCTCGGGGGCCTGGGGCTGCGCGCTGTCCTCAGGTTCGGACCCGGCGCTCCGCACGTTCTCCTGTGCCGGGGCCGGATCCGGTTCAGGGGCCTGATTGCCCCGGCCTTTGAGGCCTTCGGGATCATCCGCCGAAAAACTGGTTATAAAGTTTGGATCGTAGTCGGTGTCGCGCATTTTCAGGCTGAGGACTTAGTAACTGATGAAATTCTAACAAAAAGCGGGCGGACCGCGTTACAGCGGCCGCCCGCTCCTGCGCCTGTTCCTTAAAGAGCGCTTAAGCGCTGCTCGTCTGCGATCGCGCGCGGGAAGATGATGTTGTTCTCGAGGTGGATGTGCTCGTGCAGATCGGCGCGGAATTTTTTGAGCTTCTCCATGAGCAGCCGGTAAGAGCCGCAGGCGTCATCCGGCACGGCGTAATCACGGGTGAGTGTGCGGATCTGCTCATGGCGCAGCCCTTCCTCGCTGTGATCGTCCATCATGACCTGAATGGGGTGCGCGACGCTGCCGCAGTGGAAAGGCTCGATGCGCTGTCCTTTCACGGCCGCCTCAAAGAGGCGGTAAAGATAAGGATAAAGCACCATGTCCTCTTTGGTCAGGTGCTCCTCAAGCGCCTCAAGGCTCTGCGAGAAGATCGCCGCCACCTGCGAAAGTTCGGGGTGGTTCTCCCCGTGCGCGGCCACAACTTTCTGAGAGAGCTTCACGATCTCCGGACCTTCGCGGCGGATCCCGCGGTGATGGATCTTAAGGACATAATCGCACAAAAGATCAGAGGGCCAGGAGTCAAAAAACACCGGCGAAACCGGTGCGGCGCCGCCGGCTTTGGCGATCTCCGCGGCCACTTCCTCAGGATCGGCGCCTGCAAGTTCGCAGGCTTGCTTAAAAGGGTTCTGCCCGTGGCAGCAAAAGTCTATGCCGCGGCGGTTCATGATCTCCGCCGCCTCAGGGTATTCGGCGGCGATACGGCCTGCGGCCTCATTGAAGTTAATCTCGCTCATCTGTCTTATGTCCTGTATGTGTGGCTGGTAACGCTCAGGGATCATAAGGAATGAACCGCAGTTTTCAAAGGCGCGGCATGCCCAGACGCTAAAAGATCTCAGACGCTTTTAATTGTCACCCGCCGCAGCGGGCATAAAAAACGCGGCCTTAAGGCCGCGCGGAGGTTTTGAGG
>DKSD01000094.1:0-17993 GCA_002473165.1 Succinatimonas sp. UBA7265
TTTTTTTTAAGAATTTTT
Organism: Succinatimonas sp. UBA7265; assembly: GCA_002473165.1. Taxonomy (GTDB): domain Bacteria; phylum Pseudomonadota; class Gammaproteobacteria; order Enterobacterales; family Succinivibrionaceae; genus Succinivibrio. The sequence goes on from DKSD01000094.1 coordinate 19, forward strand.
TTACCAAAGCTTTACCTGAATGATTTTCTGAAAAATTTAGTTTGAGGCGCGGAGGATTAATTTCCCTTCTCAGCGGCTAATCTCTGCTTTCCTCACAAACAGGGCGCGTCCGTACGAACGGGCGCGCCCTGCCTTTGCCGCTTACTGCACCTGTTCGGGGATGGTCCCCTCGTCAAGTTTGAGCCTGCCGTCTGATCCTATGCCCAGCACGTAGCTCTTGTCAGGCAGCACTTTGCCTTCAAGCAGCAGCGTCGAGAGCGGATCGGCGATCTCGTTTTGCACGACGCGGCGCAGCGGACGCGCTCCGAACACCGGATCGAAGCCTACCGTGGCCACGTGATCGGCTATCTGATCGGAGATCGCGACGTTCGCGCCGTTCTGCTTCATGCGCTTTTCCAAAGTCTGAAGCTGGATCTTCGCGATCGACTTGATGTTCTCATGCGACAGCGGATGGAACACGACCGTCTCGTCGATGCGGTTTAAAAACTCGGGCTTGAAGTGCTTTTCCAGAACTTCCATGAGCTTTGACTTCATGTCCTCGTATGAGCTCTTGCCAGCATCCTCCTGGATGAGCTGCGATCCCAAGTTTGACGTCATGATGATCACGGTGTTCTTGAAGTCCACCGTGCGCCCCTGGCCGTCCGTAAGCCTGCCGTCATCCAGCACCTGCAGCAGGATGTTGAACACGTCAGGGTGCGCCTTCTCAATCTCGTCGAGCAGGATCACCGAGTAAGGGCGGCGCCTTACCGCTTCGGTAAGGTAGCCTCCCTGTTCATAGCCGACGTACCCCGGAGGCGCGCCCACGAGGCGCGAGACCGAGTACTTTTCCATAAACTCCGACATGTCGATGCGCACCATGGCTTTCTCGGTGTCAAAAAGGAACTCGGCCACGGCCTTGGAAAGCTCGGTCTTGCCCACGCCCGTAGGCCCCATGAAGAGGAACGAGCCTATAGGACGGTTCGGATCGGACAGCCCGGCGCGGCTGCGCCTGATGGCGTTGGCGATCGCGCTTACCGCCTCGTCCTGGCCGATCACCCGGCGATGCAGTTCGTCTTCCATATGCAAAAGCTTGGCCCTCTCGCTCTGCATCATCTTGGAAACCGGAATGCCCGTAGCCCTTGAGACGACCTCGGCGATCTCCGCGTCCGTGACCTTGTCGCGCACCAGCTCCATGTCGTTCGGGTCTTTTTTGGCTTTTGTGCTCTCCTCGACCTGCTTTTCCAGAGCCGGGATCGTGCCGTATTGCAGCTCGCTCATCTTGGCCAGATCGCCTGAGCGCTTGGCCACGTCGAACTCGTGGCGGGCCTGATCGAGCTTGATCTTCAGGTGCTGTGTGCCCTCAAGCGCCAGTTTCTCGCGCTTCCAGATCTCGTTTAAGCGCGAGTATTCTTTCTCGTTCTGCGCGATCTCCGCATCGAGATCGGCAAGGCGCTTCTTTGAGGCATCGTCAGTTTCCTTGCTGAGAGCCTGGCGTTCCATCTTCAGCTGGATGAGCTTGTGGTCAAGCCGGTCCAAAGGCTCAGGCTTGGAGTCTATCTGCAGCCTGATAGAGGCTGCGGCCTCGTCTATGAGATCTATGGCCTTGTCAGGCAGCTGGCGGTCCGTGATGTAGCGGTTTGACAGCGTCGCGGCCGCCACGATCGCCGGATCGGTGATCTGCACGTGGTGGTGGATCTCATAGCGCTCCTTAAGCCCGCGCAGAATGGCGATGGTGTTCTCGACCGAAGGCTCGGCCACGAACACTTTCTGAAAACGGCGCTCGAGCGCCGCGTCCTTTTCGATGTACTGGCGGTATTCGTTAAGCGTCGTCGCACCCACGCAGTGCAGATCGCCGCGGGCCAGCGCCGGCTTGAGCATGTTGCCCGCATCCATGGAGCCCTCGCTCTTGCCTGCGCCCACCACGGTGTGCAGTTCGTCGATGAACAGGATCACCCTGCCCTCTTCTTTGGCGAGATCGTTTAACACGCCCTTTAAACGCTCCTCGAACTCGCCGCGGTATTTGGCGCCTGCTATCAGGGCGCCGAGATCGAGCGAAAGCACGCGCTTGTTGCGCAGCCCCTCGGGGACCTCGCCCTTGATGATGCGCTGCGCGAGCCCTTCGACGATTGCAGTCTTTCCCACGCCCGGCTCGCCGATGAGCACCGGGTTGTTCTTCGTGCGGCGCTGCAGCACCTGCATGGTGCGGCGGATCTCCTCGTCGCGGCCGATCACCGGATCGAGCTTGCCTTTCTCCGCCAGTTCCGTGAGATCGACGCAGTATTTTTTGAGCGCCCCGCGGTTGCTCTCGGAATTCTCATCCGTGACCTTCTCGCCTTTGCGGATCTCCTTTAAGGCCGCGTTGACCTTGTCCAAAGTGAGGTTGCAGCGCGAGAAGATCTCTTTTAACTCCGGATCGCCCTCCATGGCGGCTAAGACGAACATCTCAGAGGAGATGAACTGATCGCCGTTTTTCTGGGCGAGGCGATCGCAGACATTAAGCAGCCTGCCCGTCTGCGGCGAGAGCTGCAGATCCCCGCCCACGCCTTTGACCTGCGGCAGTTTTTCCACCGCCTTGTTTACCAGGATCTCCAAAGCCTTCGGATCGGATCCCGCGAGGGTGATGAGCGGCCTGACGGTGCCGTCCTCCTGGGAGAGGAGGGCCGACATGATGTGCACGGGCTCGATGAACTGGTTGTCATGGCCTACGGCAAGAGACTGCGCATCCGCCAGGGCTTCCTGGAATTTGGCTGTAAATCTGTCCAAACGCATTTCTGGCCTCCGCTTGAAAATCGTTTCGTTCTGTCAACTGATCTCAATATGGGGGTGCGTTCTGAGGATTTAAAGGCAGGAAGGCGCCGCCGCAAAAGAGCGCGGCGGCCGGGAAAATCAGGCCGGGGTGCAGCGGTCGCGCCCGGCGCTCTTTGAGGCGTAGAGCGCCTTGTCGACGCGCACGAGCGCCTGATCGGCGCTCTCGCCTTTTTTGAAAGCGGTGACGCCGGCGCTTGCGGTCACAAAAAACTCTTTGCCTGAGGCGTTAAAGGCGTGGTTGCGGGTGCGCTCGAGGATCTTTTCGGCAAACACCCGGCCCTTGTCAGCCCCGGCGCCGCACATGATCATGAATTCCTCGCCGCCCCAGCGCCCGGCACAGAAAGCGCAGCCTGAGGAGAGCATTTCTTCCATGATGAACGAGGAGAAGCGGCTAATCACCTGATCGCCCGTGCGGTGGCCGCAGCTGTCGTTTACCTGTTTGAAGTAATCGAGATCGAACATGATGAGCGTGAAAGCGCGGTTTTCGCCGGCGGCTTTCTCGATCTCCGCGCTGATGCTGCCGCGGTTTAACAGCCCCGAGAGCGTGTCGGTCCTGGCCATCTGATCGAGCACGCGGTTGGCGCGCTCGAGCTCGCGCGTCGACACCGCCAGGATGTTCACGAGGCGCTCTTCAAGCGAGATCGGGCCGTCGTTCTGGGGCTGCGCCATCACAAAAGGCCGCGCCTTGCCGTTTTTTTCGCCCTCGCGCACGGCCACGGCCAGAATGGTCTCGTTGCACAGGCACAGCTGCGCCTGCCCTGGCATCTTCAGGTACTCGCCGCCGCTGTAAAAACCGGCGGCCGGCGCCAGGCTCGCAAAAGGCAGCGTCTCGGCGCTGCACTCGTCATCACCCCAGAAACTGCGCCGGCCGCCGCAGCTTACCAAAAAGATGAACTGCGGCTCAAAGCGCGAGACGGACTCGCAGCTCTGGCGCACGGCTCGCATGATGACCTTGGCGTTGCCGTAAGAGAGCCTGACGCGCTCAAAGCCGCCGTTGTCGGAGAACGTCTGGATCTCCCCGTGCGGCCCGCAGCCGCGCACCGAGCGGAAAACGCAGTTTCCTGCGCTGTCATAGCAGGCCATGGGGAATTCCGCGGAGTTTATGGTAAAGAAATCGCCGGCGCTGATCCCCAGGTAGCGCTGATAGGCCTCAAAAGCCGGGTGGGAATCGAGCTCCATTATGCAGTTGTTGCGCGAGGCCGTGACCTCAAACGAGCGCCCCAGCGGCGTCCAGCCCTCGATGCGGTGCACCTCCAAATTGAGATCCGGCCCGCCTAAGATCAGGAACACCGCGGCGGTTTTGCTCACGCCGCCTTCTTTGGAGAAGACGTAACCGTCGATGTCATGGGCCTCGTTCGTGGCCCCGCCGCCGTAGACGAGGAAATCACGGGGCAGCGCCGCGCAGGCCTTGCAGAAATCCCAGGTGGCGCCGCGGGCTGTCACCAGGATCTCCGCAGCCCTGGCCCAGGGGCTTTGGCGCACCGCGTCGGCAAGGCGCGCGGCCGTGCCCGCGCCCGGGTTGTCCTGGCCTTTTGGGTATTCAACCTGCATAAGCCGCGCCTTCACCCGTTTGAAAAACAGCGTGGCGATGATCACGGTGCGGTTTTTGGCAAAGGCGCCGTCGCGCAGGCCCCCTGAGGAGGAGCAGCCCAGCCACAGCGCGTCAGGCAGCAGTTCATCTATGCTCCGTCCGATCTCCGGGACTTTTTGAATGTCGGGATCAGAGGCGAAGATCCTCACGAGCGTGAGCGCAGGGGTCAGGGCGGCGCAGCGTTTTTTCAGCTGCAGCAGGCTGTCGCGCAGCGCGAAAGCCGTGGTGTATTCAAACTGGAAGTATTCCAAAACTTACAAGGCCGGATCAGGCGGCCGGACATCCTCAGTAAAACGCAAAATAAGATTAGGGATCGCTAATATTTTGCCACAATCCTTGTATGCCGTAACGTTACCGAGGGTTCAGGGCGATCACGCTCACCATCCTCCCGGTGACGTGTTCGCGGCGGTAGGAGAAAAAGCGCTCCGGGGAAGCATATGTGTCCTCGCCGCACCAGCGCACCGCATCCGGGGCTGCGCCGCATCGCAAAAGCGCCAGGGCCGCGAGCTTTGGCAGAGAACAGCGCAGCCGATCGCCTCGTGCGGTAATGAACGCCTCGCCTGAGCCTCTCAGAGAGGAGAAGGCCTCGCGCACCTCAGGGCCCACCTCAAAAGACTCAGGGCCGATGCAGGGGCCCATAAAAGCGCGCAGCGGCGCTGGTGTGATCTCGCGCATTTTCTCAACTGCGGCTTTGACGATCCCGCCTGCGGCGCCGCGCCAGCCGCAGTGCACGGCCGCGCAGGCGCGCCCGTCTTCTGCGCACAGCAACAGCGGCAGGCAGTCGGCCGTCATCACGGCCAAAGGCAGGCCGGGGGTTGCCGTCACCAGGCCGTCGCACTCAGGCTCCTCTTTTAAAGGCGCGTCGACGGCGATCACCCGGGAGGAGTGGATCTGGCGCATATAGACAGGCTCAGCGCCCAAAGAGGCGGCGAGGATCGCGCGGTTTTGCCTGACCTTTGCCGGATCATCGCCCGTGTGAAAGCCTAAATTCAACGAGGCGTAAGGCCCTGAGCTCACGCCGCCACGGCGCGTCGTAAAGCCGGCCGCGGCGCCTTTTAAAAAATCCGTGCGCTCTAAGATCTCAGGCATGGGCGTGTTCGCGCGCATCCTCGCGCAGCGCCTCGATGAGTCCTTGGAAATCCTCAGGCAGCGGGGCGTCAAAGGAGAGATGCTCCCCTGAGATCGGATGGTCGAACTCGATATGCGCCGCGTGCAGGGCCTGGCGCCTGAAAGAGCGCAGCGTCGCGGCGAACTGCTCAGACGAGCCTTTTAACAGCCTCAGCCCCCTGCCGTACTGCGGATCGCCTATGAGCGGGTGATCGATGCTCGCAAGGTGCACACGGATCTGGTGGGTGCGCCCGGTCTCAAGGCGCAGCCTTAAGAGCGTGTGCTCGCGGAACTGCTCCATGACGCGGTAGTGGGTCACGGCCTCGCGCCCCATGCCGTCAGGCACGACCGCCATGCGGGTGCGGTTGTGCGCGTCGCGGGCGATGTCGGCGTCTATGGTGCCGCCTGCGGTGATGAGCCCCTCGGCCACGGCCTCATACTCGCGCACCACCTTGTGGCGGCTGATGGCGCGGGTAAGCCTTATCTGGGCCAGCGGGCTTAGCGCGATGACCATGAGCCCGGACGTGTCCTTGTCGAGGCGGTGGACTATGCCCGCGCGCGGCAGCGCGGCCGTCTGCGGGTAATGAAAGAGCATGGCGTTCATCACCGTGCCGTCGCGCACCCCGGCGCCTGGGTGCACCACGAGCCCGGCGGGCTTGTTGATAACGATGAGATCCTGATCCTCATAGACGACATCCAAGGGCAGATCCTGGGGTATAGCGGCGCTCTGCTCCTCCTGCGGCATCTCAAGGCAGGCCTTCTGCCCTGAAAACACCTTGAGGCTGGGTTTTAAGGCCTTGTTCCCGTCCACGGTCACAAAGCCCTTGCTGATGCGCTCTGCGATCACAGAGCGCGAGATGTCGGGAAGCAGCGCCGCCAGCGCCGCGTCAAGCCTTTTGCCGTGGAACTCATCGCTTACGGTGATTTCAAATGTGCCGCTTTGTGCCATGTGCAGTCCTTGTCCGTGCGGCGCCTGCGCGCCATTGTGCCTGCGGTAAATGATATATTAAAACGCGGCCTGGGGCTCCCGGGGCTTTGGGCCGCGCGGCGCTATAATGTGTAACGGCCGGAAGCGCTCCGGCTTACGCCTTTGGAGGAATGATGCTCGGAAAACTTACGCTCTCAGCCCTGCTTGCCTGCACGCTCGTGCTGAGCGGATGCCATTCGGACGCTGAGGAGAACAAGGACAAAGTGCCGGAGATGACGGCGACCGCCCTTTACAATACCGCCAAAGCCAGCATGGCCAACGCCGACTACAGCAAAGCCCGCGATTACCTCGAGGCGCTGGACACCCGCTATCCTTTCGGCGAGTACACCGATCAGGTGCAGTTAGACCTCATCTACGTCTACTACAAGACGCGCGAAACCGAGCTTGCAGAAGCTGCGGCCGAGCGCTACCAGCGCATCAATCCGACGTCGATGTACGGCGATTACGTCGCGTATTTAAAAGGCCTCATCGCCATGCAAAAGCGCGGCAGCCTCATCCAGGAATTCATCGGTCTGGACCGCTCGCAAAAAGATCCCCAGGGCTATTACGACGCCATCAAACGCTTCTCAGACCTCATAAAGACCTATCCGCACAGTCCTTACTGCCATGACGCGCAGCAGCGCATCATCTTCATGAAAGATCAGCTGGCCGAGCGCGAGATGGAGATCTCTAAATACTACTATGAGCGCGGCGCCTACCTCTCGGCTGCCCGCCACTGCCAGTCGATCCTCTACTCCTACCGCGACACGAAATATTTAAAGCCCGCGCTCGAGCTCATGGAGCGCAGCTATGACGCCTTAGGCCTCAAAGAACCTGCGGAGAACGTCCGCAAGATCTTAAGCGCGTCATTTGGCGCCTGATCGCAAGGCCCCGCTTCGCGGGGCTTTTTAATCCGCCAATTTTCCCTGGCTTATCCCCGCATGGACGATTTTGTCTACTCCCCGCCCCAAAAGCCTTTTCTTGACGTCGTATATGAGGATGAGGGCTTCATGGTGCTCGTAAAACCCTCCGGGCTTTTGAGCGTGCCCGGGCGCGGCGCGGATCATCAGGACAGCCTGCTTATGCGCGTGCGCAAATCCTGGCCTCAGGCGCAGGCTGTGCACCGGCTGGACCTGGACACCTCAGGGCTCATGGCTGTCGCCTTAAACCGCGAGGCCGCGGGCGCACTCGGGGCGCAGTTCCAAAAGCGCGAGGTGCAAAAGCTCTATTTGGCGAGGATCGCAGGATGCCCAAAGGAAGACTCAGGCGAGATCCGCATTAAGCTGCGCTGTGACTGGGAGCGGCGGCCGCTGCAGATCGCCGATCCGCTTTTGGGCAAGGAAGCGCACACCTCCTGGCATCTGCTGCGCCGCGGCAATGACTCAAGTCTCGTTGCCTTGGTGCCGCACACCGGGCGCTCCCACCAGCTGCGCGTGCACCTGGCGCTCTGCGGCCACCCGATCTTAGGCGATCGCTTCTACGCCCCGCGCGAAGTTCAGGCAGCCGCGCCGCGGCTGCTGCTGCACGCCGGCGTGCTCGCGCTGCGCCACCCAAAAAACGGGCGGGAGCTGCGCTTTTTGAGCATTCCGCCCTTTGAAGCCGCGCTTGATTGCGCAGCCCTTGAAGAGGCGCTCAGTTTTTTTCGCCCCGCGCCTGCTTTATAAGCTCAAAGGCCGCCGAGATGTCCTTGGCCTTTTCGGTATAGGTGCGCACGAGCGCCTCCGGCACGCCCTGAGCCTTAAGGCGGTCGGGGTGGTACTTGTTCATCAGCCGTTTATAGGCGGTGCGCACGTCCTTCCACGGGGTTTCAGGGCTCACGCCGATAATGCGGTAGGCCTCGTCAAGCTTGTCTGAAGATCCGTAAGATCCTGAACCTGCCCCCTGATAGCCGGAGTTTCCGGAATCCTGATAGCCTGAATTTCCTGAATCCGCGCTTCCTGAACTGTAATCTGGGCCAAAGCCGCCCTGCTGCCCGGAATAACGCCCGGAAAAACCGCGGCGGAAATTCATCTCGGAGAGCCGGATCTCGATGAGGCGGTCGATCTCCTCCGGGCGGATCCCGAACTGCTGGCCCACGTTGTGCAGGCGGGTACGCTCCTCGCGCGTGACCTCGAAATCCGTGAGCGCGATCTGCACGAGCACTTCAAAGAGATAGGAGATGAGCGTCACGTTGCCGGAGATGGACTGGCGGATGGCGCTCGTCTCGGCAAAAAGGTTGAAATCGTCGGATTTGCCGCGGTTAAACGCGCTGATGGCCGCATGGCGCGAGGCGGCGTCAAGGTACATGTTCGACATGCAGTTCTCGGCAAGGCGGATCTGCTCAGGCTGGATGGCGCCGGCGCCGCGGGCGACATAGCCTAAGAGCGCGAACGTGCCCATGATGATCGACTCGTTGTAGTCGGGGCCCTTGCTAAAGCGCGCGCGCGCATAGCCGCCGGCGCGCAGCCGATCGTTCTCGGGCTTGTCCACAAAGTACCAGCCCAAAATAAAACCGATGACGGACGAGAACGGCACCGGGAGGAACAAACCGACGATGGCGCCCAGGATCCTGCCTTTCCAGCTCATGAGTTGCACTGCTCCCCTGTCTTTTGCGTATGGGTCTGTTGCATATAGCGGTCAGCCTCCTTAAGGCGCTCGCTCGTCCCGACATCAAACCAGCGCCCTCGGATCAACTGCCCGAAAAGCGCGCCTTTTTTGATGAGGCCGTCAAGCACCGGCCGCAGCTTCAGCCGCTGCACTTTAAGATCTTTGAAGATCTCCGGGGTGTAAACGGCCGCACCGGTAAAAGTATAAGCGTTTTCCCCCTGATCCCGCGCTCTCACGCGTCCGCCTTCCAGCGAAAAATCGCCTTTTGCGTTATGCGGCGGGTTTTGGGTCAGAAAGATCCGCGCCTGCCCGGGGGCCGGGATGTTCTCAAGGAACTGGCGGTAGTCGAGATCCATGAGCGTGTCGCCGTTTACCGCCAAAAAAGGCCGGCCCTCAAAAAAAGGCAGCGCCTTGATGATCCCGCCTGCGGTCTCAAGCCCTCCCGGACCTTCCACAGAGTGGGTAATGCGCACGCCAAACGCGCTGCCGTCGCCCAAATACTCCTCTATCTGCTCATGCAGCCACGCCGAGTTGACAATGATATCCAGGATCCCCGCCTGCCTGAGCTTTTGCACATGCCAGTAAAGCAGCGGCTGACCGCCTGCTTTTACCAAAGGCTTGGGCAGGTGATCCGTAAGCGGGCGCAGGCGCTCGCCTCGCCCTGCTGAGAGGATCATGGCTCTGTCGATGTTCACGGCTGTGCCTCCATATCACCCCTGACGCGCCGCGAGAGCAGCGATTCGCCGCCGTAAAGCGCCCCGGAGAGCGGCCCTTTGAGACAGGCGTTAAGCGCTTTGAGATCGCAGTGCGCGCTCTCGGCGATGCACAGCGCAAGCACCTTGGGCAGGTGCTTTAAATAGCCGTCCTTGTGATCGCGCAGCCACAGCCTTGAGAAGATCCCGAGGATCTTCACATGCCGCTGCAGCGACACGCAGGCAAGATCCCAAAGGTACTCGTCACAGGAAAGTTTCAGCAAGCCGCGCCCTTTTAAGACGTCGTAAGCTTTGCGCTCAAGCTCCTGCGAGAACTCAGGGGACAGATCCTCGTAGACGTCAAAGATAAGCGAGGCCGGATCGTAAAGCGCCGGGCCTTTTACCATGTCCTGAAAGTCGATCACGGCCAGGCTGCCGTCTGCGATCATCAGGTTGCGGCTGTGGAAATCGCGGTGCATCGGCACCTGCGGCAGCCTCTGACACACCGCGCTTAGCGCATCGCGATCTTCAAACAGCGCTGCGCAGGTCTTGGCGTCAGGCTCAAGCCCCAGGCCTTTTTGCATGAACCATTCAGAAAAAATTCCAAACTCGCGCTCCAAAAACTCCCGGTCAAAAGGCGGCAGCGGCCCCAGGGAGGCGCAGGCGATCTTTCCTGAAAGCTCCAGCGCGTCAAAATACAGCGCTTTGCGATCGCGTTTCCCCGAGGCGAGCGCCTTGGCAAAGGTCTCATCGCCGAGATCCTCTTGCAGGATAAAGCCGTGTTCGCGATCGAACGCGTAAATTTCCGGCACCCTGACGCCGTTTTTTTTAAGCGCTGCGGCAATGGCTGCGAACTCGTCGTTTTTTTGGGAATCAGGCGGGGAGTCGGCGATGATCAGCCCGCCGCCGCGGTAATAGCGGCGCAGGCTGGCATCGCCTGAGAGCGGCTTTAAGCTCTCATAAGGCACGCCGTTTTTTTGGCAAAAGCTTCTCAGGAGTTCAGCTCTTTTTTGGGAGCACATGTTCAAACACCAGATCCCGCACCCCATGCCCCAGGCGCTCGCCGCGCTGTTCAAACTTCGTAAGCGGCCGCCACGCAGGGCGCGGCACAAACGCCCCGTCAGCTGCGGTATTCACAAAGTTTTTGGCGCGGCGCATGACCTCGAGCATCTGCAGGGCGTAATCCTCCCAGTCCGTCGCCAGGCGCACCTGCGCCCCGTCTTTTAAGAGCGGTTCACACATGGCGATGAACTCATCGTCTATGAGCCGGCGCTTGACGTGGCGTTTTTTCGGCCAGGGGTCCGGGAAGAAGATCTGCAGCACGCTGATGCTTTGGGGCGCAAGGCACTTCTTTATGACCTCAAAGGCGTCAAAGTGGATGATCTTAAGGTTTTTAAGCTCCGCCTCATGCGCCAGCTTCATGCACGAGCCGACCCCGGGCGGGTGGACCTCTATGCCCAGGTAATTGCGCGAAGGATCATCCAAGGCCATCTGCACGAAAGACGTTCCCATGCCAAAGCCGATCTCCAGCACGATCTCAGCGTGCCGCCCGAAGGCGGCATCGAGATCCACATGCTGCAAATGCTGCGCGTCCACAGGGATGAGGTATAAAAGGCCCAGTTCCTCAAAGGCGCGCTTTTGCGCCTCGGTCATGCGCCCTGCCCGGATCACAAACGAGCGCACATGGCGATCGCCGGGATCGGTAAGCCGCGTTCCGGTCGCCTCGGCCATAGCTTAAATGAGCTCCAGATCCTGCATGGCCTTCCTGATCTCAACCTTAAGGCCGTCGCTTACCGGAAGGATCGGCAGCCTGACCTCAGGGGTGCACAGGCCCAAGAGCGAGGCGGCGTATTTGGCCGGAGCCGGCGACGGCTCCTTGAACATGAGCTTGTGCAGCGTCATGAGGCGATCCTGGGCCTTGCGGGCCTCTTCCCATTTACCCTCGGCGCACAGGCGCTGCACCTCGGCCACCTGGCGCGGGGCGATGTTCGCCGTCACGGAGATGCAGCCGACGCCGCCTGCGACGTTGTAGCTCACCTGGGTCGAGTCGTTGCCGGAGAGCCAGGTGAAATCCTCGCGGGAGATGAGCCCCCGCTCCAGCCACGGGCGCTCGAGATCGCCGGTGGCGTCCTTGATGCCGGCGATGCGCGGCAGTCTGGCAAGGCGCGCCAAAGTCTGCGGCTTGACGTCGACAATCACGCGGCCGGGCACGTTGTAGACGATGATCGGCAGCGACGTCTCCTCGTGCACGAGCTTAAAGTGGGCGTACAGGCCGTCCTGGTTGGGGCGGTTATAATAGCCCGCGACCTCCAAAAGCCCGTCGGCGCCGGCTTTTTCGGCAGCCTGGGAGAGCTCTACGGCCTCAACGGGGTTGTTGGAACCGGCGCCTGCGAGCACGGGCACGCGGCCTTTGGCAACCTCTGCCACTAACTGCACCGTGCGCTTGTGCTCTTCATGGCTTAAGGTCGGGCATTCGCCGGTCGTGCCGGCCGGCACGATGGCGCTCGTGCCGTTGTCGATGTGCCACTGCACCATGCGCTCCAGCGCCTGTTCGTCGAGTTTGCCGTTTTTAAAAGGCGTGATCAGCGCCACTATTGATCCGTGGAACAGATGTTTCATGTATAAAAAAAGCGCCCGGCATGCTCAAAGGCCTTCGCGCTTCCTCCTGTAAAAACCGCTGCGCCCCCAAGGGCTCAGCTTAAATCCTAAACTTCCAAAAGATCCTGTGCAAATGCCCCGCCCTGGCGGGGCGCTTTGCTTACTTCTGATCGTTGGGCCTTAAGGTCGGGAAGAGGATCACATCGCGGATGGTGTGGCAGTTTGTAAACAGCATCACGGTGCGATCTATGCCGATGCCCTCGCCGGCAGTCGGCGGCAGGCCGTGCTGCAGCGCGGTGATGTAGTCGCTGTCATAGTACATGGCCTCGTCATCGCCGTGCTTCTTGGCCTCAGCCTGCGCGGCAAAGCGCGCGGCCTGATCGTCAGGATCGTTGAGCTCCGAGAAGCCGTTGCCCATCTCGCGGCCGCCGATAAAGAACTCAAAGCGGTCCGTGAAGGCCGGATCCTGATCATTGCGGCGCGCCAAAGGCGAGATCTCGGCAGGGTAGCTGGTGATGAACGTCGGCTGCTGGAGGTGCTCCTCGACTAACGCATCAAAGAGGGCTGCGATGTAGTTGCCCAGCTTCCATCCCGGCAGCATGTCGCAGTGCAGTTTCTCGCACCACGCCTTCGCGCGCGCCTCGTCTTCAAGATCCTCCATGGTGATCCCCGGGCCGTACTTGACGATGGATTCCTTCATGGTCAGGCGGTCAAAGGGCTTGGCAAAATCGAGATCGAGCCCAGGCTCCCCCTCTTTGCCGTAGTGCAGCTTCGTGGTGCCGAGCACCTCGAGGGCCATCTTCTTGTAGAGATCCTCGGTGAAGTCGATGAGATCGTGGTAGTCGTGGTAGGCCATGTAGAATTCCATCATCGTGAATTCCGGGTTGTGGCGCACGTCTATGCCTTCGTTGCGGAAGTTGCGGTTGATCTCGTAAACGCGCTCAAAGCCGCCGACCACGAGGCGCTTTAAATAAAGCTCCGGGGCGATGCGCAGGTACATGTCGATGTCCAGCGCGTTGTGGTGGGTGATAAAAGGCCTGGCATTGGCGCCGCCGGGGATGGTGTGCATCATCGGCGTCTCGACTTCCATAAAGCGGTGGGAGTCCATGTATCTGCGGATGAACGACACGATCTGCGTGCGCAGCTTGAACGTGCGGCGCGAGCTCTCGTTGGCGATGAGATCGAGGTAGCGCTGGCGGCAGCGGGCTTCCTGATCGGTAAGCCCCTTGAATTTCTCAGGCAGCGGGCGCAGCGCCTTGACGAGCAGCCTCAGCGACTTGGCGTGCAGCGTGAGCTCGCCGGTGCGGGTCTTGAACGCAAAGCCCGTGACGGCGATAATGTCGCCTAAATCGAGCTTCTTAAAGAGGTTCTGGTAGACGCCCTCAGGCAGATCGTCGCGCGAGACGTAGATCTGGATCTTGCCGTCCATGTCCTGGATCGTGGCAAAAGAGGCCTTGCCCATGATGCGCCGCGTCATGAGGCGGCCTGCCAGCGCGAATTCCTGCTTCTCGCTCTCGAGCGTCTCCGCGTCCTTTTCGCCGCATTTTTCGCGCACGTCGCCCGAGGTGGCGTCGCGGCGGAAGTCGTTAGGGTAGGCCTGCCCCTGCTCGCGCAGGGCGTTGAGTTTGTCGCGGCGCTCCTGCATCACGTTGTTGAGGCTCTCGCCCGTGTCTTTTTCCTGTGCCATTTTTCTTATCCTAAATTACAGCCCCTGCTTGAGGCTGGCTTCAATAAACTGATCGAGATCGCCGTTTAAGACTTTCTGGGTGTCGCGGCATTCCACGCCGGTGCGCAGATCCTTGATGCGGGCGTCGTCAAGCACGTAAGAGCGGATCTGGCTGCCCCAGCCGATGTCCGCCTTGCTGTCCTCGAGAGCCTGCTGCTCGGCCATGCGCTTGTCCATCTCCAGCTGGTAGAGGCGGGCGCGCAGCTGTTTCATGGCCTGATCGCGGTTTTGGAACTGCGAGCGCTCGTTCTGGCAGGTCACGACTATGCCGGTGGGCACGTGCGTGATGCGCACGGCCGATTCCGTCTTGTTGACGTGCTGGCCGCCGGCGCCTGAGGAGCGGTACACGTCCACTTTGAGATCGGCGGGGTTGATCTCGATGTCTATGTCATCGTTGATCTCAGGGTAGACGTAAGCCGAGCAGAAAGAGGTGTGGCGGCGGTTGTTGGAATCAAAGGGAGACTTGCGCACAAGGCGGTGCACGCCGGTCTCGGTGCGCAAAAGCCCGTAGGCGTGATCGCCTGAAAAGCGGATCGTGCAGCTCTTGACGCCGGCGACTTCGCCCTCTGAGAGTTCGGTGACGGTCGAGCTCAGCCCTTTCTTTTCGCCGTACTTTAAGTACATGCGCATCACCATGCCGGCCCAGTCCTGGGCCTCGGTGCCGCCGGAGCCTGACTGGATGTCCATGTAGCAGGGATCATTGTCGTGCGGGCCTGAGAACATGCGCTCCATCTCAAGCGAGGTGAGCGTCGCGTCCAGTTCCTGAGTTTCGCGCCTGGCTTCCTCAAGCGACTCGGGATCGTTGTCCTCGCGCGCCATCTCCTCGAGCGTCAGTATGTCCTCAAAGCCCTGATCGAGAGCCTTGAAGCGGTTGACAACCGACTCGAGCGCCGTCTTCTCGCGCCCCAGTTCCTGAGCCTTTTCCGGATCGTTCCAGAGGTTGGGATCCTCCATGAGGCCGTTGACCTCCTCGAGCCTTTCGGATTTGGCCCTCAGGTCAAAGATACCCCCTGAGCGAATCGGCGCGCTCTTTAAGCTGCGCCACCTGCTCCTTTAAAGATACTTGTTCCAGCACGATGTGCCCCTTTGCAAAGAAAAACGAAACGCAATTATAGCAGACGCGCAAGGCGCGTCCGTCTGGCGTCAGCCCTGATATTCAGCGTTGACGCGCGGCATGACGCGGCAGACTAACTCATAGGGAATGGTGCCGCTTGCCCGGGCGATCTCCTCAACGGGCAGCTCCGGCCCCCAGAGCACGACGCGATCGCCTAAGCGATCCTGCGAATCCGGCCCTAAGTCCACAAAGAGCATGTCCATGCAGACATTGCCCGCCGTGGGCACGCGGCGCCCGTTTACCCACACGGGGGTGCCCAGCTTCGCCGTGCGCGGGTAGCCGTCGCCGTAGCCGCAGGCCACGACGCCCAGCACCGTGTCGCGCGGGGCCGTCCAGGCCGCGCCGTAGCCAACCTTGTCGCCTTTTTTCAAATGATGGATGGCAATTAAGGAGCTCTCAAGCGTCATGGCAGGCACCAGCCCCAGATCCGCGCCGGTGCGATCCTCAAAAGGCGAAATCCCGTAAGTGATGATCCCCGGGCGCACCCAGTCCGTGTGCGAGCGCGGGCACTCGTAAATGCCAGCGGAGTTGCCCAGCGAAAGCTCGCCTGAAAACCCGAGTTTTTCTGCGATCTCAAAGAAGCGGTCCTGCTGCTGCTCGTTATAGGCGGCCTCGGAGGGGGTGTCAGCCACGCTCAGGTGCGAGATCAGGCCCACGGGCTTTACGACGTTGGGGCTCTTTTCAAGGCGCTCCTTTATGAGTCCGATCTCCTCAAGATCGGACGAACCTAAGCGGTGCATGCCGATGTCCGCCTGCACCCAGCAGTGCACCGGCTTTGCTACCTGAGCCTTTTCTATGGCCTCAAGCTGCATGCGATCGTGCACGGCCGTGTAGAGATCTTTTTCTGCGAGGATGCGCACCTCGGAGTCGTTGAACACGCCCTCAAGCAGCACAATCGGCTTGCTCACGCCGTGCCCGCGCAGCTCGAGCGCCTCGCCTAAGCGCGAGACGGCGAACGCGTCGGCCTCGCCTGAGAGCACGTCGGCCACCTGGCACAGCCCGTGCCCGTAGGCGTTGGCCTTGACGACGGCGATGAGCTTTGATTTGGGCGCAAGCGAGCGGATATGGCGCAGGTTGTGCACAAGCGCCTTTGAATTGATAACAGCGGTTACAGTTTTCATGGACTTTCAATAGCGATTACTGTGCGGGAAGCTCCGCAGGATCAGGCGGCGGCGGCACGTCATCGACCTGCATCATCTCCGCCGGATAGAAAGAGGTGTACTCGCCGACAAACTGCAGATCGATGTCGCGCAGCGCACCGTTGCGGTTTTTGCCGACGATGAGCAGCGCCTTGCCGTCATCGCCGTTTTCCTCTTTGTTCTCGCGGTACATGGACGAGCGCATCAAAAAGAGAATGAGATCGGCGTCCTGCTCCAATGAGCCGGATTCACGCAAATCCGAGTTCATCGGGCGGTGATCTTTGCGGGAATCGACCTCGCGGTTTAACTGCGAGAGCGCCAGCACCGGGCACTCGAGCTCTTTGGAAAGCAGCTTGAGCGAGCGGGAGATCGAGCCCAGCTCCAGGGCGCGGTTTTCCGAGGAGGAATCGGCTTTCATGAGCTGCACGTAGTCGACCATGATCGCCGAGAGCCCGCCTGCCTGTTCATAGATCTCGCGGGCGCGGGCGCGCAGCTCCGAGGGCGTGATCGAGCCTGAATCGTCTATGTAAAGCTTGTTGTAAAGGCTCACGCCTTTGGAGGTCTGCTTCTTGCCCGTCAGCATGTTGAGCTTTTGGATGATGAGATCCCACTGCGACGTGCTCACCTCGCCGTTGACGAGTTTCTGGATGGGCACTTTGCCGAAATTGGAGAGCATGCGCAGCGCTATGGACTCAGACGGCATCTCCAGCGAGAACACCAAAGCCGGCTTTGAGACCTCAGGCAGCGTCGCAATCCACTCGATGATGTTCATGGCAAACGAGGTTTTGCCCACGCCCGGGCGGGCGGCGATGATATTGAGCGTGCCCGGCTGCAGCCCCTGCGTGAGTTCGTCGAGCTCCGGAAAGCCGGTCGTGACGCCGCGCATGCGCGTGCCGGAGGCCTGGTTTTCCTTGATGCGCTCTATGACGCGCAGCGAGACATCCAGCATGGCCTGCGGGCTGCTTTCTTTTTCGGTGCGCAGCTCGACGGTCGCGTTGTAGAAGGCGCCCTGCGCCTCTTCAAAAAGCTCTTCGGCGGTGGCTTTGTCAGGCGCGTAGCCTTTGTCTATGACCTTCTCGGCGATCGCGATCAGCAGGCGGCGGCGATAGCACTCGTCTATGAGCCTGGCGTATTCGGCGACGGACTTCGGCGTGCCGGCCTCATCCTGGAGCCTGGCAAGGTATTCAGTGCCGCCTGCGGCCTCCAGTTCGCCGTTGCGCTCTAAGTAGGCGCGGATGATCGTCGAGTCAAAGCCTGAGGCGTCGTGATCATAGCGGGCTGACATCGCGGCGTAGACCAGCGCGTTCTTTTTGTCAAAGAACTCCTCAGGGGTGAGGCGGCGGAACTCGCGCATGATCTTGTCAAACAGGGTGCCGTCAAGCAGCAGCGCGCCTAAGAGCGCGCGCTCTGAGGGCAGATCGCGCGGCATGTCCCGCAGTTCCCCGGTCTGAGCGGAGCTGACTTTTTTTGCCTGTGCCATCGAAGATCCCTTTTAAAACGATGGTGCAAATTTTATCACCCGTACCGGCTTTTTGAAATTCCGCATGCCGCGCCGCATGGCACAGCGCAAACGCTAATCACGGAATACCTGAAAACGGTTAAACGATTGAAATCAGGAATTTTAATCAAGGGAATTTTTAAGGAGGGTGGCGCACCTGGAGGGATTCG
>DKSD01000094.1:18103-139514 GCA_002473165.1 Succinatimonas sp. UBA7265
TATCCAGCTGAGCTACAGGTGCATTAAAGCTTCACGCTTTGTGTGCGCAACATTATACAGAGCGCTTTTTGCGATTACAAGGTTTTTAACGTTTCCCCGCGCAAATTTAACCTCCCTCCCTTCTCCCCTCGCGCCCCGGCGTTTTTCGTTACTTTTTCAGGCGCGCTTTACCTGAATTTAACAACAGCTTTGCATAATGCTAACGCTTTAAAAACGGAGTGTTTTGCAGTTATAACTATGATAAAACAAGCACTTGCCACAGCAAGCATCGCCTTGGCCCTCGCAGGGATCCCTGCGCAGGCCTATAAAGTGGGCATAGCGCTGCCCACCCAGAACGAACAGCGCTGGTACAAAGAAGGCCCGGAGATTGCCAAAGCGCTTGAAGAAGCAGGCTTTGATACCGAACTTTACTACGCTGGCGACGGGGATTTGGCCACACAGCAGCGGCAGATCGCGCGCATGGTAAAAGAAAAATACGACGCGCTCATCGTCACGCCGGTCAAGGCCGACGGCCTCTCTGAGGCTTTAAAGGCCCCGCTCAAAGCCCGTGTACCGGTCATCTCCTACGATCGCCTGATCCTAAACTCCAAGGCCGTCTCCTATTACGTGGCCTTTGACAGCGTCGAGGCCGGCAGGATGCAGGGCCGCGCCCTGGCCTGGGCGCTGCACCTGGACAGCCGCACCAAAGAGCATCCGGCATCCATTGAGATGTTCGCCGGCTCCCCTGACGATCGCAACGCCCTGCACCAGTGGAACGGCTTCATGCAGATCATCGGCCCCTATCTCGATTACAAGATGCTCAAAGTCCCCTCGGACGACGAGACGCTGCTGCGCGCCCAGATAAACGGCTGGAACACCGACATGGCGCTAAAGCGCATGTACAAGCTCATCGGCGCCCAGCACTACGGCCCGGGCAAGAAAGCGCTTGACGGGGTGTTCTGCGCCTCAGACGGGCTGGCCGACGGCGTGGTCACCGCCCTGAAAAAGACCGGCTACACGAAAGACGACATGCCTTTTATCACCGGCATGGACGGCGAACTCTCCCAAATCAAAGGCATCTCCGACAAAGAGCGCCACATGACCATCCTCAAAGACCCAAGGCTCATCTACCCGCACCTCGTCGCGACAGTCAAAGCGCTCTCTGAGGGGCGCGAGCCTTACATCAATGACGATCACACCTACAATAACGGCCCTAAGGCGGTTCCGGCCGTCGTGATCTCCCCGCGCGTCGTCGATCATTCAAACTACCGCGAGGCCATGATTGAGAGCGGGATCTTCACCGCAGAGCAGGTTAAAAACGGGATTTAGCGTTCCCGTTCAATTCCAAAAGCCGCCTTTTGGCGACTTTTTTTGCCCTCGCATCTTTAAGCAGAGCCGCAAACGTTTACGGGATCGGGATCTTATTCACAGCGCGCAAAGCTAAAATGAGCTATCTATCAGGTAATGACTTGGATTTTTGCGGTGCCTTTATGAAGATAAAAACTGCTCTGTGCGCTCTTGCCGCAGCGCTCGCGCTCTCCTCGCCTTCGGCCTTTGCCTATAAAGTCGGGATCTCCCTGCCCACCCAGAACGATCAGCGCTGGTACAAGGAAGGCCCGGAGATCGCCGCCGCCTTGCAGAAAGCCGGCTTTGAGACCGATCTATATTACTCAGGCGACGGCGACATCGCTATCCAGCAGCGCCACATGGAGCGCATGGTCAAAGAACACTGCGATGCCATGATCGTCACCCCGGTGGACAGCTCCGGCCTGAAGAATGCTCTGGACTCCGCGCTCAAGGCCAACATTCCGGTCATCGCCTACGATCGCCTGATCTTAGGCACGAAAGCCGTGCAGTATTACGTGGCCTTTGACAGCAAGGACGCCGGGCGCATCCAGGCGCGCGCCATCTCGCGCGCCCTGCACCTTGACAGCCGCAACCCCGCCTATCCGGTGAACGCTGAATTTTTTGCCGGCTCCACCGACGATCGCAACGCGCTGCTGCAATGGGAAGGCTTCATGGAAGTCATGCAGCCGTTTATCGACAAAAAGGTGCTCAACGTGCCCTCCGGCGATGTATCCATGGGCCGCGCCAGCATCTTTAAGTGGAGCACCGATCAGGCATTAAAGCGCATGGACAAACTCATTGGACTTAACAACTACGGCCCGGGCAAAGGCAAGACGAAGCTCAAAGCGGTGTTCTGCGCCTCAGACGGCCTGGCCGACGGCGTGATCCTCGCTTTGAGGAAGGCTGGCTACACCAAAGACGACATGCCCTACATCACCGGCATGGACGCCCAGTTAAGCCAGGTGCGCGGCATCGTCAGCCGCGAGCGCAACATGACGGTGTTAAAAGATCCGCGCCTCCTCTATCCGATCCTTGTGGAAATGATCACCGATCTCTCGCAGGGCAAGACCCCGAAGACCAATGACGACCACACGTTCGCCAACGGCAAGAAGATCGTGCCAGCCCGGGTGCTCTCTCCTAAACTCGTCGACCGCTCCAACGTCAAGACCATGCTCATAGAGTCCGGCATTTACACCGCAAAGGATGTGGGACTTGAGAAATAGGCGCCGCGCTGTATAAAACGCCGCAAAGCGAAGATCTGAGAAAGATCCGCAGTCTTTCGGCGGGTTAACGGGATCGGCGTACGCTCAGATCTGACGCCGGCACAGCACAGCCGGCTGCGGGCGCAGACCCAGTCGCGATTTTACCGGGCACATTGAAGGAGATTGGTTATGGATTTTACAGACAAGCTCATGCTCGGCGGGATCGGAGCCGTGGCGCTTGGAGCCGCGGCGATGCTTTTCTGCGCAGCGTCGGTGTACGTGATCGATGAAGGCGAGCGCGCGGTGCTTACCAGATTCGGCACGATTGAAGACGTATGGGATCCGGGCATTCACCTGGCTGTCCCCCTTATTGAAAGGGCCAAAGTGTACAGCGTGCGCGTCCAGAAATCGGTGTTCGGCGGTGATGAAGAGAACAAGCTTCAGGCTTACTCCAATGATCAGCAGATCATTGACAGCTACCGGATCTCAATCACCTGGCAGTACGATCCGTTGCGCATCAAAGACGCTTACAAATTCTTTAAAACCGATGAAGACAACTCCGTGTTTTACACGGTGGTCGCCCCGCTGGTACAGCAGACTTCAAAACAGCTTTTAGGGCAGTTTACCGCCTCGACGATCATTCAGGAGCGCTCCAAACTCGACACCGCTTTTGACCGCATGCTCAAAGAGGAGCTTAAGCGTTACCCCATCAATGTGATCTCGGTGCAGATCGAGGATGTCTCTTTCTCGGAAAGCTATGACCGGGTGGTTGAGCAGACCGCGCAAAAGAAGATGGAGATCGAAAAAGCCCGCAACGAACTGCAGCGCATTGAGATCGAATCCAAGCAGCAGATCGCCAAAGCCGATGCGGAAAACAAAGCCATGCGCCTGCGCGCCGACGCCAAAGCCTATCAGATCAGGACCACCGCGCAGGCGGAAGCCGACGCCATAGCGCTCAAAGCCAAAGCCTTGCAGGAAGGCCGCGAGATCATTGACCTGACGCTGGCTGAGAAATGGAACGGGGAACTGCCGCAAACTATGCTCGGTGACGGTTCAAAGCTGATCCCGGTGCTGTCAGGGAAATAACCCCGGTTGCACACTGAACGCGCGGGACTTTTGGTCAATGCCTTTCCATCCGGACTTTAAGCGGCAGGACGGTTTTATAGTGCTCAATAGCCTGATCAGCTGTGTAAATAATTAATCCGTTCCTGACGGCTGCCGCGCATATCAGGAAATCAACAGCTGAACCTTGAATGCCCTTGCGCCTGCACATATTGCAGTACCAGGCAGCGCATTCATAATCTGCGGCTGACAAGGGGACATCAGGCAGAGGCGAGAGCGTTTTTTTTTACGCTGATAAATTCGTTCCCGTCTGAAATTCCTGAAAGTATTTCCTGTCTGATTGGCCCTATGAGGACTGCCTGAAGTTCCCTGACCATTTTAGCCAGATGCTCGCACGTGACCGGGTTCGGGTTCTTTCTCCGCAGTGCTTCAGACCAAATGCAGGTGTCGACAAGAAATTCAGGCACGGCGGTTCCTTTGAGCCTTGTAATCGTAATCTTCGTCAAAGTCGACGGTCCCAAAAGCGCTTATCAGCTTTTCCGCCTCACGGCGCTGGATAAACTCCTTTAGCGCCTGAGTCACCGTGGCTTTCTTGGTCTTTAAACCGCCTAAAGCAAGCGCCTGCTTTAACAGATTGTCATCAAGAGCTAAATTCGTTGCCATGCCAAATCTCATTTTTTAAATTGTTACACATGGCAATGTGTAAATTATGCTTTTGCCATATTCGGCAACGAAAGTTCTTCACGGCATCTCCAGACGAAAATTTGCATTCCGCACTGTATTCCGCATTTGGGTGTGTCATGCAAATTTGCTGGAAACTGCCTCAAGACCGGCTAAAAATGCTTTAAGCAGCAAAGCGCCAGCTATTCTCTGAATTAAACAGGACGCCAGAACACAGGGCGCGTTTACCGCACCTAAGGGAAAACAAAAAATAATTTGTTGTTTTTGAAGGGGAAAATGGCGGATAGAGAGGGATTCGAACCCTCGATACAGCCCTTAAAGCCGTATGCTCCCTTAGCAGGGGAGTACCTTCAGCCACTCGGTCATCTATCCACTTGGCAATCAGTGCGCATTAGTATCAGTTTTTTCCCGCTTGAAGTCAAGCGGTTTGTCTGATGCCTTGCGATCCTGATCCGAGGGGAGCCTTTGCACCTTCACCGATGCCGGAGCATCGATGCCGAGGCTTACCCGGTCTCCCCTCATTTCCAAAACACGTACGGTGATCCCGCCTGAGAGCTGAACTGCTTCATGCTCTTTGCGCGAGATCACCAGCATGTTTAGAGGCGCTCCTTGAGGAACGGCAGCGCCGAGGCGATAGCGTCATCGAGGCCTTCGGTCTTCGTGCCGCCGGCCTGGGCCAGATCCGGACGCCCGCCGCCTTTGCCGTCGACAAAGGAAGCTGCGGTCTTCACGAGATCGCCGGCCTTGACCTTGGCTGTCAGATCCTTGGACACCGCCGCGGCCAGGGAGACCTTGCCGTCGCTCACCGCGCCTAAGAGCACCACGCCGCTCTTTAAGCGCACGATGATGTCCTCTGCGGCAGTGCGCAGTTCCTTGGGATCATAACCATCAAGCTTAATGGCCACGGTCTTGACGCCGTTGACGTCCTGAGCTTTGGCTGCGAGTTTCTCGCACTCAAAGCTTATAAGGCGCTCTTTGAGCTGCTCGTTCTCTTTTTCAAGAGTGCGGCCGCGCAGCACCAAAGCCTCGGCCTTTTCGGCTATGGACTGGTTGTCAGCCTTCATGAGCCTGGCGGTCTTGACGACCATGCGCACCATCTTCTGGAGGTACTCTATGGCCGCGCCGCCGACCACCGCCTCGATGCGGCGGATGCCGGAGGCCACCGACTCATCGGAGACCATGACAAAGACGCCCAGATCGCCCGTGCGTCTGGCATGCGTGCCGCCGCACAGTTCCTTGGAGAACGAACCCATGGAGACGACGCGGACTTTGTCCTCGTACTTCTCGTCAAAAAGCGCGATCGCGCCGGACTTCTTGGCGGCGTCGAGATCCATGATCTCGGTGCACACCTCGTGGTTTTGGCGGATCTGATCATTGACGATGGCGGAGATCTGCTGGCGCTGCTGCAGCGTCAGCGGCTGGCCGTAGGAGTAGTCAAAGCGCAGGCGGTCGGGAGCCACATAAGAGCCCTTCTGCATCACGCCGTCGCCTAACACCTGGCGCAGCGCGGCGTCGAGGAGGTGGGTGGCCGAGTGATGGGCCGCGATCTGTTTTCTGACCTCGGCATCGACGCTCGCGGTGACCTTGTCGCCCTTGGAGAAACCGCCGAGCTCGACATGGCCGATGTGGATCACGGTCTTGCCGACGCGTTTGGTGTCTTCAACGGTGAACTCAGTGTTCTCGCCGGCTTTGATCACGCCGTGATCGCCGACCTGGCCGCCCATCTCTCCGTAAAACGGAGTGGCGTCCAGCACGATCACCGCCTTTTCGTCGGTGGAGATGCTGTCAACTTCCTGCCCGTCTTTGTAGATGCCGGTGATCACGCCCTCGGAGGTGAGGGTCTCATAACCGGTAAAGCGGGTGATCTCGGTAAGCTTGAGATCCTCGTTGTAATCTATGCCGAACTTCGAGGCCTTCTTCGACATGGCTTTCTGCTTGGCCATTTCGGCGTCAAAGCCGTCCATGTCCAGCTTGTAGCCGCGATCGCGGACGACGTCCTGCGTCAGATCGGTGGGGAAGCCGTAGGTGTCGTAGAGCTTAAAGACGACATTGCCCGGGATCACTTTTGAAGATCCGAGTTTGGCAAGCTCGCCCTCAAGCAGGCTCAGGCCGTGATCGAGCGTCTTTAAGAACAGCTCTTCTTCTTTCCTGAGCGTGTTCTTGATGCGCTCTTTTTCCTCGACGAGCTCCGGATAAGCCTGACCCATGAGATCGGCCAGACCGTCGACGAGCTTGTAGAAGAACACGTCCTTGGCGCCCAGCAGGCGGCCGTGGCGCACGGCGCGGCGGATGATGCGGCGCAGCACGTAGCCGCGGCCCTCGTTTGACGGCTGCACGCCGTCGGCGACGAGGAACGAGCACGAACGGATGTGATCGGCGATCACGCGCAGCGACTTGCTCTTGAGATCGCTCACGCCCAAAACGCGGGCCGCGTCTTTCTCCAGGTTGACAAAGAGATCGATGTCATAGTTGGAGTGGACCCCCTGCAGCACGGCGGCAATGCGCTCGAGCCCCAGGCCGTTGTCGATCATCGGCTTGCCGAGTTTCTCAAACGTGCCGTCAGCCTTGCGGTTGTACTGCATGAAGACGATATTCCAGATCTCGATGAACCTGTCGCCGTCTTCCTCAGGTGATCCCGGAGGGCCGCCCCAGATCTCCGGGCCGTGATCGTAGAAGATCTCCGAGCACGGGCCGCAGGGGCCTGTGTCGCCCATCTGCCAGAAGTTGTCTGACTCAAACGGGCCGCCCTTGTTGTCGCCGATGCGCACGATGCGCTCCGGAGGGACGCCGATGACGTCCTTCCAGATGTTGTAAGCTTCGTCGTCCTTGTCGTACACGGTCACCGTCAGTGACTCTTTGGGAAGGCCGTAGCCTTCGGTGAGCAGCGTCCAGGCGTAGGTGATGGCTTCTTTCTTGAAGTAATCGCCGAAGCTGAAATTGCCCAGCATCTCAAAGAAGGTATGGTGCCTGGCCGTGTAGCCGACATTCTCGAGGTCGTTCTGCTTGCCGCCGGCGCGCACGCACTTCTGGGCGGAGCAGGCGCGCACATACGGGCGCTTCTCTTTGCCCAGGTACACGTCTTTGAACTGATTCATGCCTGCGTTGGTGAACAGCAGGGTGGGATCATTATGCGGTACCAGCGAGCTCGAGCGCACCACGGTATGCCCGCGGGCCTTGAAGAAATCCAGATACTTCTGACGTATCTGGTCTGTTGTCATGTACATAATGAAAAGTTAACCAAAAAGAGAATGTGACATTAAGTCCCAGCCCTGAATTATACAATTTTCAGTGCGAAGTCATGAGCGCGAGGAGGAAAAACGCTCGAAGGCCTCAAGGCAGGTGTCGCGGTCAAAACCGCGGCGGCAGAGGGCGGCCAGCATCTTCTGGCCGGTTTTGTAATCCACGGACTCCAGCGAGCCGTAGCGGCGCTCTAAAAAGTCGAGGGCCTGGGCTCCGAAGTCCTGTTCTTCAAGGTAGGGCGTCAACAGATCAGGATCGAGGCCGCGGCGGCGCGCCTCAAGGCGCGCCTTCTGCGGCCCCTGATGGGCGAAGGCGGCGTGGCGGGCGAGCATCTCCGCCATGCGCTGATCGCTCTGCGATCCCTCGGCGCGCGCCTTTTGGGCCGCCGCGAGGGCGGCCTCCTTCACATAGCGCGAGCCTATCTTGCGCACGAGCTCTTCAAAGGCGTACTCGCGCCTGGCCAGAAGCCAGATGGCATAGCTGTACGCCCCCTCAGGATCGTCGCGCAGCTCCTGCTTTTTCACTCAGTCCTCAGAGATCCTCAGGGAACTCGGTGATGAGGTCCTCGTCGCGGATCGAGTCCAGGCTGTCCTTTAACGGATCCCCTGACTCCGCCTCAGGGGCTTCAGGCTCCTCGGCAGAGCCGATCTCAGTGGTATCGGCATAGGAGCTGTTGGCCTTGAAGTACTCGCGGATCGCCTTTTCTATGGCATCCGCCTCCTCAGGATGTTCGTCAAGATAGCGCATGGCGTTGGTCTTGCCCTGCCCGATCTTCTGGCCGTTGTAGGAGAACCAGGCGCCGGTCTTCTTCACAACTCCCGCCGTCTCGCCCAAATCTATGAGTTCGCCGTTCTTGGCAATGCCGTAGTTGAAGAGGATGTCAAAGTGAGCGGTGCGGAACGGAGGGGCGACCTTGTTCTTCACGACCTTGACCGAGGTCTGGTTGCCCAGAACCTTGACGTTCTTCTTGTCGCCTTCTTTGATCTGCTGGCCCTTGCGGATGTCCAGGCGCACGGAGGCGTAATACTTCAAGGCGTTGCCGCCCGTCGTGGTCTCAGGGTTGCCGAACATCACGCCGATCTTCATGCGCAGCTGGTTGATGAACACGACCATGCAGTTGGCCTGCTTGATGATGCCGGTGAGCTTGCGCAGCGCCTGTGACATCAGGCGGGCCTGCAAGCCGACGTGGGAGTCACCCATGTCGCCTTCGATTTCTGCCTTAGGCACGAGCGCGGCCACGGAGTCGATGATCACTACGTCCACGCCGCCTGAGCGCACGAGGCTCTCGCAGATGTCCAAAGCCTGCTCGCCGGTGTCCGGCTGCGAGATCAGCACGTCTTCGATCCTGACGCCCAGGCGCTTGGCGTAAGTCGGGTCCAAAGCGTGCTCGGCGTCAATAAAAGCGCAGACCTTGCCGAGCTTCTGCGCCTGGGCGATGAGCTCGAGCGTCAGCGTCGTCTTGCCTGAGGACTCAGGCCCGTAAATCTCAACGATGCGGCCCATGGGCAGGCCCCCGATCCCCAGCGCGATGTCAAGGCTCAGCGATCCGGTCGGGATGGCCTCGATGTCCATGTTGCTGCTCTGCCCCAGGCGCATGATCGCGCCTTTGCCAAAAGCGCGCTCGATTTGGTCCATGGCGGCGGCCAGCGCCTGCTCTTTTTTCGCATCCTTCGTGAGGTTCTTTGCCAGCGGGTTGATCTTGGCGCTGCCGGCGGCGGATTCCTTTTTAGCGGCCATGCTAGTTACTCCTAAACGTGATCAGGATTGGTTATCCATAGTATATACAATATTTGTGCTTATGATACGAAATAATGATTTTTTTTATTCCCGTTTAGCGCTCCCGCGGATGCTTCCCTGAGCGAGGGCGGCGGCCGTATCGACTGCATAACATATCATAAAGCCCGCGCCATTTAAGCCGTAAGGCACCTGCTCTCGTACTAAAATAATGAGATCCCTGCGGCCGCGCGCCCTGTAATTTCCGGAAATTTTTACCCATGCCTGAGAAAAACACACTTGAGGATCTCAAAGACGGATCGACACCCATGATGCGCCAGTACCTGGAGCTCAAAGCACAGTATCCGGACACCCTGGTGTTCTACCGCCTGGGCGACTTCTATGAGATGTTCTACGATGACGCCGTCAAGGCCTCGCGGCTTTTGAACCTCACGCTCACGGCCCGCGGCACGAACAAAGGCAAGCCCATTCCGCTTGCCGGAGTGCCGTTCCACGCCGTCGACAACTACGTCGCCCGCCTCATCCGCATGGGCGAGAGCGTCGTCATCGTCGAGCAGAACGAACAGGGCGGCCGCGGCAAGGTCAAGACCTTCACGCGCAGCATCTCCCGCATCATTACCCCGGGCACCGCCACGGACGACGGCATCGCCCCCGATCGCGAGGACAACCTCATCGCCGCCGTGTGCAAGGGCAAGGCCTATTACGGCCTGGCGTTTTTAAGCATGGGCTCAGGGCGCTTTAAAACCTGCATGTGCCGCAGCGCCCAGGAGCTGGGGCTGAGCCTGGGCGCGCTATCCCCTGCCGAGGTCGTGTACCCCGAATCGTTCAAAGAGCGCGCCGCGCTCCCCCAAAAGGGCTCTAAAAAAGAGATCCCCGACTGGAATTTCGAGCTGCGCACCGCCTACCGCCTGCTGTGCTCCCAGTTCGGCACTCAAAGCCTCTTTGGCTTTGACATCGAAGATCTCGAAGAAGGGATCCGCGCCGCAGGCGGGCTTTTGGCCTACGTAAAAAGTACCCAGACCGGGCCTTTGGGGCATATCAGATCGATTAGCCGCGCCGATCACAGCACCGAGGTGATCTTAGACGCCACAGCCCAGCGCAACCTCGAGCTCACAGCAAATCTGCGCGGCGGGCCGGAGGGCAGCCTGCTGTCAGTGCTCGACCGCTGCGCCACGGCCATGGGATCGCGCCTGCTGCGCCGCATGATCCTGCAGCCTTTGCGCGATGACGCCGCGGTTAACGCGCGCCTTGACACCGTTGAGGCGCTCATAAAAAGCGATCGCGCCCCGCTCTTTGAACTGTTAGACGGCGTGGGCGATCTCGAGCGCATCACCGCCCGCGTCGGTCTGGGCACCGCCCGCCCCAAGGATCTCATGGTGCTGCGCGCTTCGCTGGGTTTAGTTCCCAGGATCCGCAGCGCGCTCACCGGATCAGGGCAGAGCGTTTTGGCGCAGCTTGCGCAGAACATCGCCCCGCTGCCGGAGCTTTTGGCGCTTTTAACCGCGGCCGTGGCCGAGGTGCCCTCGACACTGCTGCGCGACGGCGGCGTGATCGCCGATCACTACAGCAAGGAGCTCGACGAACTGCGCTCGCTCATGCACGGCTCAGGGGAAGTGCTCGCCAAAATGGAGGAGCAGGAGCGCGCGGCCACCGGGATCCCGACGCTCAAGGTAGGCTACAACTCGATCTCAGGCTATTTCATCGAGCTTCCGCGCTCCAAGTCCGACAGCGCCCCCGAGCGCTACCACCGCAAGCAGACGCTCAAAAACGTCGAGCGCTACACCACGCAGGAACTGCGCGATCTCGAAGAGCGCACGCTCACGGCGCAGGAGCGCTCGCTGGCCCTTGAGAAAGAGCTCTATGAGGATCTCATCGCCAGGACGCAAAAGCACCTGCCGGCGCTGGCCGCACTCTCCTCGGCGCTCTCGTCTTTGGACGCCCTGCTCTCCTTTGCCTCCGTCTCCTCAGAGCACGGCTACGTCAGGCCGCAGCTGGCGCGCGATTCGGCCATAGAAATAAAAGAAGGGCGCCACCCGGTCATCGAAACGCTCACTTCAAAGCCCTTCGTCGCCAACAGCGTAAGCCTGGGGCAGACGCGGCTGTGCGTAATCACCGGCCCTAACATGGGCGGCAAGTCCACTTACATGCGCCAGTGCGCGCTCATCGTGATCATGGCGCGCGCCGGGTGCTTTGTGCCCGCCAAACAGGCGCTCATCGGCGATGTCGACCGCATCTTCACGCGCATCGGAGCCTCGGATGATCTCGTCTCCGGCCGCTCCACGTTCATGGTGGAAATGGAGGAAGCCTCGTCGATCTTAAACAACGCCACCTCGCGCTCGCTCGTCATCATGGATGAGGTCGGCCGCGGCACCAGCGCCGTCGAAGGCGGGGCGCTGGCCGCCTCGATCGCCGCCTATTTATGCTCGCGCCTGCGCTGCCTGAGCCTGTTCTCGACGCACTACCCCGGGATCACCGCTCTGGCCGACACGCACCGCGAGGTGCAAAACCTCTGCTTTAAGGCAGAGCAGCACGATCGCCGCATCGTCTTCCTCTACCACGCCTGCGAGGGCGCGCAACGCTACTCCTACGCCCTCGAGGTCGGCACGCTGGCAGGCCTGCCTGCCGAAGTGATCTCGCGCGCCCGCAAGGCCATCGCCGCGGGCGAAAGCCCCGCGGGGACAGCGGAAGCGGCCGCGGCGGCCCCGGAGCCTGAAATCATCGAGAGGAAAGTGCGCACGAAAGCGGATGCAGAGCTTGAGAAAACGGACATCAACAGCCTGACACCGCTTGAGGCGCTCAACACGCTCTCAAGGCTCAAAGATCTGCTCTTAAAAGAGGAATCAGAGAAAGAAAGATAGTGTAAAATAGTTTGTGTAAACGTTGGATGGGTATAGTAAAAAGGAACCCATTTCCTTTATAGTGTTAAGTGTTCAAACCAAACACTAGGAAAGAAGGTTCCTCATGCCTGATTTTAACACAGAATTTATTCAAACGCTATTCAATCCTGCCACCACCGAGCTTTTTCGTTCCGAATTGGAAGCCGCCATCAATGCTCTCCTGAAGACGGAGCTGGCCGCCTTCCTCGGATATGAGAAGCATGATTCGGACGGTTGGAACACAGGCAACAGCCGCAACGGCTATTACAAGCGCACGCTGGCGACACGCTATGGAGAGTTGCATCTGGAAGTCCCGCGAGATCGGAACGGCGATTTCCATTCGCCCACGTTGCCACGCTATCTTCAGCACACCAATGCTTTGGAGACTACGGTCATCCAGCTTTATCAGCGCGGCGTCACCACCCGTCAGATTGCAGATCTCATCGAGCAGATGTATGGACGATATTACTCGCCAGCCACTATCTCGCATATCTCGTCAGCCGTCACCGAGCAAGTCCAAGCCTTCCATTCCCGACAGGTTGCTGCGCGATATGCCGTCATCTTCTGTTATGCCACCTACCTGAATCTGCGCCGTGACAGCGTGGCCAAGGAAGCGTTGCATGTTTTGCTCGGCATTACGCCGGAAGGGAACAAGGAAGTCCTAGACTATGCCATCTATCCGAGTGAGTCTGCAACTAATTATGCCGAGATGCTGCAAGGGCTGAAAACACGGGGGCTGAAAGATGTCCTGTTATTCGTCTCTGACGGCCTGGTCGGCCTGCCGGATGCCGTGAAACAGGAATTTCCTCAGGCCAGGCATCAGAGCTGCTGGGTGCACCTGGCCAGAGCCGTGGCTCGCCTGGTCCGGCAGAAGGACAGGAAGGAGGTCTTGGCGGTTCTGAAGGAAGTATATCATCAAGACGATGCCGAGGCTGCCCGGCAGGCACTGGAAGCCTTTCTGGAGCGATTCTGCGGCAAATATCCTCGACTGAAGAAGGTATTCCAACTCCATGACAGCCTGTTTACTTTTTACGAATTCCCTCAGAGCATCCGTCCTACGATCTATACATCCAACTTGATTGAAAATAACAACAAGGGTTTGAAGCATCATGCAAAGTTGAAAGAGCAATTCCCCAACGAAGAATCCCTTGAACGGTTCGTCTGCACTTTTTACAGCGAATACAACCGCAAGCAAGGGGAAAAGGTTCACAGAGGCTTCAGAGAAGCAACAGCTGAGCTGTTAGACCTGTATTCCGCAGCATTTAGGCAAAATAAAAGGCTCAGTCCCTTGTGCGACAAGGGCTGAGCCGTGTTTTTGAGATTTGACTTTGTTTATGGATACGCCTGTCAGGCGCTCTGCGCCGGGGCGCAGTACTGTTCCAGCAGATCGCGCTGATACTCGGACTGGGCAAGCTCTCTGAGCTTAAACGCCGTCCGCAGCTGCTCAAGCGTGTTCACCGGATCTTTGATCCGCGTTCCCAGAACCTCGGACAGCATCTCGCCCAAATCTTCGCTTTCTTTGGCCTGCTTCTCCTCGCCGGCCCTGCCTCTGAGACAGCAGCGCCGGCGCGCCTCCTGCGACTTGATGTACAGGCAGCGGCCTTCGCCGAGGCCGAGCGCCATCACCTTCATTTCCCCGAGCGCCTCCCTGATCTGCGCGGCCGTGGCGGAGCGCCCTTTTTCCCCCAGCCTTCTCTGGATCAGCCTGAGCATGATCAGCGCCAGCACGCACAGCAGCACGTGGCCGGTCACGCTCAGGCGGTCGCGCACGTACAGGGGGCGGATCTCGAAGTCGCTCTTCATGATCCGAAAGCACTCCTCAATCTGCACCTGGTGGTGATAAAGCGTGCTGACGTATTCAGGAGTGAGCTTCTCCGAGCCCGGAGCCTCGTGAAAGAGGATCCCCGCGAAGCCGGCGCACTGCTTCCTTCTGTCGATGAGCGCCTGGTTGAGCGACTCGGCGAACTGCGGAGGGGATTTCCTCTTTTTCTTCGGATCTTCCTCACCGTCACCGTCATCCGGCGCGGTGCGCACAAACTGTCTCCAGCCGCCGCACTGCAGCTTCACCTCCTCACGGCTGTTCACGGCGCGCCCGGCCCTTTCAACGTTCTCCTCAAGCAGGGCCAAATCCCGCTCGCGCCTTGCTTTGCTGAACGTGATCATCAGCTTGCAGTCCACCGTGAGCTTCTCGGTTCCTTTGTCTGTCCTGACATAAGTCCTGTTGCTGTAATCGACAACCCTGTACAGCAGCGGCGTCTCCTTCCCGTTCTCGTCCTTCATCTTCGAGAAGGAACCGAGATCAAGCTCCTTTCTGATCTTCGAGGAGAACGACAGCGCCGATTTGGCCACGGCAAAGCCCATGCCCTCGCCCAGCAGCCGGCTCAGGTTCGCCGTGCCGTTCATCGCCCCGTCGGCAATCACCACGGCGTTTCTGATCCCGTGCTTTTCCTTCAGTTTCTTTATTTCGTCAGTCATCACCGTGACTTCGGCGCGGTTTCCCGGGAACACCGTGAAGTCTATGGGGACGGCGTGATCATCGACCACCAGCGCTATGGACACCAGAGGCAGATCCAGGCGCTTCTCCTTGCTCGGCCCGTGCATGCGCAGCGGATCTCCGAACGATTCAATGATCTTCCCAAGCTCCGCGCTCTGTTCGGGATCTGTTTCGATAAAACGGTCAAGCTCCCGGTCTGATGCCAGGGCGAGCTCGCGCTTCGCCTTGCGCAGCGCCCTCCTCATGATCCTCAGCGCCTTCTTCCGGTTCCAGTAGGTGTCGCCCGCCGGGGTCTCGAAATAGCAGTTCGTGCAGTCAAAGAACAGCAGCGACTTCTCCCCCGGCGCCAGTCTGTTCACCATGTTTCTGACATGGCGCATGATCTGATCTTTGCCCTCGGCCAGGAAATGCAGGCAGCGGTACACGTCGTCTATGGCAAAGCGCGACGCCGGATCACCCAGGAACCTCGGGCTGGACTCGCAGCCCTCGAGGTATGACGACGGCGCGATCATTTTGAGCGCCGAAAAGTACAGGGAGATCTCAGAGGGGCTGTATTCAATGCCCGGCGCGATCCTGTCTTTGAGATAGCCCAGGAACTTCGGCATTCCCAGATCTTCGGTCCACAGCCGGTGCAGCGCCAGATGGGCGCAGTTCTGGGGCATGAGCCTGGGAAGCTTTGATAAAGGATCCGTCCCCTCGGCGGGTTTGAGGTATTTGCTGATCAGCGTCTCTTTTACGGCTTTGGCCTTGTCCCTCCTGTCTCCGTACTTTTCCGCGAGCTCTTTGTACTTCTCAGGCTGGTTCTTTATGAACTCGTCCTTCCTGCCGAAGCTCCGGATGATCTGAACCTTGCGCTTTCCCGTGTCAGGATCTAATACGCCTTCCATGAGATACAGGTAGTACAAGCCGTTGCGGTTTTTCTTTGAACACAGAAACATAGGTAATAATGCCTTCCCCAAAAAAACTGCTGACATCAATATTATACCACAATCGTATCCATATGTATCCATAAACAAAGTCAAATTTAATCCTCAGGCAGCAAAAAAGCGCCTGGACTTGATGCAAAGCCAGACGCTTTATTACTTAGGTATTACTTTAGCCTAAATTCACGGTAATCATCTGCGGAAGACAGGGGTTCGTCTGCACTTTTTACAGCGAATACAACCGCAAGCAAGGGGAAAAGGTTCACAGAGGCTTCAGAGAAGCAACAGCTGAGCTGTTAGATATGTTTCCAAAACCATAGGCTTAGCTACAACGCTATGAAGAAAAGTTTACACAAAACTCTTGACACAATCGAAAGAAAAGGAATAACGGAGCTCAGCGCTCGCCGGGGTCTTCTGAGAGCGCCGAACCGTCTATGCCGTTTTCCTCGCAGATCTTGCGCAGGTTGCGCAGGATCTCGTTTTGGATCTGCCTGACGCGCTCGCGGGTGAGGTTGATGCGCGCGCCGACGTCCTCAAGCGTCATGATCTCCGCCCCGCCTAAGCCAAAGCGGTTTAAAACCACGGTCTTCTGCTTGTCGTCAAGCGTGCGGAACCAGCGTTTGATGAGCCTTTTGAGCTCCACGCGGTCTAAGTGGCGCGACGGCGTTTCTATGGTCGTGTCCGGCAGGATGTCCATGATGGACACTTCTTTGTCATCGTCGCCGCCGTAAAGCGTGTTGTCCACCTGCACCGTGCCGTCTTGCAGCTGCAAAAGCCGCCGTACGTGCTCGGGATCCTGCCCTGCCTCTTTGGCGATGTCGGCCACCGGCACCTGGGCGACATGGCGCTCGTCCATGAGCTTGCGCTGGATGCGGCGGTAGGAGTTGATCTCTTTGATGATGTGCACCGGCAGGCGGATCATGCGCGACTGGCTGACGATAGCCTGCTCTATGGCCTGACGGATCCACCAGGTGGCGTAAGTTGAAAAGCGGAAACCGCGGTCCGGCTCGTATTTCTCGACGGCGTGGATGAGCCCGAGGTTGCCCTCCTCGATGAGATCGAGCATGGGAACGCCGCGCTGGCGGTAATCTTTGCAGATATTGACGACGAGCCGGAGGTTTGAGGTGATCATGGTGTCGATCGCCTGTTTGTCGCCGTCGCGAGCGCGGCGGCCGACCTCCATCTCCTGCTCCTGGGTGAGCAGCGGGTATTTGCGGATGGACGCGAAATAAGCGGTTAGCAGATCGCCGCTGCGCTCCTCGGAGCTCTCACCGCCCCGGGAAGTTTCAGGAGTCTTGTCTGTGCTGTCCGGATCGCTCAATCTGCACCCCGCGCCTTGCGAATTCGCACCCGATTATATCAGTCATTTCAGCGCGGAAGACAGTTAAGCGGGTTTACGCTTTTGCCTTTGTAACGGATCTCAAAATGCAGGTTCACGCGGTCTGAATCTGTAGACCCCATCCTGGCCACCGCCTGGCCGCGGCGCACCTGCTGTCCTTCTTTTACGAGCAGCGAATCATTGTGCGCGTAAGCCGAGAGGTACTCATTGGCGTGGTTGATGATCACGAGGTTGCCGTAGCCGCGCAGGGCGCTGCCGGCATAGACGACCTGGCCGTCGGCGGCCGAAACCACGTTCTGGCCGCGCTGTCCTGCGATGTCTATGCCTTTGTTGCCGTTCTCATTTAATGAGAAGCCGCGGATCACTTTGCCCGAGGCCGGCCACATCCAGGTGATCCCGCCGACAGTGCGCGTGCGCCCGGAGGCCACGCTCACCGGAGCCTGGGGTTCCTGCTCCTTGTCCTCTTTGACCGTGGTCACGGTGGTCGAGGTCACCGTGTCTTTGATCCCGCCTGAGGCGGCAGGGGAGGACTGAGGTTGGCGCGCGTCAGGATCGGCAAGCGTCAGCACCTGCCCCGGGCGCAGCGTGTAGGGGTACTTAAGCGAGTTTACCCTCACGAGCGCCGAAGGCGGCAGGCCGTGCTCGCGCGCCACCGACGTCAGGGTGTCGCCTTTTTTAACGGTGTAAGTGCCGCCTGCGGAAGCCTCAGAAGGCGCGGCGGCGGGCTGGGCCTGCGAGCTTCCGATGTGGATCACCTGGCCGGTCTTTATGGCGTAAGGAGGCTCGATGCCGTTGTCGGCCGCAAGCGTGCGGTAATCCTGGCCGTAGCGGAAGGCTATGGAATAGAGCGTGTCGCCCTGCACGACGCGGTAATCGGTGCCGGAGGTCCTGACAACGCCGGTGCCGCCGCCTGCGACCGGCTGCTCCCGGATGCTCTGCGAGCGCCTCACGGTGCGGTTGATCACCCGCTCGCGCGGCTTAGGCGCCGGAGCTGAATAATGCTGCGCCCGGGCATCCGAGGTGGCGTCCACGACCTGCGCGCTGCTGCTGTCGCCTGAGCAGCCGCAAATGAAGGCGGCCAGAGCCGCCGGCAGCGAGGCCGCCAGGGCTTTTTCAGAAAATAATTTTATAAAGCACATAGATGACAATCAGTCCAACCACTGCCCAGCCGATGTAGTCGATGTAGCGGCGGATGGCTTTTTCCATCCGCTCCCCGCCCCAGGCGATCACGCCGGCCTCAATGTAGAATCTCAGGCCGCGCCCCACCAGGGACACCGGCACAAACACAAAGATCGAGAGCATGCCCGCGCTGCCGGTGCGCAGCACGCTTTCGGCCGCCACCACGCCGCAGGTCACGGCGATGATCTTGTAAGGGATGGGCGTAAACGCCCCGGCAAAGACCATAAGCACGCCGTACTCGCGGGTAAACCAGCCGCGCGCCGTCTCCATGGCCGGGCGCTGGCCGAAGTAATCTATAAGATCCTTGATCCAAGGATCATATACTAAATATCCAAGATAATAACCGCAAATGGCGCCGCACATGGAAGTCACGACCGTGATCAGCGCATAGCGGTAGGCGCGGTTCGGGCGCGCCAGGCACATGGGGGCAAGCATCACATCAGGCGGGATCGGCCAGAACACGGACTCGCAGAAGCTGTCTATGCACAAAAACCACGCCGCTTTGGGGTGTTTTGCCAGTTTAATGCACAGCTCGTAGATGTAAGAGAAGAAACTCAGGGCTTTTACTTTCATAAAAAACTCAATTGCTTTCCACAAGGCACACGGCTTCGACGGCTATGCCTTCGCCGCGTCCGGTAAATCCCAGCTTTTCGCTGGTCGTAGCTTTGATGCTGACGCAGGAGACGTCAGTTTGCAGATCCGCGGCGAGGTTTACCCGCATCCGCTCCTCATAAGGAGCGAGCTTCGGCACCTGCGCGATCGCCGTGGCGTCGACGTTCACGACGTGAAAGCCGCGCGAGGCAATCTTCGCGCGCACGTCGCGCAGCAGGGCGCGGCTGTCTATGTTTAAGAAGCGATCGTCATTGTCAGGGTAGAAATGGCCGATGTCCCCGAGGGCGAGCGCGCCCAGCAGCGCATCGCAGACAGCGTGGATTACCACATCGCCGTCAGAGTGGGCGATGAGACCGCGCTCTGAGGGCACTTTCACGCCGCCTAACGTAACCGGGCCCGGACCGCCGAAGCGGTGGACGTCAAAACCGTGTCCTATTCTGAGCACTGTTTTTCTCCTGCACAGATCAGCGAGCGCGCCAGCACCAGATCGGCAGGCGCGGTCACTTTGAAATTCGGATGTCGGCACTCGACCAAAAGCGGGTGCAGCCCCAGGCGCTCGAGCGCCGAGGATTCATCGGTCACGGCGCTGCCTGCGGCCTTTAGCGCCTCTATGAGCGTTTTAAGCGGCGCCATCTGCGGGGTGAGCGCGCGCCACAGCCCCGCCCGCGGCACCGTGCCCTGGCAGCGCCCGCCTTCGCCGCGCTTTACCGTGTCGGCCATGGGCACTGCAAGCAGCGCCCCGTCGTCACAGGAGAGTCCTGCGTCCAAAAGCGCGTTGAGATCCTCATCGCAAAGCAGCGGCCTTGCCGCGTCGTGCACAAGCGCATAAGGCCCCTGCGCGAGCGCGAGCGCGCGCAGCACCGTGTCGGCGCGCTCGGCGCCGCCTTCGCACACGCTAATCCGCGGATCTGATGCCAAAGGCAGTTTTGCAAAATAGGGATCGCCCGGAGCCAGCGCGACGATCACGCGACGGATGCGGGGATTGCGGACAAAGACGGAGACGGTGCGCTCGAGCATGGTCGCACCGCCTATTTTGAGGTACTGCTTGGGGATGTCAGAGCCCATGCGCCTGCCAATGCCGGCGGCGGGGATCACTGCATCCGTAAGCGGGGAGTCTTTGTTCACCGGGGACGTGTTTTACCTGCGCTCGCGCTTAAGGTCCTGAGGATGGGAGCCGTCGATGACCCGGTAGAACACCTCGCCCTGGCGGATCATGCCCAGTTCGTCGCGGGCCAGTTCCTCCAGCGTCAGGTTGCCCTGCTGCAGATCGGTGATCTCATCCTCAAGCGCCTGGTTGCGCAGCGTCAGTTTCTCGGACTTCTGTTTGGCTTCGGTGACCTGGGCTGCCACGGATTCATACTGCAAAAAGCCGTTGCGCCCGTACCACATGTCATAGGCCAAAAAGCCTATGGCAAGCACGAGCACCAGCCCCAGCAGTTTCATCCGGCCTTGCATGCACTCAGCCCCCTTCCTTCAATCAGCGCTGGCCGCGATCCTGGTACTCTTTGGCGGCTTTGATGAAGCCGGCAAAGAGCGGATGGCCCAGGCGCGGGTTCGAGGTGAACTCCGGGTGGAACTGCACGCCGATAAACCACGGATGGTCCGGCAGCTCCACGCACTCCACTAATTTATTGTCGGTAGACAGGCCCGCGACCTTCAGCCCGGCTTTCTCCAGAGCGCCTATGAGGTTGTTGTTGACCTCATAGCGGTGGCGGTGGCGCTCCACGATGTCATCCTTGCCGTAAAGCGCGCGCACGAGCGTGCCCTTTTGCAGGTGGCACAGCTGGCCGCCC
The DNA here is from genome assembly GCA_002473165.1 of Succinatimonas sp. UBA7265. Lineage (GTDB taxonomy): Bacteria > Pseudomonadota > Gammaproteobacteria > Enterobacterales > Succinivibrionaceae > Succinivibrio. The sequence goes on from DKSD01000094.1 coordinate 38,565, forward strand.
AGCCTCATGGTGCCGCCGAGATCGGAGGCGCCGGAGCGTTTTTCCACCTTGCCGTCCTCGGAGAGCCACTCGGTGATCAGAGCCACGACGGGGTATTTCGTATTCGGATCGAACTCCGTGGAGTTCGCCCCTTCCATGCCCGCCACGTCGCGGGCGTATTCGATGATCGCCACCTGCATGCCCAGGCAGATGCCTAAATAAGGGATCTTATGCTCTCGCGCATAGCGGGCGGCGGCGATCTTGCCCTCGATGCCGCGCTTGCCGAAGCCGCCCGGCACCAGGATGGCGTCCAGGCCCTCGAGCACTTCCGTGCCTTTGACCTCGACATCCTCGGAATCTATGTATTTGATGTTGACCGTCAGGCGATTCTTGAGGCCGCCGTGCTTTAAGGCCTCGTTCACCGACTTGTAAGCGTCATGCAGCTCGACATACTTGCCGACCATGCCGATGTTCACCTCGCCGGTAGTGTTGGCCTGCTGGTAGAGCACCTGCTCCCAGTCTGAGAGATCGGCCTCTTTGCACTTTAAGCCGAAGCGGTCGACGATCAGCTGATCGAGGTACTGCGTCTTGAGGATCGAGGGGATCTTGTAGATGGAATCCACGTCCTTAAGCGAAATGACCGCGCGCTCGGGCACGTTGCAGAACATGGCGATCTTGTGTCTCTCGTGCGGCGGGATCGTCACCTCGGAGCGGCAGATGAGCACGTCAGGCTGGATGCCGATGGAGAGCAGTTCTTTGACGGAGTGCTGCGTCGGTTTCGTCTTGACCTCGCCTGAGGTCTTAAGGTACGGGACGAGCGTCAGGTGCATGAACACGGCGTTCTCACGCCCGATCTCCACCGCCAGCTGGCGGATGGCCTCGAGGAACGGCTGGGACTCGATGTCGCCGACCGTGCCGCCAATCTCCACCAAAGTGACGTCATTGCCTTCGGCGCCTTCGATGATCTTGTCCTTGATGGCGTTCGTTATGTGCGGGATCACCTGGATGGTGGCTCCCAGATAATCGCCGCGGCGTTCCTTGCGGATCACCTCTGAATAAATCCTGCCGGTGGTGCAGTTGTTCTTGCGGGACATCTTGGCGTGGATGAAGCGCTCGTAATGCCCGAGATCCAGATCGGTCTCCGCCCCGTCCTCAGTCACGAACACCTCACCGTGCTGGATCGGGCTCATGGTGCCCGGATCGACGTTGATGTAAGGGTCGAGCTTGATGATGGTGACCTTAAGCCCGCGGGCTTCCAGGACGGCGGCCAGCGAAGCGCCGGCTATGCCTTTGCCCAGGGACGAAACCACGCCGCCGGTGACGAATATCAGTCTCAGCGGTTTTTTGGCGTTCTCCGCCGGTTTCTTATCAGGTGATGAGGACATGGAAAAAAGCTCCGGTTTGGAAATCTGTACAACCTTAAGATTATAACATAGTAAGCTGTTCCCGCCCTGAGGCGGAAACAGCCGTTCGTCTTAAGAAAGATCTATAAATAACAGGGTGTTATTTTAGATACGCTGCACGGCGCTCACCTGCGGGATCTGCATGATTTTGCCGCGCAGCCTCTCGAAGACAGCCAGCCCTGACACGAGCAGATCTATGTCGATGATGCTCGTCATGGCATCGCGGTCGACCCGCGAGCGCACGCCGGCGATATTGAGCTTCTCGTTGGCGATCATGGTGGTGATGTCGCGCAGCATCCCCGGGTAATCCTGTCCGGTGATGCGCATGGTGATGGTGTAGCTCTGCCCCTCGGCGCTGCCCCACTGAGCCGCCACCACCTTCTCAGGCTCGGCTTTGGCAAGCTTTAAGAGCATCGGGCAGGAAGCGCGGTGGATGGAGACCCCGCGGCCTTTGGTGATAAAGCCCACGATCTCATCGCCAGGGATCGGCTGGCAGCAGTGAGCCACATGGGTGAGCAGGTTGTCCACGCCGTCCACGGTCACCGAGCCGGTCTTCTGGCCTTTGTGCGCCTCGACGGCGCTGGCGCTCTTGGCCTCGATGAGATTGCGCAGATCGGCGTCACGCTCGGCCTGGCTCTTGCGAGCCTCGGCCGTCTCGCTTAAGAAGGCCATCAGCGTGTTGACGCTGATGTCGCCGGCGCCGATCCCCGCGAAGAGATCATCGGACTTTTTGACGTTAAAGCGTTCGAGGTTGGCCTCGATGAGCGACATGAGCTCATCCTTGCTCAGGTTAACGCCGCGGCGTTCGAGCTCGCGCGCCACCGCCTCCTCGCCCGAGGTGCGGTTGCGGCCGTAGTCGACCTTGCGGAAATACGACTGCACTTTGGCGCGGGCGCGCGACGTCTTCAAAAAGCCGCTGTCGGGGTTGAGCCAGTCGCGCGAGGGGTTGGGGTTCTTCTGGGTGATGATCTCCACGGTCTCGCCGGTGTGCAGCGCGTAGGTAAAAGGCACGATGCGGCCGTTGACCTTGGCGCCGATGCAGCGGTGCCCCACCATGGTGTGCACCTGGTAGGCAAAATCCAGCGGCGTCGCCCCGGTGGGCAGATCTATGACCTCGCCTGCCGGCGTGAAGACGTAAACCCGGTCTTCAAAGATCTGGTTCTTGAACTCCTCCATGAGCGTGCCGGATTCAACGAGGTCATCGCGCCATGCAAGGAGTTTGCGCAGCCAGTTGATACGCTGCTCGACGCCGCTGCTCTGCCCCGCGCCTTCCTTGTACTTCCAGTGCGCCGCCACGCCGAGCTCGGCGGTGTTGTGCATATTGCGCGTGCGGATCTGGATCTCCACGCGCTTGTCGCCGTCGCCGTAAACCACGGTATGGATGGACTGGTAGCCGTTGGATTTGGGGTTGGCGATATAGTCGTCAAACTGCTCCTGGATGTGCTTCCAGCGGGTGTGGACGATGCCGAGCACGGCGTAGCAGTCTGAGATCTTTTCGACGATCACGCGCACAGCGCGGATGTCGTAGAGCTCATCAAAGCGCAGGTGCTTGCGCTGCATCTTGCGCCAGATGCTGTAGATGTGTTTGGGGCGCCCGTAGACCTCGCACTTTAGACCCTCATGCCCGAGCAGTTCCCTTAATTCGTTTACGAAATTCTCAATGTAACGCTCACGCTCGACGCGGCGCTCACCGAGATCGGAGGCGATCTCTTTGTATTCGTCAGGATGCAGGCAGCGGAAAGCCAGATCCTCAAGCTCCCACTTGAGCTGGCCGATGCCCAGGCGGTTTGCCAGTGGCGCGTAGATGTTGGCGACCTCGCGCGCTATGGTCACGCGCGTCTGCTCGTCGGCGTTCTTGGCCGCGCGGATGACGGCGATGCGCTCGGCCAGTTTGATGACGACCGCGCGCACGTCCTCGACCATGGCCAGCATCATGCGGCGGATACGGTCGACTTTGGCCTCGGAGACATCACTGCTGCGCAGCGTCTGCAAAAAGCGGATCGCCTCCATGTCGCGCACGTTCATCAGCAGCTTGTGCGCCTCGGCGCCGAAATGATCGAGCACCTCCTGCGACGAGATGTAGCCTTCCTCAAAAGCCGGGTAGACAATGCTGACTTTCAGGGACATCAGATCCATGTTGACCGTCATCAGCACGGAGACGATCTCGGCCGAGAGCTTCACGAAGCGCTCGCGATCGGCTGCGACATCGGCGTTTTTGAGCTTTTTCTCCTTCTGCTCCAGGCACTGCATTACAAAGTCGCAGGTCTTGTGCAGTTCCAGGCGCTCGGACTGGGGCAGTTTAAGTTCCTCTATCCAGTTTTTAAAATCAAAGCTCGCTTCGTGAGTGGTTCTGATGGCAACCATATCGCACCTGTGTCAGAGAGTTTTTTTGGGAAAACGCCATGCACATTTTAAATCCGCACAGGCCGCGTAAACAGCATTGCACGCTCATTGTCCGCGGCAAACTCACAAAACGCGCTGCGCCTTTACAACATGGCGCTCAGGCTTGATTAACCGGAGCCTGAGGGCGCTGTTTCCCGCCAGCGTTGTCCTGTGAAAGCTCCTCTTTGTACAGTTCCTCAACATACGCCGGACCACATTGCCACAGTCCTGAGTTGCGGTCATAAAGCAACGCGCCGGTCTTAGAGCAGACAAAATCTGAAAACACTGCGGCAGGATCTTTTCCGGATTCATCTGAAAGAGCGGCAGCCGCCATTGCGATCGTCACATCGGTTGCAAACTCTTCCTGCGCCTCGGTGATCCCGTCGGCCGCGTTCTTAATTTCAGCCATTGCGCTTCCTGCATACTCCAGACACGCGATGGCCTGCAGCGTTCTGAAACAGTACTGAATACCTGGTTTTTCAGGAAGAAACTTTATGCAAGCATCATCAGCCTCAGCGCGTCCGGGGAGCCCGTACGCCCCTGCAAGATAAAGAGCCAGCGCGAAAGCTGTCCGCTCATCTGCAAGAGTGCCGCCTGCGATGTCATACTGTTGCAAATCCCTCGCCTCCTGCGCATACAGCCCTGGTGCGCGATGAGCTGCCGCGCAGTGCAGCCACCTTAGATCGGCGCTCTCAAAGATGAGCTGTGAGATCCCGCTTTTGGCGTGAAAGCGATATGCACAAACATATCCGCGATCCGGCAAGGCCTGTGCCTCGCCGCACACGACAGCCTTTAGCGCTAAGATCTTGATGAAGCGCTCTGCCTGCTCTTTTGAGGCTGTCAGATAAAAGCCCGGCCCTAAATCCCCCGCTGACGCGTCTTCTGGTAAATTCGGGGCCTTAATCTCGCGGCAGCTTCAGCGGTACAAAAGCATGCCGTCAGCCAAGTGCGCCGCCATCTGCCGCTTCCTCTTTAAAAAGACTGAGATTTCCTCAAAAACCGCTTCATCACCCTCCGTGTGCAGCGCCGGATACCCTTCGGTGATAAAAGACCAGACTTTATGCGCGCTGAAAACGGCATTTGCCTGCGCGATGCTGACACGCCATTTTTTCGCGGCGAGCCTTAAAAGCCTTGCCTGCATAAACAGGATCTCAGTTTTTGTATCCATTTCAACAGCCGCACTTCAGACAGGAAACAGCGACAGAGAGCTGTCACGCCAGGACACCTGATCGGCGTCTTTGATGATCTCACCGGGGATCGGCCCGCCGATGAGATAGGGCGAGGCTGGATCGTGACGGCGAAAATTCGCCCGCGCCAGACTCATGTCGTAGTTTGCATAGCAGTAACGGCAGGCGTGCGGGCAGGTGTTGTACGCACCGATGTCATGCCCGAGGATGCAGCCGTCGCGCTTTTGCAGTTCGCGCGCCTGCGCCTCTGAAATCGAAGCCGAACTGCCCAGGCGTTTCTGCGGCCAGCGCGCCGACTTGGGAATGGTCAGGCTGATCCCTGCGGCATGCTCAAGCGCCCGGTGGGTCAGGCAGCCTGAAACGTCAACGCCGTACTTTGCAAGATCCTGATCCTCATAGCAGCCGATGAGCCTGATCCCGTGCGCCGCCGCGATCTGTTTAAATCCGCCCCGATGGAGGCTTTCTCCTCAGGAGTGACCAGCCTGCCCTCCGGAAAATTCCGCACTGTCTTGCCGTACAAATCCAAAAAGGCGATCATGCACGACTCGCAGCAGCCATCCGCCAGGGAGGCAAGGCGCTCAAACTGCTCTTTATGCCAGGCGATGCTGTACTCATCGTTCACAATGACCGGGGAATAACGCCAGCACACGGCCTGCGCCCCCAGCTTTTGCGCGAGGGCGCGCATGCCCGCAAAGACTTTTTCCGCGGGTGGCACCCTGGGTTCAAGTCGCGGCCCGTAGGGATTTACGGTCACAAACCAGTACATGTGAAAGGCTTTGAGTTCGCCGAGGTGCGCGACAAGCGGCAGCGGGTTCTTGGTGCCGAACACCAGAACATCCACGACCTCAGGGTCAAGCCGGTAGCGCGTGACATGCAGAGGGTTGTAAGGATTGCGCGTGAGCACAAAGCCTGCGCGGATGCGGTTTAAAAACCATTTTGTAAAAAAGGCCGGGATGTCGGTCCTAAGTCCGGTGTTCAGCACCATCCTGACAAACCTCTGAATTTTCGGGCAGGGACTGCGGTGAATTTCACTTCATTCAGATTTCGTTTTTTTTGTTATTTATCAGCCTTTCTAAGAACAGCGATCCGGCTTGTCCGATATCCGAAGAACCAGTATTTCAGTAGGTCAGGCTTTCCTGTGCTCCAATATTTGTCCCCTTTTTCAGACAGGCACATGTCGCTCGGCAGTTATTTTCTTTCAAGCACAAACGCGGTCTCGACGTGTGAGGTTCTCGGGAACATGTCAAAGATCCCCCACTTGCTGATCTGATAGCCCTGATCCCGGAAGGCTGCGAGATCGCGCGAAGCCGCCAGCGGGTTGCACGAGATCATGAGCACTTTGGGGATGCGGCGCCGGGCCACCCACAGGCTTGAGCGTTTGGCGCCCGAGCGGCCGGGATCGAGGACCGCGGCATCACAGCCTGCTTTGGCAAAGGGGAGCTTTTCAAAAGGCTCTTCAAGATCGGCCGTAACAAAAGAGGCGGTGCTTATGCCGGCCGCAGCGGCATTCTCCGAGGCAAGCGCCGTCATTGAAGGGACCACGTCAACGCCTGCGACAGTCGCGCCGGCGCGTGCCAGGGGCAGCGTGAAATTGCCCAGGCCGCAGAACAGATCGAGCACCTGCATGCCCGCCTTCGGGTTTATGAGCTCCAGCACGCGCTTTACCATCGCCGCGTTGATGTGCGCGTTGACCTGCGCAAAAGAAGTCGGCAGGCAGCGGATGCGGATCCCCGCCGAGGTGATGTAAAGATCCTCGGGATCCCCCGCGATCAGCCGTTCGCGCACCTTCACCGAATCATCAGTGCCCAAAGTCTCCTTATAGCTCTCCTGGACACTTAAAACGAGATTATGTTCGTCTGCGAACGCAGCGAGTTTCCGCTCATCCTCAGCAGGCAGTTCCTCGGTAAGGCGCAGCGCTGCGCCCGCCGCCTTGTCGCTGTCGAGCAGCTCGCAATGGCCGATGCGTCCGCGGCAGGAGAGCGCGGAGAGCGCCCCTTTGAGCGATGGCAGCAGAGCGTTAAGCCTGGGAGTGAGCACCAGGCAGTTTTGGATGTCGCAAAGCTCTTTTGACAGCTCTTTGCGAAATCCTAAATGCAGCGCCCCGTGATCAAAGCGCACGGCAAGCCTGCAGGCGCGGCGATAGCCCTCCTGCGGGCTCTCTTCTGAAAAGTCAGGCTCAGGCAGCTCCAGCTTAAGCTGTTTTGCAAACAGGCGCCTCACACCGTCGGTTTTGGCCTTAAGGCTCATCTCAGGGGGCAGGTGCGAGAGCGGGCAGCCGCCGCAGGAGGCGGCGTAAGGGCAGGCATCTTCAAGGCGCTCAGGGGAGCGCTTTAAGAGTTTTATGATCCGCGCCTCTCCTGCCGTGCCTTTGAGGTTCAAAGGCTGCACGCGCGCGATCTCGCCCGGGATCAGCTCTTTTACAAACCAGACGGCGTCGCGCGCACGGCCTAAGCCGCGGCCTTTTAAATCCAGATCGGTGCACTCAAGCTCAAAGGCGCTGCGATCAAAGCTGCGGCGCGCGGGCGCTTTATAAAAACTGACCATCGGAACTCTCCTTAAGATAGCCGCCGTACAGATCGCGGCTGTGCAGCCTGCGGCCGTGCAGGAGCGCGGCGATGATGCGGCGGTTTATGAGTTTTAAGGCGCGCAGAGCCTGGGGCGAGACGCGATCGCCCTGGCAGAGCGCGTTGAGCGCCCGGCCTGAAATGAGATCGCGGGGATCCTCATCCCCCTGCGCCGGAGCGATCCCGATCTCTGAGATAAAGACGAACGCCTCCGAGTCCTCCCACTCCCGCCCGTCGGCGCGGGCAAAATCCGGGGCGTAACCTAAGGATGAGAGCAGCGCCAGCTCAAACTCCCTAAGCGGCCGCTCGGCGTTCTCCCCTGAGGCGAGCGCGCCGAGCGCCCTGATGTAGGAGGCAAAAAGCTCCGGGCTCGGCTCGCGGTCTTTATAGAGGCAGTAGAGCAGCTCGTTTAAGTACTCGGCGCAAAACACTGCGGGGACAGGAAATTTCAGGCCGGCTCCCGAAGGCCGGGCGCTTCTTAAAACGAGCAGATCGGAGCGCCCCTGCACCAGCGAAAAAAACAGCGGGCAGAACGGCCGGAGCTCGGCGCGGCTGCGCGCCGCGCTTTTGGCGCTCAGGCGCATGACCGCGCTCACCCGCCCGCACTCAAGCGTCAGCAGCGTGAGCAGCAGCGAACGCTCCTGATAAGGCCGCGCATGGAGCACGTAGCCTGAGACATCGTCGCGGATCTCCTTTTTGAAGGCGGACATCAGAGCTCGAAGTCGTCGTACCCCAGCGACTTTAACGCGCGCTCGTCATCAGACCAGCCGGCTTTAACTTTGACGAAAAGCTGCAAAAACACTTTGCTCTCAAAGAGCTTTTCCATATCGAGGCGCGCCTCGGTGCCGATCTTGCGGATGCGCTGCCCGCCCGCGCCGATCACCATCTTCTTCTGGCCCTGTTTTTCCACCAGGATCTTCGCGGCGATCCTCAGCAGTTTCTCCTCGCGGCGAAACTCCTCGATCTCAACGGTGGCGGCGTAAGGCAGTTCATCGCCCATCTGGCGCATGAGCTTCTCGCGGATGATCTCCGAGGCGAGGAAGCGCTCGGAGCGATCGGTGACCGAATCATCTGAGTACATATGCTCGCCCTCAGGCAGGTTCTCAAAGATCACCTTGCGGACCTCTTTGAGGTTAACGGCCTTGAGCGCCGACACCGGGATCACGGCCTTGAATTCCAGCCGGGACGAGAGTTTCTCCATCAAAGGCAGCAGTTTGTCCTTGTCGGCGAGCTGATCGAGCTTGTTGATGATGAGCACAGCCGGCACGCCGGAGGCGGCGGCCTGGCGCACGCGCGCGAACGCCATCTCGTCGTCGTCGTTCCACATGAAGGGATCGACGACAAAGAGCACGACATCCACGTCCGAGAGCGCGCTCTGCGCCGCGCGGTTCATGAGGTGGTTTATGGCCTTCTCTTCCTTGCGGTGCAGCCCCGGGGTGTCCACATAGGCGGCCTGGTACTCGCCCTCGGTCTCCACGCCCAAAATGCGATTGCGCGTCGTCTGGGGCTTTCTTGAGGTGATGCTGATCTTCTGGCCGATGAGATGGTTCATCAGCGTCGACTTGCCAACGTTAGGCCTGCCGATGATCGCCACAAATCCAAAATGCGATGCCATGGTGCTGCCTCAGTGCTTGAGTTTTTTAAGGGGATGGGCCTTGAGGTATTCAAGGGCCTTGCCCGCTGCTTCCTGCTCGCCGCGGCGGCGCGAGGAGCCGATGCCGCTGAAGACCGGCAGCCCTTCAATGATGCAGGAGAGCACAAAGATCTGGGCATTGTCGCTGCCGCGCACCTCTTCGACCTTGTACTCGGGCAATGGGCGGTGCAGCGACTGCAGCAGTTCCTGCAGCGCCGACTTGTGATCTTTCTGCCCGTCACCGGGGCGGATGGCCTCAAGGCGGGTCTCAAACCAGGTGAGCACGGTCTGGCGCACCAAAGGATAGTTCTCGCCCGTGTCGATGAAGATCGCCGCGATGATCGACTCCACGGCGTCAGCTATGAGCGACTGGCGGCGCGAGCCGCCGGTCTTAAGCTCGCCGCCGCCTAAGCGCAGGCACTGCCCGATCCCTTTTTCGCGGGCGATCTCGGCGAGCATGGTCTCGCGCACCAGCGTCGAGCGCATGCGCGTGAGATCGCCTTCCGGGCAGCCGGGGAACCGATCGTAGAGCGCTTTGGCGATGATCATGCCTAAGATGGCATCGCCTAAGTACTCAAGGCGCTCGTTGTGCACCGGCCCGAACGAGCGGTGCGTGAGCGCCTGCTCCAAGAGCGCGATGTTCTGGAAGGCGTAGCCGAGCTTAAGCTCGAGGTTTTGCAGCGCGACGAGGTTTATCTGGCTGTCCTGCTTTTCCATCAGTGCAGGCCTCCGAGCCTGCTGAAATTAAAAGAGGTCGGGACCCATGACGGGAGGACGGAATCGCTGCCGCGGTCAAAATCGAACGACAGCCAAATCCCGAAGGTGCGGCCGACGAGGTTGTCATAAGGCACAAAGCCCCAGAAACGTGAATCCTTGGAATTGTCGCGGTTGTCGCCCATGACGAAATACGTGTCCGCCGGCACTTTCCAGGCGCCGCGGGGCAACCCGTCCTGGGCAAAGAAGTACTCGTGCAGATCCGGAGCGTTGGGGTTGACCATGATGCGGTGCTCCATGCCCAGCAGGTTTTCCTGGTAAACGTCGTAATTCTCATCGCCCATGGGGCCTTTTTCAGCAAACGTGCCGTCAGCGCGGCGCTCAATTAACTGCGGGCGCGCGTCGCTGCCTGAACCGTCAGGCAGGATGTAGAGCTGTTTGCCGGCATAGATGATGACATCGCCGGGCAGGCCGACCACGCGTTTTATGTAATCGACGGACGGATCCTCGGGGTACTTGAACACCACAACGTCGCCGCGCTCCGGGGCGCCGGTCTTGATGAGCACCGAGCCGGTGAACGGGTTGCGGATGCCGTAGCTGTACTTGCTGACAGCGATGAAATCACCCGACTGCAGCGTGGGCAGCATCGAGCCTGAGGGAATGCGGAAAGGCTCAATGAGGAAGGCGCGCAGCAAAAAGATCACGAGGAAGATGACAAAGAGCGAGCCGCAGCCGCCGACAAAGCCTTTGGGCTCCATGAGATCGCGGATCTGCTTTTTCGGCGTGTCCGGGGCTTTCTGAAGCAGCGCCTTTACCGCGGCCTTGCGCTGCGGACGGCGGTTTTTAAAGTCCCAGTACCAGCAGACGCCGGCCAAGACGCACAGCAGCGCGAGAATTACTGAAAAAATGTTCATCTTAATTCCTTGTTATGTTCCAATTTTGTCCCTCAGCTGTCCTTGCCGACCTTGAGGATCGCGAGGAAGGCCTCCTGGGGCACGTCCACCTTGCCCAGCTTCTTCATGCGCTTCTTGCCTGCCTTCTGCTTTTCCAGGAGCTTGCGCTTGCGGGTGATGTCGCCGCCGTAGCATTTGGCGAGCACGTCCTTGCGCATCTGCTTTACCGTGACGCGGGCGATGATCTGCGCGCCGATGGCCGCCTGGATGGGGATATCGAACATCTGCCGCGGGATGACCTCTTTCATGCGCGCGATGATCTCGCGGCCGCGGGCGGCGGCCACGGAGCGGTGCAGGATCACCGCCAGCGCGTCCACGCGCTCGCCGGCGATGAGGACGTCCATGCGCACGAGATCATCGCGCCTGAAGCACTTAAAGCCGTAGTCAAGCGAGGCGTAGCCGCGCGACACCGACTTTAAGCGGTCAAAGAAATCGAGCACCACCTCGCTCATCGGCACCTCATAGGTGAGGGCGACCTGGGAGCCGTGGTAGATCATCGAGGTCTGGATGCCGCGTTTTTCCAGGCACAGCTGCATGATCGGCCCGACATAGTCAGAAGGCGTAAGCATGCGGCACTCGGCTATAGGCTCGCGGATCTCGGCGATGTTGCTCACCGGAGGCAGAGCCGCCGGCGAATCTATGTGGACGACCTCGCCTGAGGTCTCAAGCACTTCATAGATCACCGTGGGAGCCGTGGTGATGAGATCGAGGTTGTACTCGCGCTCCAGGCGCTCCTGGATGATCTCCATGTGGAGCATGCCGAGGAAGCCGCAGCGGAAGCCAAAGCCCAAAGCCTTGGAATTCTCAGGTTCAAAGAACAGCGAGGCGTCGTTAAGCGAGAGCTTTTCCAGGGCGTCGCGGAAGGCGTTGTAATCGTCGGTGTTCACCGGGAACATGCCGGCGTACACCTGCGGCTTGCTCTTCTTAAAGCCCGGCAGTGCTTCGGTGCAGCCCTTTTGGGCGTGCGTGATCGTGTCGCCCACCGGAGCGCCGTGGATCGTCTTGATGTCGCAGGCCACCCAGCCGACTTCGCCGCAGTTTAAGACGTCGACATCGACGCGTTTGGGGGTGGAGATGCCCAGGCGGTCCACCGTCCAGGTGGCGCCTTTGCTCATAACCTTGATCTTGTCGCCTTTGCGCAGCGTGCCGTTCTTGACGCGCACCAGCGCGACGACGCCCAGGTAATCGTCAAAGTAAGAATCTATGATGAGCGCCTGCAGCGGGGCGTCCGCCGAGCCGCCCGGGGCGGGCACGTCGCGCACGATGCGCTCCAAAACATCGTCAACGCCGACGCCGGTCTTGGCGCTGCAGCGGCAGGCGTCATGGGCCTCGATGCCGATAAGATCCTCGATCTCCGCGACGACTTTGTCGGGATCGGCCGAGGGCAGATCTATCTTGTTTAAGACCGGGATGACTTCCAGATCGAGATCGACCGCCTGATAGCAGTTGGCCAGCGTCTGGGCCTCTACGCCCTGCGTGGCGTCCACGACCAAAAGCGCGCCCTCGCAGGCAAAGAGCGAGCGGGAGACTTCGTAGGAGAAGTCGACATGGCCCGGGGTGTCTATGAAATTCAGTTCGTAGGTCTTGCCGTCTTTTGCCTGGTATTTCAAGGTTACGGCCTGAGCCTTGATCGTGATGCCGCGCTCGCGCTCTATGTCCATGTTATCGAGCACCTGCGAAGTCATCTCGCGCTCGCTCAGCCCGCCGCACATCTGGATGAAGCGATCGGAAAGCGTGGATTTGCCGTGGTCGATGTGGGCGATGATCGAGAAATTCCTGACCAGGCTGCGGTCGTATTCTGCCATGGGTTGAAAGTAACCTGATAAATCTGAAAAAGGGATGAACGGAACGGGCGGATCGCGGTCACGGCCCGCACAGGATCTTCACTAAAAATTCCGCTGAAATTCTAGCACAGGCAGGCGCGCTGACGCGCCCTCTCAGCGCGCCTTGACGCCTGAGGCTTTGCGCCCTGAGCCGTCGATTTCAGCGAGGATGCTGTGCGCCAGTTCCATGGGGATGTCTCCGGTCACGGCGTACTCGCGGTTGGCGTCCTGGGTGCGGTAAACGCTCAAGGACCCGGCTGTCACCTCTTTGAGGTACATGGAAGTGCGCGAGTTGATGTAGACCCTAAATGAAAAGATCCCGTCTGAAAACTGCTGGTAGGGGCTGACGCTCCCGTCATCCGTCTGCACCGAGCCCTCCGAGACCATGGTGAAATAAGGCGGGATCCTGATAAAACCCCAGGGATCAAGTTTCTCGTCGGCCGCCGGAGCCTTGCGCAGCAGATCGAATTTGTCGAACATCTCGTCGTCAAAAGCGGCGTCTTTGGGATTGCGCACGATGTCTGCTGCGGTGATTTTGAACACCAAAGCGCCCTGCGGGGTGATGAGGTTGAGTTCGACGGGCAGTTTCTGATCATCGTCAAGCGCCAGGGCAAAGCCGTAGCGCTGATCGTTTTTCGGACTGAGGCGCAGCAGCGAGACTTTGCGCCCGCTTAAGCGGGTGCGCCCTGAGAACACGCACTGGTAGCCCTCAAGCTGCGTCTTTGCGGCCATCAGGCGGTCGAAGACCTGGGTCTGATGCCACGTAAGCCGCTGCGTCAGGCCCTTGTCGTCGTTGAACTCATAGCCCTTGAGATCCCTAAGCGCATAGCCTGCGACCTCGCCGTTTAACGCGCGCCAGGAGACATACTCGCGGCCGTTGCGGAAAACATGGGTGTAGGCATAGGGAAACATGCCGCGCTGATCGCCGGCGACGGCGGTAAAACTCAAAGACGAAGCGGCAAAATTTTTCTGCACATCGTCAAAAAGCCCCATGCAGGGATCGGAGGCGGCATAAGACGCCGGGGAAAACAAAACCGCGAGCAGCATCAGGCTGCAGGCGGTTTTTACAAGTTTCAGCATGTTAAAAGGAATAAAGCAGGCTTTGCCGGGCGTCAGTTCGCGGCGCTGTCAAGCACGTAGCCTTTTAAATAAGTGTTAATCCGTCCGGCCTCGGCATCGCGCTTTTGCGCAAATTCGCGCTGCTCGCGCGCTGACAGCTCGCGCACCTGCTGGCCGTCAGGCAGCTGCTCTGCCGAACCGTCCAGGCTGATGGCACCGCTGCCGCCGCGGTTTTGGTATGAGGCAAGGTTCACACCGTTCACCGGCCCCATGACGGCGCTGGACACCGGATCGCTCAAGCTGCTGTCGCCGGCGTTCCAGGTCTGGTAGCCGAATACGGTGAGCATGCACACAGACGCGGCAGCGACGGTCTCGCCGAGCACCAGGGCGACTTTCCTGAAAGAGATAAGGCGGGCTTTGCGCTGCTCGACTTTTGCCTGATCGGCAAGTTCCGGAGCCTGCACGCGCGCCATGACTTTTGCGGCAAAATCCAAATCAGTCCTGGAAGGCAGCTCGTCGCGCAGCGCTGCGCCCATGAGCGACCAGTTTTCCAGATGCTCCCTGTCCTCTGCGGAAATCTTTCCCATCTCATCGAGGCACTGCCCGTCGAGATTGGCTGAAAGGATTTCTTCTTTGCTGACAGAGTCTTTGATTGCCTGCATACGGTCTCCCGTTTTTTTAACCTTTGCGGAACTGTTCCATTCTCGATTCGATGCTTTGGCGGGCCCTGAAGATCCTCGATCTTACGGTTCCAATCGGAACGCCGGCTTTCGCTGCTATCTCCTCGTAGGACATTTCCTCAACTTCTCTTAAGGTGAAGGCTTCGCGCAGTTCCGCGGGAAGCTCGCTCACCGCCTTGAGAATAACCTGTTTTAGCTCCTCAGACTCCATGATGCGGTCAGGGGTCTGAACATCGGTCAGTGACTCAGGAAGTTTGGATGAAGCGAAAACTTCGTCATCCACATCCACCTGACTGCGCTGCTTTTGCGAGCTTTCCAGAAAACTCTTGGCGGCGTTGGTCACGATCCGGTAGAGCCAGGTGTAAAAAGAACTTTCGCCTCTGAAATTCGGCAAGGCTCTGAAAGCCTTGATGAAAGCTTCCTGGGCGATGTCGCTGGCATCGGCGTAGTCGCTCACGAACTTCTGGGCGATGCTTATGACCTTGTGCTGATAGCGGACAACCAAAATGTTGTAGGCATCCGTCTTTCCGGCCTGCACGCGACGGACAAGTTCTTCGTCGCTCGCGCTGTTCGCGTCTAAGGCCTTGGGACTCATAAGCTCTTTTTAACCTGTTCAGTACTGTGACCGGGAAGAATTCAATAAGTTCAAAAAAATTTCTGAAAATAATCGCGGCGCTTTTTCAGGGCGCGGGCGCGGAAGGGAAATTATACCCTTATGACGCATTTTAAGGGAAAAGCCGCGCGCCGATGCACCGCCCCGCCCTGAGCATTAAGCGCGGCTTTCCCATATAATTAGCCCATCGCGATGAAATCCGGATTAAACATGCTAAAAACCGTTGTTGCAGGCCTTGCGGCCCTGATGCTCTGTATCCCTTACCTGCCAGCGCACTCCGCCGCGCAAAACGCGCCTGCCCAGGAGACCGTCGCCACGGAGTCAGGCGAGGTGGTCCTGCCTGATCAGAAGCTCATCCAGGCGATGACGGATGAGGTGCGCAAAGACGCGTCGCTTGACGAGAACACCAAAAAAGAGCGGCTGGCAGAGCTTGAAAACGCCATGGCCAACCTCGCGGCGCTCTCCCAGACCAAAAAAGACCTCTTCGATCTTAAAAAAGAGATCCAGGGTTCCTCGGCTTTGCTGCGCCGGCTCTCCGCGGATCTGAACAAAGCCGAGCGCCAGTACGCGCAGATCCCCTCATGCAAAGACCGCACGGCCAAAAACATCGACGAGCTCATAGACGATCTGCAGGAAAAGGCCGCCGCGGCGCAAAACGAGCTCTCCGCAGCCGCCTCTGAATACAGCTCGCTGCAGACGCTTACCGAGCGCGCCCAGACCGCCATCAGCCAGAACAACAGCGCCTTAAGCGCCCTGTCCTCTGACATTGCCTCGCAAAGCGATCCCGGCAGCCCCGCGGTGCGCATCAAGGCGCTTAACATGGCGCTGCTGCGGGCGCAGAACACCCTGCTGCAAGAGCAGATGCAAAACCACCCCCTGCTTTTGGATCTGGCAGGCTACCGCCAGCGCATCGCCGAGCTTAAAAACACCTATTACCAGAAGTACCTGCAAAACGCCGTTTCCCGCCAGAGGGAACTCATCTCCGTCGCCGACAATTCAGGGGATCTTGACGAAGACGCGATCGCCGCGGCCGCCAAGGAGAGCCCGGCGCTTGCCAAAGAGCTTGCGGTAAACAAAAAAGTCAGCGACTACCTGACGCAGTACCGCCAGGAGGCGGCCGCGCTGCAGGGCGAAGCCCACAGCGTCGAACAGGCGCTCTCCTCGTTAAAGCAGCTGTCAGCTTCCATAGACACGGAAATCAAAGGCCTCGACAAGAGCCTGGTGCTCTCGCGTCTGCTCAACCGCCAGCAGTCGCAGATCCCCGACATCGCGCTCTCGAAAAACCTCGACGAGCTCATCCCGGATCTGACGCTGTGGCTTTACGATGTCCGCGAGCGCCGCGACGCGATGTTTGACATCGGCAAGTACGCCGACAGCCTGACCGGGCGCAGCCCGGAGCTTGCCAAAGCGCGCGATGAACTCATCTCCGTCATCGCGCAGCGCCGTGAACTCTTAAACCAGCTGCACCAGACCATGTCGTCAGAGCTGACCACGGCCATAGATTTAAAACTTAAACACGCGGAATTTGAAGAGCTGCGCGACAAAACCTCGGCCGCGGTCACCGAGAACCTCTTCTGGCTCAAGAGCAACCAGTCTTTGGGCGCGGAATTTTTCAGGACGATCATCCCGGGCATCAGCTACGAGCTGTCATCTTTCGTCACGAAGCTGCGCAACCAGAACTACTGGAAAGCCACGCTGCGCACGCTGCTGGTGCTGGGGCTGCCTGCGGCCCTGCTCGGCCTTGTGATCTTCTTTTTAAACCCGGCGCTGCGGCGCTATAACAACCGCCTGGCAGGCAGGCTCGATCGCCGCGACGACAGCGTGTTCGTCACGCCGGCGGCCATCGTGCTCAATTTCATCATGGTGCTGCCTAAGGTCGTGCTTTGGGCTTTGATAGGCGGTCTCATCATCTGCCTGTGCCTTAACGGCTCAAATTCCCAGCTCGACGTCATCCAGATGCTGCTGCTCCACATTCTGGTGTTCGTATTCTTCCTGGAAATTCTCAAGCCCAACTCGCTGGCGCAGCGCCACTTCTGCATCAGCCCGGACATTCTGGCGCAGGACCGCCGGCTGTTAAACCGCATCTGGTACGCGCTCATTCCAATCCTCATCACGGCCAACATCGCTGAGGCCGATTCCTCGGCCATCTACTACGACTTCATCGGCTACCTCATCATGCTGGGATGCTCGCTGGCTTTAGCCGTCGTGTCATTCCGCTGGCTCAGGGCTCAGCTTGCCAGCTCCGATGACATTTCCGCGCTCGTGTGGTTCATCTCGCTGGCCTGCGTGCTGGCTCCGCTGACCATCCTCATCGCTGTGGCCAACGGCTACTACTACACCACCATCAAGCTGGTAAACCGCTTCGTCTACACCTGCTACACCGTGCTGCTCTACTGGATCATCGCCAGCACGCTGCGCCGCGCAGTCTATGTGTTCCAGGAGCGACTGGCGCGCCGCAACCGCGAGAAACTGCTGCTGCCCGCGGAGGAGCGGACGCACAAAGCCATGGCGGAGGCGAATTCCTCAAAAGAGACGAACCTGAGCTACTTCAAGGAAAGCCTGGGGCTTGAGAAACTGGGCGCCAAAGTGTTCAAACTCTTAAACGCCGGGCTCATCTTCATCACGCTGTGCCTGATGTACCTGCAGTGGGCTGACATCGCCTCGGCGCTCTCCTACCTCAAGAACGTCAGGCTGTGGAGCGACGTGCAGCTCATCGGCGGCAAGGAAACCGTGATCGACGCGCTCACGCTTGCCGACGTGCTGCTGGCGGCGCTGTTCATCGCAGTAGCCGCGCTGTTAAACCGCAACCTGCCGCCGCTTTTGGAAAAGATCATCCTGTGGCGCTCCCACGGCGCCTCGCACCGCAGCACCGGCTACACCATCAAGATCGTCACGTCTTACACGATCATGGCTTTGGGCATCATCTTCGCGGCCGGGGCTTTGGGGATCAAATGGGAAAACCTGCAGTGGCTGGTCGCCGCCCTGTCCGTAGGCTTAGGCTTCGGCCTCCAGGAGATCTTCGCCAACTTTGTGTCCGGCCTCATCATCCTCTTTGAGCGCCAGATCCGCGTAGGCGACATCATCACGCTGGACTCGCTCTCGGGCACCGTCTCAAAGATCCGCATCCGCTCCACGACGATCCTCTCGTTTGAGAACAAGGAAGTGATGATCCCCAACCGCAACTTCATAACCTCGGCGCTCACGAACTGGTCGCTCTCCTCGACGGTCACAAAGATCGAGTTCCGGGTCGGCGTGGGCTACAGCTCCGATGTAAACAAGGCCAAGCGCCTGCTGCGCACCGTGATCCAGCGCTGCAAGTACATCGAGAAGAGCACGGCGCCGATCATCTACGTAAGCTCGCTTGACGACAGCGCCGTCACCATAGTGTGCGAGGTCTACGTAAGCGAGATCGGCAACCGCCGCTACACCTTCGACTACCTGTGCACGGAGACGCTCCGGGTCTTTGGCGAAAACGGCATCGAGATCCCGTTCAACCAGATGGACGTCAACATCAAAAACCTCGAAAAAGGCGAGTTCCTGGACGCCTTCAAACGCAGCTCGGCCGTAAAGGAGCCTTGAGCGCCAGCGAAAAAAAAAAGCCCCTGCCTGCATAAGGCGGGGGCTTTTTTCTGCGCCGGCACCGGCGCGGTTTGCCTTAAATCTGCTTTGACGGCACTTCCTGCTCTGAGATCGCGCCCTGCTCGCAGACATCCTCGCAGGCGCCGCATTCGGCGCAATCCTCGGGGTTAATAACACAGTACCCGTCTTTTTCCTCTATGCAGTCGCAGGGGCAGGCGTCCTTGCAGTCGCCGCAGGCGGTGCACAGTTCCTTGTCGATCACAAACATGCTAACTCTCCTCAAATGACCGCTGCCTAAAACAACACTCCGCAGTCACAGCCGCCGGTCAATATATAATGTCCGCAACAGGTTAGTAATTCTAAGGCTTAAAAGCAAATGGCATCCATTTCTGACAATCTGTCTCACATTCACCAGGAAATCGACAAGGCGCTCTCGCAGGAAAAAAGCGGGAGAAAAGTCCGGCTGCTGTGCGTCAGCAAGACAAAACCCGATGAGATGATCAAAGAGGCCTACGCCGCAGGGGAGCGGTGCTTTGGCGAATCCTACGCCACCGAGGCCTGCGACAAGATCGAAAGGCTTAAGGCCGCGGGCCTAAACGACATAGAATGGCATTTCATCGGCCCGGTGCAGAAAAACAAAACCCGGCAGATCGCCGCGCACTTTGACGTTGTCGAGAGCCTCGATCGCGAGATCATCGCCGACAGGCTCTCTGAGCAGCGCCCTGAGGGCATGAAGCCTTTGGAGGTCTACATCGAGGTGAATATCTCAGGGGAGGAGCAAAAATCAGGCTGCGCCCCGGATGACGCCGAAAAACTCATAGCGCACGTGCGCTCAAAGCCCAACCTGCGCTTCACCGGCCTCATGGGCATCGCCCAGGACACGGCGGATCAGCAGAAGATCCTGCAAGAGTTCTCCATGCTCCGGGACATGTTTGTACGCTTAAAAAAGAGCAATCCGGAACTTGTGAATCTCTCCATCGGCATGACGCATGATCTCAAAGAGGCCATAGCTTGCGGCTCGACGGAAGTGCGCATCGGCACAGCCATCTTCGGGCCGCGCGTTTACGCACAGCCGCGCTTGGGCGACAGCGCTAAGCTCTCGTTCATCGGCGGCGGCAACATGGCCTCCTGCATCTTCAGGAGCGTGCTCAAACACTGCTCGCCGCGCAACATCACTGTGTCAGGCCCGCATGTCGAAAAGCTTGAGCACTTCAGGCAGGACGGCGCGGCCGTCACCTCAGACAACCTTGAGGCGGCGCGCGCGGGTTCCGTGATCTTCCTGGGCGTGAAGCCCCAGGTGCTCACCGGGGTGCTTGAGGAACTGGCCGCCTCGGGGACGGATTTTTCCGATAAGCTGGTGATCTCCATGGCGGCAGGCTACAAGCTCTCCTCCATCTCCAGGATCCTGCACTCAGAGCGCCTCGTGCGCATCATGCCCAACACCCCGGCCTCACTGGGCGAGGGCATCACCGCCGTGGCATACGGCAGCGGGGTGAGCGCTGAGGACAAAGAGCTCGTGCGTCTGCTTTTGGACGGCATGGGCAAGAGCGTGGAAGGCAGCGAGCAGGATCTCAACGTGATCGGCGTCATCGCAGGCTGCGGGCCGGCGTTTGTCTACCGCTTTATGGAGTCTTTGATCTCCGAGTCCGTAAAACACGGGCTTGATGAACAGGCCTCGCGCGAGATCGTCGAGCAGCTTTTAAAAGGCTCGGCCGACATGGTCATCCATAATCAGGACACACCTGTAAGCAAGCTGCGCGAGGCTGTCACCTCCAAAGGCGGCACGACGTTTGCCGGCCTCACCAAAATGACGGAAGGGCATTTTGAGGACACCATGCATGAAGCGGTGGAAGCGGCGTTAAAGCGCACCGCCGAATTTGAGAGCATGTATTAACCTTTTTGCAGAAGGACATCCCATGAATGTTATGCACCTGATCATCATCCTGGGCGAGGCCGCCGTCATGCTGTTCCAGCTGCGCTCGCTCATGCAGTCATCAAGCGCCGACTATTACAATCCCGCCGTGCAGCTCGTGGCAAAGCTCACCGATCCGGTGGTAAGGCTCATGCCGTTTCGCCAGGCGCACCTGGGCGGCTTTTTTTACGCCGGCTTTGTGGTTTCGCTGATCTTCGCGCTGCTCTTTTGCACTGCCGTGTGGCTGGCGCTCTCAGGCCGCGCCGGGATCATCTACGCACCGCTTTTGGGGATCCTGATGACCGTAAAATGCTTAGGCTACCTGATCCTGGTGCTGCTGCTCATCCAGGCATTGACGTCCTGGCTGCCCTCCACCCGCCACATCAGCATGCTGTGCTACCAGATCACCTACCCGATCACCGCCCCGGTGCAAAAGCTCATCCCGCCTATAGGCATGATCGACATTTCCCTCATGATCGTCATGATCGCCCTCTTTGCCTTAAACGCCCTCATGGGCAGGCTCTTCGGAGTGATGTGGCTGATCTTCTGAAATGAAAAGCGGCGAAGACTCAGATCTCCGCCGCGTGTTTTAATGCGCTGCCCGCTATGAAAGCGTAAACGGCAGCGGCTCCTCAGGCGCGCTGTCAGCGCCGTCTGTTTCCGCGTCCGCCTTAGGCGGGATCACCTCAATGCGATCCGTCTTTTGATAGCCGTTAGGCAGCACATCGCCTGAGCGCGCGCGGGTGCTCACTTTCTCCTCAAGCAGCTTGGGCGTCAGGCGCATGATCTTTTTGCCCGCGTGCAGCACGGCCGTCGCGCCGTGCGGAACCGCGGCCACCGCGGCGATGCCGTCGGCGCCGCACGCCAGGCGCTGGGTGTTGATCGCCATGAGCTTGTTGCCGCGGCCTGAGGGCAGTTCCGGAAGCTCTGAGAGCTTAAAGATGAGGATCCTGCCCTGGCGGCTTACCGCCACAAGCAGGTCCGCTGCGACATCGCTGACGCGCTGCGGCGTAAACAAACGGGCGTCGTCATCGAGGCGCACAAGCGCCTTGCCGGCCTTCATGCGGGTGAGCAGCGATTCGCCGCGGGTGAGGAATGCGTAGTCGTGATCGCTGGCGATGAGGTAAAGATCATCCTTTTTCGGGATGATCACACAAAGCACCTGCTCATCAGGCGCCAGGCTGAGCTTGGCCGAAAGCGGCTCGCCCTGCCCCCTGGCCGACGGCAGCGCAGCGATATCGGCGTTGTAGACGCGCCCTTTTGAGGTGAGGAACGCGGCGGCGTCCGAGCTCATGCCCGAGGCTTTGGAGAGGAAGCCGTCGCCGCTGCGATATGACATATGCTCGGCGTCCACATCGGCGCCCGAGGCCGCGCGCACCCAGCCCATCTTCGAGAGGATCACGGTCACCGGGGTGCTCGGCACCAGTTCGTCCGCCGACACTGCGGCGGCGCTCTCGTGCGCGACTATCGGGCTCATGCGCTCATCGCCGTAAAGCTTGGCGTCCGCGGCGATCTCGCGCTTGATGAGCGTCTTCAGGCGGGCCTCGGAGCCCAAAAGCGTGTCAAGGTGCGCCTTCTCCTTTTGCAGTTTCTCCTGCTCGGCTTTAAGCTTCATCTCCTCAAGCCTTGCAAGCTGGCGCAGCCTGGTCTCAAGTATGTAGTCCGCCTGCTCCTCGTCAAGGCCGAAGCGCTGCATCAGCACCGCTTTAGGTTTGTCGTTTTCGCGGATGATCCTGATGACCTCATCGAGGTTTAAAAACACCGTCATCAGCCCGTCCAGCAGGTGCAGACGGGAGTTCACCTCGCCTAAGCGGTGGCTCAGGCGTTTTTTCACGGTCTCTATGCGATATTGCAGCCACTCGGAGAGGATCGTCCTGAGATCTTTTACCTGCGGCCTGCCGTCAAGCCCCAGGATGTTGAGGTTCACGCGGTACGTGTTCTCAAGATCTGTCATGGCATAGAGGTATTCCATGAGCTCCTCAGGATCGACGCGGCGCGAGCGCGGCACGATCACCAGGCGGCAGGGATCATTGTGGTCTGAGGCGTTGATGACATCCGCAACCAGCGGCAGTTTCTTCTTCACCATCAGATCGGCGATCTCTTTCTCGACCTGGCCGCCTGAGACCTGGTAAGGCAGGGCCTTGATGACTATGCCTTCCTTCTCCTGCTCCCAGACGGCGCGCATCCTGATGCTGCCCCTGCCCGTAAGGTAGATGTGCTCGAGCTCCTGCGGCGAGGAGGTGATCTGCGCTTTTGTCGGGTAATCAGGCCCGGCCACGAATTTCATGAGATCCTGCACGCTGGCATCCGGATGATCGGCCAGGTAAATCACGGCATCCGCGATTTCCCTGAGGTTGTGCGGCGGGATGTCGGTGGCCATGCCCACGGCGATGCCTGTCGTGCCGTTCAACAGGATGTTCGGCAGGCGCGAGGGCAGGTATTTAGGTTCATCCACAGTGCCGTCAAAATTAGGCACCCAGTCGACACAGCCTGAACTGAGCTCATCAAGCAGCACGCCTGAGTACGGGGCCAGCCGGGCCTCAGTGTACCTCATGGCGGCAAAGGATTTTGGATCTTCGACATCACCCCAGTTGCCCTGCCCTTCTATGAGCGGGTAGCGGTAGCTGAAAGGCTGAGCCATAAGCACCATGGCCTCATAGCAGGCGCTGTCGCCGTGCGGGTGATATTTGCCCAGCACCTCGCCTACGGTGCGGGCTGACTTCACGTGCTTGGATTTGGGAGTTATACCCAGTTTGGCCATGGCGTAGATGATGCGCCGCTGCACAGGCTTCATGCCGTCCTGGACTGATGGCAGGGCGCGATCGCGGATCACGTTCATCGAATAGTTGAGATACGCGTCCTCGGCAAATTCATGCAGCGGGCGGGTCTCAATGCCTTCAAGGCTCAGTTGTTTGGCATCACGCTCTTCGGACATGTCTTATTCCTGTAAGATGCCGGTTGTTCCGGCAATTTAGGTGCAGCCGCGCACATTTATGCTGATTCAGGCTGCAATCTTGCATACACTCGATCTAAATTAGAGCTAATTATTATAATATAGAGCGTCCTGACTACAGACAGGGCTTGACTGATACAGATGCGGAAGCGTGGAGCGGCTTCGCGTCATCATTTTTCGGAGAACATTTTGAAAAAAGCAGTTTACGGCATGATCGCCGCTGTGCTGGGCATAAACCTTGCCTGCGCACAGGGCTTTCGTGCTCTGCCGCCTGATCTTATGGCGGCGGCAGTCAGCTCCGGCGTGCCTTATGACGAAGAGTTCGATTACACGAAGCTCAAACGCGTGAACAACCTGACGGCGCTGGTCGCAGATTCAGGCCGGCACAAAGGCCTCATAGACAAGGTGATCGTCAACAAACGCAGCCACCAGATGCTGCTGATGCGCGGCGATCAGGTGGTCAAAAAATTCTGGATCGCCCTCTCTGACCGCCCGGTCGGGAAAAAGGAGTTCGAAGGCGATCGCCGTACTCCCGAAGGCACGTACACCCTCGATTACATTAAAAACAACTCGCGCTTCTACAAGGCGTTCCACATTTCCTATCCCAACGCCCGCGACATCGCCAACGCCCGCGCCCACGGCGCCAGACCCGGCGGGATGATCATGGTCCACGGCCAGCCGGCCACGCGCGGCGAATACCAGGAAACCGTGCAGCGCACCGACTGGACAAACGGCTGCATCGCGCTGCTCAACCCGGATTTGGATCAGTTCATGGCGCTGGTGGACGTGGGCACGCCCATCACCATCAATCCTTAAGCTAATGAACATTCAAGGCGCCTGAAGGCGCCTTGAATGTTTTTACTCAAACCAGCAGTCCGTGTCCGGAAACCACACCACGGTTCCCAGGTGGTCGGCCATGCCGTCCGAGGTCACGTAGACGTCAGCAAGGTGCACGCGCTCACCGGGCCTTACCACGGTAAAAGAGATGCGCACGACCTCGCCGTCGCCCACGTCATCGGGATCAAGCGCAACTACGCCGTCCTCTGCGGCCGCCTCGAGTTCCCCGTTGCCGTTTAGCAGGTCGTGCACCTTGGCATAGCTTTGCGGATCATTGGCGTACAGGCTCTCCTCGGCCGAGGCTTTGAAGAGATTTAAAGCGTAATCAGTGAAGGCGTCGAGTTCCTCATCTGACAGTTCCTGAACCTTAGACATAAGCACCTCGCAAAAAAAATGGGGATGTCTTTCGGCATCCCCCTGATTTTAATTCACAACTCAGTGCTGGGAAACATCGAGATCCGCAGGCGGCCAGTTCTCCAGGCGCATGCCCAAAGAAAGCCCGCGCTCAGCGAGCACATCCTTGATCTCGGTAAGCGACTTCTTGCCGAGGTTCGGGGTCTTAAGCAGTTCGACTTCGGTCTTCTGGACCAGATCGCCGATGTATTTGATCCCCTCAGTCTTCAGGCAGTTAGCCGAACGGACGGTGAGTTCGAGATCTTCAACCGGGCAGATGAGCTTCGGATCGATGAGCGGGCGCATGGCGACGTCCTCGACCGGAGCGACGCTGTTGCGGATGTCGACGAACGAGCCTAACTGATCGGCAAAGATCGTGGCGGCGATGCTGACCGCGTTTTGCGGATCGATGGTGCCGTTCGTCTCGATGTCAAGCATCAGCTTCTCCGCGCCAGACGAGAGCTTCTCTTCATGCACGGCCACATTGAGTACCGGGCAGTAGGAAGGATCTATGAGCAGGCGTCCGATAAAACGGTCATCCTGGCCGTCAACGGAAGGATGAGCCACCACCGGGCAATAGCCGCGGCCGCGGGACACATGCAGGTGCATCTTGATCTCGGTCTTGTCATCGGTCAGATGGCAGATCAGCAAATCCGGGTTCTTGACGGAAACGCCGCCCGGGCAGGTAATGTCGGCAGCGGTAACCGGGCCGATGCCCTGCTTGCGGATCTCAAGCACCGGATCGTCATGCAGCAGGCCGTCGACAGCGACAGCAACTTCTTTTAAGTTCAGCAGGACTAAAAGGATGTCCTCCTGAATGCCTTCAACTGCACTGTATTCATGCACGACGCCGTCGATTTCCACTGAGGAGATCGCATAGCCGGGTATCGAGGAGAGCATGATGCGGCGGAGCGCGGTGCCGACAATGTGGGCATACTCCGGCGCGAAGGGCTCAAGGGTAACGCGGAATTTATTCTCGGAGAGAGTCTGGATATCCTTGATGTTCGGCTTTAAAGAATCAAAATTCTGATCCAAGGTTTTACCCTCGTCTATACAGTTGATAAAGCAGAAAACGGAGACGGGCGCAGCGCTTAAGGCGCAGCGCCCGGCAAATTACTTGGCCTCAGCCTCTGCAGGCTGCTCAGCCTTTTTCTCGGCCTTGGCGGGACGATCGACGAGCATGATGTAGGCTACAGGAGCCTGATCACCGGGACGACGGCCTGCCTTGAGGATACGGGTGTAACCGCCCTTGCGCTCGGCGGAAAGTTTGCCGATCACAGTGAAGAGCTTGTTGACGACCGCATCATCGCGCAGTCTGGCGAAAGCCAGGCGGCGGTGGGCGACGGAGTCAACCTTGGCCAGAGTGATTAAGGGCTCTGCAAAGCGACGCAGTTCCTTTGCCTTAGGCAGAGTGGTCTTGATCACTTCATAGGTAAACAGAGCGTTTGCAAGATTGCGGTACAGCGCAGCACGGTGTGCGGCGGTGCGGCCTAAATGACGGCCGGCTAAACGATGACGCATTTCCTGATTCCTTTCTTAAAAATAGGTTACTTATTCGATGACTTAAGCCCCGGAGGCGGCCAGTTGGCAACTCTCATGCCTAATGAGAGGCCGCGCTGTGCGAGGACGTCCTTGATTTCGGTCAGGGACTTCTTGCCCAGGTTGGGGGTCTTAAGCAGCTCGACTTCGGTACGCTGTACCAAATCACCGATGTAAATAATGTTTTCCGCTTTAAGGCAGTTGGCGGATCTGACCGTAAGCTCCAGATCGTCGACCGGCTGCATAAGCACCGGATCCGGAAGAGGAGGAGCCGAAGGCGCAAGCGCCTGCTCGGCGATCTCTTCTTTGTTGACGATATTGGAAATCACGCTCTTTAACAGATCAGCGCCGCTCTTGATGGCATCATCAGGAGAGATCGACCCGTTGGTCTCGATATCGATGACCAGGCGGTCCAAATCCGTGCGCTGCTCAACACGGGCAGACTCGATTCCGTACACGAAACGGGTTACCGGGGTGTAGCTGGCGTCAATGAGGATGTCACCCTCTTCGGATGCAGGGATGTGCTGCTCCGATCTGGCCAGGGCATAGCCGTGGCCTGAGGTAATGCGCAGTTTCAGCGACACTGAGGACTTAGCGTCTTTCAGCGTGCAGATAACCGCATCCGGATTGACAAAGGAGATCCCTTCCGGGCATTCAAAGTCGGAAGCCTTGACCGGGCCTTCGCCTTTTTTCTCCGCGCTAAGCCATACCGGGGATGACAGAGGGGTTGCTGACTTGACCGCGAGGGTCTTGCAGTTGATCACCACCTCGTAGATCGGTTCAACCAGATCTTTTTTAACGCCGGTGACGTCTTTCACGCCTTCGATGCGCAACGCATCCACCGCCGTACCCGCCATGGTTTTGAGCAGGACGCCGCTGAGCGCCGTGCCCAGGGTATGACCGAAACCCCGCTCCAGAGGCTCTAACACGACGTGAGCGGAATTCGCGCCAACTTCGGTAAAGTCCACGGGCTTAGGTTTCAGCAGTTCACATACAGACACTAGAGATACCCCACATTAACATTCGGTGCTGTGGCACAGTGGCCTGATTCAGCCTTTACTTAGAGTACAACTCGACGATGAGCTGTTCCTTGATGTCGGAAGGCAGCTCGGCGCGCTCAGGCTTGTTCTTGTAAGTGCCCTTCATGTTGTCGGTGTCGACATCCATCCAGGTAGGCTTGAGGGCGCGCTGCCCGGAAAGGTCAAGGGCGGCCTTGATGCGAACCTGCTTCTTGGCTTTCTCGCGGACGGCAACAACGTCATTGGGCTGAACTTCGTAAGAAGGAATGTTCACAATGTGGTCATTGACAGTGATGGCCTTGTGGGACACCAGCTGGCGGGCTTCCATGCGGGTTGAGCCGAAGCCCATGCGGTAGACGACATTGTCCAGACGGCCTTCAAGAAGCTGCAGCAGGTTCTCACCGGTGTTGCCCGGCATTCTGGCGGCTTTCTTGTAGTAATTGCGGAACTGACGCTCCAGAACACCGTAGATGCGGCGGACTTTCTGCTTCTCGCGGAGCTGAACGCCGTAATCGGAAAGGCGGGTCTTGTCTGCGCCATGCTGGCCAGGGGCCTGGTCAAGCTTGCACTTGTCTGCAACGGCACGCACGCCTGACTTGAGGAAAAGGTCAACACCCTCACGGCGGCTTAATTTCAGGGCAGGTCCTGTGTATTTTGCCATTTATCTTTCTCCAGAAACTTTGCTAATGATTAAACACGGCGCTTCTTGGGCGGGCGGCAACCATTATGAGGGATAGGGGTAACATCGGTGATGTTCGTGATCTTGTAACCCAGCGCATTTAATGCACGGATTGAAGACTCGCGGCCAGGGCCCGGGCCCTTAACCATAACCTCAAGGTTCTTGACACCATATTCCTTGGCAGCTTCGCCGGCGCGCTCTGCTGCAACCTGGGCTGCATACGGAGTGGACTTGCGGGAGCCGCGGAATCCTGAACCACCGGCGGTTGCCCAGGCAAGCACGTTGCCCTGGCGATCGGAGATGGTCACAATGGTGTTGTTGAAAGATGCATGGATGTGTGCAACACCGTCTGCAATCTGTTTCTTGGAACGCTTGCCACGAACGGCGGCGCGCGCAGGAGCGGCGGCCTCGGCGGTTGCAGCAGGAGCGGCGGCTGCGGCAGGGGCAGCCTGTTTGATTTCTTCAGCCATCTAGCTTCTCCTTATTTCTTAACGCTCTTGCGCGGGCCCTTGCGGGTGCGTGCATTGGTCTTGGTACGCTGTCCGCGGACCGGAAGGCCGCGGCGGTGACGAAGGCCGCGATAAGTGCCAAGGTCAATAAGGCGCTTGATATTCATGGTGACCTCACGACGCAGATCGCCTTCTACAGAGTATTTGGCGACTTCGGCGCGGATCTTGTCCACTGAAGCTTCATCAATATCTTTGAACTTAACGTTCGGGTCAACACCGACGGCTGCGAGAATGTCGCGGGCGCGGGTGGGGCCGATGCCATAGATCGACTGCAATGCAATCGAGGCAATCTTCTGGTCAGGCACGTTAATGCCAGCAATACGGGCCACTATCGATCTCCTAATATAAGGTCAAACAAAAACAGTCACCGCAAAGCCCGTTTAAGGATACGCGGCAACCAAACATAGTGCCTATTTGGCAGTAAGAAAGGCACCGGACATAGTCCAGTGCCGTAAAGCTGTATGATTATACAGGAGCTGAACTTCTAATTCAACTCAAAACTTTTCCAAGCAATCAGCCCTGACGCTGCTTGTGCTTGGGATTTGAACAGATAATGCGGACCACGCCGTGGCGACGAACCACTTTGCAGTTGCGGCACATCTTTTTAACAGAAGCACCAACTTTCATTTCTATCTCCCGAAAAATTCTAACGACCGTAATTTCTTAAATTCGCTTTTCTCATTATGTCGCCGTATTGCTGGTTCATCATGTGACTTTGCAGCTGGGCAACGAAATCCATGGTCACGACCACGATAATGAGCAGCGAGGTGCCGCCGAAATAGAACTGGACGTTAAACCAGTTCATCAGAAGCTGCGGAACCAGGCACACAAAGACCATGTAGATAGAACCCGAAAGGGTCAGTCTGCTCATGACCTTGTCAATGAACTTGGCCGTCTGCTCACCCGGCCTGATGCCCGGGATGAACGCTCCGCCCTTCTTGAGGTTATCGGCAACCTCACGAGGATTGAAAATAAGAGCCGTATAGAAGAAGGTGAAGAACACGATCGCTGCAGCATAGATCAGCTCATACAGCGGCTGCCCCGGCTGGATGAAAAGCGAAATCTCACCGAGCACATTGGCTACGGGGTTGTCGCCCTGACCAAACCAGGAAACCACCGTGCCAGGGAACAGAATGATCGACGATGCAAAGATCGCCGGGATCACGCCCGACATGTTGATCTTAAGCGGCAGATTTGAGCGAGGAGCCGAGTAAATGCGGTTGCCGACCTGGCGCTTGGCATACTCGATGACGATCTTGCGCTGGCCTCTTTCAACAAAGACCACGAAGAAAGTCACGACTACCACCACGGCGCCGATGATCAGCAGCGCGATAGTCGACAGATCACCCTGACGCGACTGCTCAAAGGTTCTGCCCAGTGCGCTGGGAAGCCCTGCCACGATGCCGGCGAAAATGATCAGCGAGATACCGTTGCCGATACCGCGCTCAGTGATCTGCTCGCCAAGCCACATCAGCAGCATGGTGCCCGTAACCAGGCTTACGGTCGTTACGAAGTAAAAACCAAAGCCCGGGTTGTCAACGAGGCCAGGCACCATGTTAGGAATGCCGGTGGCGATACCCATGCCCTGCAAAGCGGCAAGGAACAGGGTTGACACACGGGTGTACTGAGTGATCTTGCGGCGGCCTGATTCGCCCTCCTTGCGGAGTTCTGACAGGCTTTTGTTAATCACTGCAAGCAGCTGAATGATAATCGCGGCCGAAATGTAAGGCATGATGCCCAACGCGAGCACCGAAGCGCGCTCCAAAGCGCCTCCGGAGAACATGTTGAACATTCCCAGGATGGTCCCGCTCTGTTCTTCGAAAACGCGCGCCAGAACGTCAGCGTTAACACCGGGCACCGGAATGTAGGAACCGAGCCTGAACATAACCAGCCCGAGGAACACAAAGAGCAGGCGCGAGCGGATCTCGGACTTGCCGGAATTCTTCTCAGCCTTCTCCATTGCTTCGCGACTTCTGTCAAAAAGCGATTTTCTAGCCATGCGAACCTCTTTCAAAGGCGCCCTTGCGGGCGCCTGGCCTTAATCAGGCCTTCTTCTCAGCCTTGGCCTTCTTGGCAGGCTTCTTGATGCCTTCCTTGAGGACCTTGTCGATGCGGGCCTTGCTCTTGGCCGCAGAACGCTTCTGCGAAGCGGCACGGCGATCGGCTGCATCAGTGATGTACTTGGCCACTTCAATGGTGCCGCCGGCGGCCTCAATGGCAGCCTTCGCACCCTTGGTCACGCCAAGACCCTTCACGGTGACCTTCTTATTGAAGGAAGGAACGCGTGAAAGCACGATCTTGACGAATTTGATCTTCTTGGTGACCAGGTGAGCCTTCTGCAGAGCCTCGAGATCGATCACGTCGCCCTCAACGCGGTTTAAGTCATTTAAAGGCACATCAGTGGTGATGGTGGCCTTCTTTGACCAGAAACCGAATTTAGGCAGACGGATCTTCATCGGCATCTGACCGCCTTCGAAACCAGGGCGCTTGTGAGCGCTCTTGCGGGCGCCGGCGCCTTTGATGCCGCGGCCGCAGGTCTTGCCCATGCCGGAGCCAATGCCACGGCCGACGCGAACCGCCTTGCGGCGGGAGCCCTTAGCGGGCTTTAAGGAATTAAGTGACAGTTCCATTGCTTATTCCTCGACCTTAACCATGTAGCTGACTTTGTTGATCATGCCGCGAACTGAAGGGGTGTCCTCGAGTTCAACGGTGTGACCGATGCGGCGCAGACCAAGGCCGCGAACGGTCTCGATGTGCTTGGGGAGACGGCCAATGGTGCTCTTGGTCTGGGTAACTTTGATGGTTTTCTTATCAGCCATTTTCTTACTCCAGGATTTCTTTCACGGAAAGGCCGCGCTTGGCAGCGACGGTTTCCGGAGTGCGCATTGAGGCCAGAGCGGCGACAGTGGCGCGAACCACATTGATCGGGTTGGTTGAGCCGTAGGCTTTGGCCAGCACGTTGCGGACACCGGCAACCTCAAGAACGGCACGCATAGCGCCGCCGGCGATAATGCCGGTACCTTCTGAGGCGGGCTGCATGTAAACCATGGAGCCGGAGTGCTCGCCCTTGACAGCGTGGAACAGCGTCCCGTTGTTCAGGGTGATGGTATTGTTGACGTTGCGGCGGGCCTGCTCAATGGCCTTCTGAATGGCAGCGGGAACTTCGCCGGCTTTGCCGTAGCCGAAGCCCACGCGGCCGTTGCCGTCACCAACCACAGTCAGAGCGGTGAAGGAGAAAATACGGCCACCTTTGACCACTTTCGCGACACGGTTGACTGCAACCAGTTTTTCCTGCAGCTCACCTGCCTGAGATTCTTCATTTCTATGCATTTAATGCACCTCTTAGAATTTAAGGCCGGCTTCGCGGGCAGCATCAGCCAGAGCTGCAACACGGCCGTGATACAGATAACCGGACCTGTCAAAGGCGACGGTCTCAATCTGAGCGGCTTTGGCGCGCTCAGCAACGGTCTTGCCGATGAGCTTGGCAGCCTCGACATTGCCGGTGTACTTGAGATCCTTTACGAGATCCTTCTCAAGTGTGCTGGCGGAAGCCAGAACCTTGTTGTCAGCACTGATGATCTGTGCATAAATGTGACGCGGAGTGCGGGTGACAACCAGACGGGTAACACCCAGCTCATGCATCTTGGCGCGGGACTTGCCGGCGCGGCGCATACGTGCCTGTTTTTTCAGAAACATGTTAAGCCACCCTATTATTTCTTCTTAGCTTCTTTGAGATGAATCACTTCGTCGGCGTAACGAATGCCTTTGCCTTTGTAAGGCTCAGGGTGACGGATCTCACGGAGATTGGCAGCGACCTGACCTAAAACAGCCTTGTCATACCCTTTGAGGATGATGTCAGTCTGAGTAGGGGTCTCAGCGGTAACGCCCTCGGGAAGGTCATAGTTGACCTCGTGGGAGAAACCGACGACCAGGTTTAAGACCTTGCCCTTGGCCTGAGCGCGGTAACCGACGCCCACGAGCTTCATGGCGATCTCAAAGCCTTTATCCAGGCCCACAACCATGTTGTGAAGCAGAGCGCGAACGGTGCCGGACTGCATGTTGGCTTCTTTGCCTTCAGTCTTCTGGGCAACCTTGATGGCGTTGTCCTCGACTTTCACCGTGACAGTGGGGTGGACGTTCAGGTTCATCTGGCCTTTCTTTGACTTCACGGTGACGTTCTGACCGTCGATCGTGACTTCAATGCCCTGGGGAATAGGGATGATTTCCTTAGCAATACGAGACATGGTGTCCTCCCT
The DNA here is from genome assembly GCA_002473165.1 of Succinatimonas sp. UBA7265. Lineage (GTDB taxonomy): Bacteria > Pseudomonadota > Gammaproteobacteria > Enterobacterales > Succinivibrionaceae > Succinivibrio. The sequence continues at coordinate 71,231 of DKSD01000094.1, forward strand.
TATGCGACGTAGCAGATAACTTCGCCGCCTAAGCCGTCTTTGCGGGCGGCGCGGTCGGTCATGATGCCCTTGGAGGTCGAAATGACCGCAATGCCAAGGCCGTTCATAATGCGCGGCAGGTCACGGCACTTCTTGTAAATGCGCAGGCCGGGGCGGGAAACTCTCTGAATGAGTTCCACAACCGGCTTGCCCTCGTAATACTTGAGGCCGATTTCCAGAACTTTCTTAACATCGCCGGTCTCTTCGACGGAAGCGATGTAGCCTTCCTTCACCAGCAGGTTGGCGATCGCCAGTTTCTGCTTGGAAGACGGGCAGGTGACGCTGACTTTGCCAGCGCGCTGGCCGTTGCGAATGCGGGTCAGTAAATCCGCAATAGGATCTTGCATCATTCTGTATTTCTCCTCTTACCAGCTTGCCTTGTGCAGACCAGGGATCTCACCGCGCATCATGTGCTCGCGCAGCTTAATGCGGCTTAAGCCAAACTTGCGCAGATAGCCGTGCGGACGGCCGGTCTCTGAGCAGCGATTGCGCTGACGGCAAGGGCTGGAATCGCGCGGCAGCTTGGCCAGGGCCAGAACTGCGGCAAAGCGATCTTCATCAGATGAAGAAACACTGGAAATAATCTTTTTGAGCTCTGAACGCTTCGCACGATATTTCTCGGCAAGAGCTTTTCTCTTCAGATCTCTGTTAATCATTGACTTCTTAGCCATAAGGTTCGTCTTCCTCGAATTACTTTGACGCCTGAGTACGGAAAGGGAAGCTAAAGGCCTCGAGAAGGGCGCGGCCCTCGTCGTCGGTCTTGGCGGTGGTGGTAATGGTGATATCCAGTCCACGCACGGCATCTACCTTGTCGTAGTCGATTTCAGGGAAAATGATCTGCTCGCGCACGCCCATCGAGTAATTCCCTCTGCCGTCGAATGACTTAGGGGAAAGACCGCGGAAATCGCGGATGCGCGGAATAGCGATCACAATTAAGCGCTCGAGGAATTCCCACATGCGCTCGCCGCGCAGGGTAACCTTGCAGCCGATTGGATAGCCTTCACGAATATGGAAGCCCGCTACAGATTTGCGAACTTTGGTGATCAGAGGCTTCTGGCCGGAAATAGCGGCCATATCGCGTGCAGCGTTCTCAAGAATCTTCTTGTCTGCAACCGCTTCACCAACACCCATGTTAAGGGTGATTTTCACAATCCGAGGGACTTGCATGACCGTCTTGTAACCAAATTTCTCAGTTAACTTTTTGATTACTTCCTGCTTGTATAAATCATGCAGTTTCGCCATCGTTATACTCCTGTTAAATGACGCTTACTTGGCACTGGAAGCGATGATCTTGCCGTTGGACTTGAAGAAACGGACTTTCTTGCCCTCTTCAAAACGGAATCCAACGCGATCAGCTTTTTTGGTATCCGGGTTGTAAATCGCGACATTGGAAACGTCCATAGGAGCGTTGATGTCGACGATGCCGCCGGGAATGCCAAGGTTCGGGTTCGGTTTCTGGTGCTTCTTGTGGACGTTGATACCCTCAACAACCACTTTGTGCTCGTCGGTCAGGACGCGGGTGACTTTGCCAGTCTTGCCCTTGTCTTTGCCGGCGATGACGATCACTTCGTCATTGGTGCGAATTTTCGCTGCCATTCTCTTCTATACCCTCGTGTTAGAGTACTTCAGGAGCCAGTGACACGATCTTCATGAAGGTCTCGGTGCGTAACTCGCGGGTGACCGGTCCGAAAATACGGGTGCCAATAGGCTCGTGCTGTGCAGTCAGCAGGACTGCAGCGTTGCTGTCAAAGCGAATGAGTGAGCCGTCAGGGCGACGCACACCTTTCTTGGTGCGGACGACCACAGCATCAACCACATCGCCTTTCTTGACTTTGCCGCGCGGGATTGCGTCTTTGACGGACACCTTAATGATGTCGCCAATGCCGGCGTAACGGCGGTGGGATCCTCCGAGGACCTTAATGCACATTACGGAACGCGCGCCCGAGTTGTCGGCGACGTCAAGAATGCTTTGCATCTGGATCATTTGCAAATGCTCCGGTTATAAAAAACAAACGTACCCCTCACTCACGGAGAATGAAAGGCGCTGTATATTACCACACAAAAATAAAGACCGCAACAGCTCACGCTGTTGCGGTCTCGTTAAATCAGGATCAGACCTTTTGAGCCTTCTCCACGATCTTGCTCAGTCTCCAGGCGATGGTCTTGGACACGGGTCTGCCCTCGACAATCTCCACAACGTCGCCCTCATGAGCTTCGTTGTTGGGATCGGAAACATGGAACTTCGTGGTCTTGGTGATGATCTTGCCATACACAGGGTGTTTGACACGACGCTCAACGGCGACCACACAGGCCTTCATCATTTTGTCGGAAACCACACGGCCGCGGAGGGAGCGTGCGGACTTCACAGTTTTCTGCTCTTCAGTCATTTGCTCTTCCTCTTATTTAGCCTTGGCAGCGTTCTTTTTTTCAGTAAGAACGGTCTTCACACGAGCGATGTCGTGGCGGACGTTTCTGACATTGTTGGTCTGACGGAGAGTACCAGTCTTTAACTGATAACGGAGGTTGAACTGTTCACGGTTCAGGCCGTCAAGCTCCTTTAAGAGCTCCTCAACCGACTTATTGCGTAAATCACTGGCTTTCATCAGATCACCTGCTTGCGAACAAAGGAAGTAGTGACGGAGAGCTTCGCGGACGCCAGGCGGAAAGCCTCGCGGGCGATGTTCTCAGGAATGCCGCTGACTTCGAAAAGCACGCGGCCGGGCTGGATCGGAGCGACCCAGTACTCAACGGTGCCCTTGCCTTTGCCCATACGAACGCCCAGAGCTTTCTGAGTGATAGGCTTGTCAGGGAACACGCGGATCCACACCTTGCCCTGGCGGTTCATCTCACGGGTGAACGCGCGGCGGGCCGCCTCGATCTCGCGGGCGGTAATGGCGCCGCGGGAAGTGGCTTTCAGGCCGAAATCGCCGAAGGCGACAGTGGAACCTGCGTAGCACAGACCCTCATTGCGGCCTTTCTGAGTCTTGCGATACTTAGTACGTTTAGGCTGTAACATTTATATTCCTCCGTTATTCAGCCTTTTCATCGGCTGAAGCGGCTTCAGCTTTGCGGGGCGCAGCTGCCTTGTCGGCAGAAGCGGCGCCGCGGCGGCCGCGGCCGTTGCGGGCTGAGTCACCGCGACGGTGACGCCCGGCAGGAGCGACAGAACCATTGCTGTCATCGGCCTGCTCGGCAGCCAGAGGCATCTGGCCTAAGACTTCGCCCTTGAAGATCCAGACTTTCACGCCGATGGTGCCGTAAGTGGTCACAGCCTCGGACAGCGCGTAGTCGATGTCGGCACGCAGGGTGTGCAGAGGGACGCGACCCTCGCGCAGCCACTCGGTACGGGCGATCTCGGCGCCGCCCAGACGGCCGGCGACCTCAACCTTAACGCCCTCGGCGCCGGCGCGCATGGCGTTCTGAATAGCCTTCTTCATGGCGCGGCGGAACATGACGCGGCGCTCGAGCTGGGAGGCGATCGAGTCGGCAACCAGTTTAGCGTCGAGGTCCGGCTTGCGGATCTCGGAGATGTTCACCTGGGCAGGAACGCCGGCGATGGCGGCGATCTGCTTGCGCAGGCGCTCGACATCCTCGCCTTTCTTGCCGATCACGATGCCCGGGCGGGCGGTGCAGATCGTCACGCGAATGCTCTTTGCAGGGCGCTCGATCAGGATCTTGGACACAGAGGCGTTCTCAAGTTCCTTGCTCAGGAAAGAACGCACTTCGATGTCGCTCTTGACATTGGCCGGGAATACTTTGCTGCTGGCGTACCAAGTGGAAATGTACGGCTTGGTAATGCCCAGGCGGATTCCGTTCGGATTAATTTTCTGACCCATTCTAAACTCCTGTTACCTGTCAGCCACAACGATGGTGATGTGGGAGGTACGCTTCACGATGCGATCAGCGCGGCCTTTGGCACGCGGCATGATGCGCTTCAGGGACGGGCCCTCGTCGATCAGGATCTTGGAAACCTTTAAGGTATCCGGATCCAGGGAGTTGTTGTTCTGCGCGTTGGCAACGGCAGAGACCAGAACCTTCCTGACGAGCACGGCGGCCTTGCGGGGGCTGTGCTTGAGGAGATCCAGAGCCTTCTGAACCGGCAGGCCGCGAACCTGGTCAGCGACCAGACGGGTCTTCTGCGCAGAAGAGCGAGCGTAACGGTGTACTGCTTTGACTTCCATTATTTACTCTCCTGTTATTTAGCTGCCGGAGCCGCCGAAGCTGCCGCCGGTGCCGCCGCCGGCTTTGCGGCGTCCGCATCGCTGGACAGTGAATGGCCGTGGAAGGTACGGGTCGGGGCGAACTCGCCTAACTTGTGACCAACCATGTCATCGGTAATGAATACCGGCACGTGCTGGTGACCGTTGTGAACTGCAATGGTCAGGCCGATCATGGCCGGAATAACAACTGAACGGCGGGACCAGGTCTTGATGGGCTTTTTATCGCCGGACTGCTGGGCCTGCTGAACCTTCTTCAGTAAGGACTCGTCAATGAAAGGTCCTTTCTTCAGAGAACGTGGCATCTTAAATCCTCGCTAAACGGTTAACGGTGGTGAACAATGTACTTCTCAGTACGCTTGTTCTTGCGGGTCTTGTAGCCCTTGCAAGGAGTACCCCACGGTGAACGCGGCTGAATACCCTTGTTACGGCCCTCGCCACCGCCATGCGGGTGATCAATAGGGTTCATTGACATGCCGCGAACGGTAGGACGGATGCCGCGCCAGCGTTTGGCGCCAGCTTTGCCCAGCTGTTCGAGCATGTGCTCGCCGTTGCCGACCTCGCCGATCGTGGCGCGGCAGCCGGCCAGCACGCGGCGCATTTCACCCGAGCGCATGCGCAGGGTGACATAAGCGCCTTCACGGGCCAGGACTTCGCAGTAAGCGCCGGCGGAACGGGCGAACTGAGCGCCGTTGCCCGGAACGAGTTCCACGCCGTGAACCACGGTGCCCAGAGGAATGTTCTCCAGAGGCAGCGTGTTGCCCACTGCGATCGGGGCATCAGCGCCGGAGACAATCTTGTCGCCGACCTTTAAGCCCTCAGGGGCCAGGATGTAGCTGCGCACCCCGTCCGTATAAAGGATCAGGGCGATGTGAGACGAACGGTTGGGATCGTACTCGATACGCTCAACCTTGGCCTCAATGCCGTCTTTCTGGCGTTTGAAGTCGATCAGGCGGTAACGCTGCTTGTGGCCGCCGCCGATGTGGCGGGTGGAGATGTGACCGTAGTTGTCACGGCCGCCGGTCTTGCGCTTCTCAACCACGAGCGGGGTGTAAGGGCCGCCTTTCCAAAGGCCAGGGGTCTTAACCTGGACAACGTGACGACGAGCCGGCGAGGTAGGCTTTGCCTTAACGATTGCCATTATTTGCTCTCCTTATCAGCCTGCACATTGGCAGCAGATACATCAAGAGTGACGCCCTCAGGGAGACGGACATAAGCCTTCTTCCAGTCAGAGCGCTTGCCGATGCCGTGAACGGTGCGGCGGGTCTTGCCCTGAACGTTCAGGGTGCGGACACTCAGAACCTTGGCGACTTTGAAGATCTTCTGCACAGCGGCCTTGATCTCCTCTTTAGTCGCATCAGTTGCGACCTTGAACACGTAGGTGTTCCTTTTGGTCTGCTCCAGGTTGCTCTTCTCGGTGACGACCGGGGCAATCAGGATGTTGTAAATACGTGCGTCGGAAATCATTTAAGAAGCTCCTCGACCTTTTTGACTGCGGCGGAGGTCATCACGATCTTCTCGTAGCCGATCAGGTTAACAGGGTTGAACTCTGAAGTGCCCGGCTGGCAGACGTCAACCTTGTAAAGGTTGCGGGAAGCCAGCATCAGGTTCTCATCGAAAGCCTCGGTGACAATCAGAGCCTGCTTGAGATCCATCGCCTTAAGTTTGGCAACCAGGGTCTTGGTCTTGCAGTCTTCAACTTTGAAATCGTCAACAACCAGCAGACGATCCTGGCGAACGAGCTCGGACAGGATGCTGCGCATGGCGACGCGGTACATCTTGCGGTTGACTTTCTGGCTCCAGTCTTGAGGCTTGGCAGCGAAAATCGTGCCGCCGCCTCTCCACAGAGGGGAACGGGTGGAACCGGCGCGGGCGCGGCCGGTGCCTTTCTGGCGGAACGGCTTCTTGCCGCCGCCTGAGACCTCAGAACGGGTCTTCTGGGCTTTGGTGCCGGCACGTGCATTGGCCAGGAAGGAAACGACCACCTGGTGAACGAGCGGCTCGTTGAACTCGCGGCCGAAGGTGCTGTCTGACACTTCCAGCGGCTTGTCAGCGCCAATCATCTTTAATTCCATGATCTTTTTACCTCGGGTTAAGCTTTGACACTCGGCCTTACGATCAGATCCCCGTTGTTGGCGCCCGGAACGGCACCCTTGACGAGGAGCAGATTACGCTCGGAGTCGATACGGACCAGCTCAAGATCGAGCACAGTGACGCGCTCATCACCCATGTGGCCGACCATCTTCTTGCCCTTGAACACATGACCCGGGGTCTGGTTCTGGCCGGTGGAGCCGGGAACACGGTGCGAACGGGAGTTGCCGTGGGTGAAGTCCTGGTGGAGGAAGTGATAGCGTTTGATGGTACCAGCGGTGCCTTTGCCTTTGCTCTGGCCGGTGACGTCGACTTTCTTGACATCCTTGAAAGCATCGACCTTGATCTCAGAGCCGACCTGATAGGCAGCCAGCTCAGCGGGCTCCAGGCGGAACTCCCACAGGCCGCGGCCGGCGGCGACTTTGGCTTTAGCAAAGTGGCCGGTCTCAGGTTTGTTGATACGGCTGGCTTTGCGCTCGCCGGTGGTGACCTGAATGGCATTGTAGCCGTCAGTTTCCGCGTTCTTTACCTGGGTAACGCGGTTTGCCTCAACCTGGATGACGGTAACAGGAACAGACTTGCCGTTCTCGTTGAACACGCGGGTCATACCAAGTTTGCGGCCGATTAAACCGATTGACATTGTATTTATCCCCTATCGTTAGCGAAGGCTGATCTGAACATCCACACCGGCCGCGAGGTCGAGGCGCATCAGCGCATCAACGGTCTTCTCAGTCGGCTCCACGATGTCAACGAGACGCTTGTGAGTACGGATCTCGTACTGGTCACGGGCATCTTTGTTAACGTGCGGGGAAATAAGGACGGTGTAACGCTCCTTGCGGGTAGGGAGCGGGATCGGTCCGCGGACCTGGGCGCCGGTGCGCTTGGCGGTCTCAACGATCTCAGCGGTCGAGTGATCGATTAATCTGTGATCGTAAGCTTTAAGACGGATCCTGATTCTCTGATTCTGCATAGCAGACTCCATAAAAAGAACACGCACACACCTGCCTTCTTGCTCTTTTTAGAAAAACAAGAGGAAGTGCTGCTTGCAAACAATTTCCCCAAAAATCATGGGGAGTTTCTCAGCCGCATCATCAGGATGTAGGGCTGGATTTTGCACAGGCCACATCACATGGCGGCAAAACGTGCGAACATTATACGCTCAGGGAAGCCGCAGGCAATCCCTTTTTAAGGCTTTTTTTGCGCGTTTTCAGTTCCGGGCAAAAACGGTCAGGGTCTGGGGAATTCCGGATCGTCTGATGCCTTATAGAGGTTGTGCATGGTCATGGCGTTCTTTTCGTTAAGGCCGTAGCCGGGGGATGAGAGATCAAAGCGCCTTTCATACTGCGGCACGCCTTTAAGCCCCATCAGCCCTGCCATGAGATCAAACGTAAGATCGTTTGTCCACACGCTGCGGCGGTGCAGCCGCAGCGCCTGCATCAGGCCGCGGTTGTCGCGGGCGTAAGCGTCTGACACCGTGATCATCAGCGGCACGCGCACCATGGGGAAGGTGAAGGCCGCCGGGTTATGGTCAAACTGCTCGGTGACATCCTCGCCGTGATCGGAAATGTAGACCATGGCCTTAAAGCGCGGGTGGGCGGACACCTTCTCGTAAATCTTGCGCACGTTGTCGTCCGTATAGCGCACAGTGTCGTCATAGTAATCGGTGCGCGGATCTGCAGAGCCCTCAAAGATCATGGCCTCAGGCGGGATGCGCTCGTTGTAGCGCTCATGCGATCCCATAAGATGCACGATCACCAGAGCGTTGTCCGTGCCTTTAAGATCCGGGAAGTTGTCGGCCAGTTCCTCGTCATAAAACAGCCCGTACATCTTGGCGGTGCTGTTGAGCCAAAACTCGTGATCGGCGCTTGAGGAGATCACGGAGATCGGGGTCTCGTACACCCCGAACTTGCGCTGGTTTGACAGCCACCAGACTTTAAACCCGGCCCGGCGCGCCACCTCAAGCAGCGAGAAGGAATTTACGAGATCGGCGTTGTTGTACTGGTTTTTGCCGGTCAGCGCATAGGTAAGCGACGGCACCGTCTGCGGGAAGCTCGAATAGGCCTTGGGGAAAAACAGCGTGTGCGGATCGCCTGAGAGCGAATCCATAAAAGGCGTCGTCGGACGAGGATAACCGAACACCGACATGTGATCGCGGTTTTCCGATTCACCCAGGATCAGCACATAGATGCCGGCGTGACCCGGAAGGCAGGCGATGCCGCCTAACTGCGCGAGCATTTGGCGGCGGTGCTCTGATGCCTCAGAATAGCGGTCAAACTGCTGCAGCTGAATGCTGGTGACTTTGAGCACCGATGTCGCCATGTAAGGAATGACCGGGATGACGTTTACGAGATCGTAGACGGAGACGACAAACAAAAAGATCCCGCAGGCGAATCTGCCTTTAAAAGGCTTGCTGCGCGAGACGTGCACACGCCCCAGAAGCCACATATAAAAGGAGAGCAGAACCGCCATGAACACGCCGGCGAGTGCCCAGCGCAGCGTAAAATGCGCCTGCACGTATTCAAGGCTCTCTTTGCCGTCGGTCTGCGCCAGCGCCAGGATGATATCCGAGGTCAAAAGCTGGTTCATGGCGATGTAGTAGCACCACAGCGATGCCGGGAAGATGATGAGGGCGGCCGCCAAAAGCCCGCTGGCGACGCGGGCGCACAGGCGCACTTTAGGCGAGTGCGCCTGGCCTGAAACAAACCAGAGGAACAACAGCGGCGTCAGAGCGGCGCAGGCGGCCTCGCAGGCCACCAAAAATTCCGCAGGCCTTAAATCCGATCCGACGCACAGCCGGATAAGCGGCACTGAGGCATAGAGCGCGGCCAGGGCGATAAAGAAACAAAAGAACCTGCGGCTTAAGCCAAAGAAATCCCAGACCAGCACGGCGCCGGCGCAGGCAACGATCCCTGCGGCAAACGGCGCAACAACTCTTGCAGGATCTCCTGACAGGTACTCGGCGGTCCCAAAAAAGATCGCAGCCAGGATCACGGCCAACGCCAGCAATACGCGGTTACGCGGGCTTTTCATGTCACTCTCCAGGACACAGCGCAAAAGCGCCTTTGCGCTGTGCTCTTTGGTTTAATATTTATAATCAAAGCGGATTTTCTCAGCCATCCGCCCGTAAGCGGCGAATTATTATAAACGCCTGATCCAACCCTTTGCACAGACTTAACATTCTCTTTATGTTCGGCAGCGCCCTTTTGCGGATTAAACCCGGACGCCCTGTTAAGATAGCGGCGATGTTTTTCGGAGCGCACATGGAATTTACCTTTACCCTGCCGCAGGATTACGGCGCTTCCTCGCCTAAAAAGGATCTGACCCTCCCTGAGGGGGAGAGGGAGGTGCTGCTTCACAGCTGCTGCGCCCCCTGCTCCACCGCCGTGCTCGAGTGCATGATCGCAAACGGGATCCGTCCCCTGGTCTTTTTCTGCAACCCCAACATCCAGCCTCAAGATGAATACGAAAAACGCCGCGACGAATGGCTGCGCCTGTGCGGGCTGTTAAAACTGGAAACCGCCGTTGATCCTTATGACACGGCAAAATGGTTTGAGTGCATCAAAGGCTTTGAAGATGAGCCTGAGCGGGGCCGGCGCTGCGATCGCTGCTTTGCCTTCAGGCTCACGCGCGCCGCGCGCTTTGCCAAAGAGCGCGGGATCCGCGTCTTCACCACGACGCTTGCCACCTCGCGCTGGAAAAGCAAGCCCCAGGTCGACCGGGCCGGGCGCGCCGCCCAGGACGCGGTTCCCGGCACGCTGTACTGGGATATAGACTGGCGCAAGGAGGGGCTTGTCGGCAGGCGCTATGAGCTCGTAAAGGAGATCGGCTTTTACAACCAGCGCTACTGCGGCTGCGTCTACAGCATGAAATCGGTCATGGAGCAGAAAAAAATCCGTGAAAAACGCGAGATCCTCAAATCCTCGCTGGACACAGATGAACTCTCAGGCGCGCTGACAAAATAAAAACGGGGCCGCCGGCCCCGCTTTGCGATTTCAAAAAATCTCACACCCCGTAATTCTCGCGGTATTTCTCCATAGCAGGAAGGTGCGCGGCCAAAGAGGGATCTTTTTTTAGGAACTCGAGCAGATCATCAAAAGTGACGATGGAGATCACTTTGATGCCGAGATCTTTTTCCGCCTCGGCGATGGCCGAAAGCTCACCGTGGCCCTTCTCTTTGCGGTCAAGGGCGATGAGCGCGGCGGTAAATTGCGCTCCGGCCGCGGAGATGATCCCGGCGCTTTCGCGGATGGCGGTACCGGCGGTGATCACGTCATCTATCAGCACGACGCGCCCTTTAAGCGGGGCGCCTACCAGGGATCCGCCCTCGCCGTGATCTTTTTTCTCTTTGCGGTTAAAGCACCAGGGGGCGTTCACCTGGTGCTCCGAGGAGAGCGCCATCGCCGTGGCGCAGCACAGCGGAATGCCCTTGTAGGCAGGCCCGAAGAGCACATCGTAATCCATGCCTGAATCGCAGAGGCGGCGGGCATAGCAGGAGCCGAGGATCGCCAGATCCTCGCCGGTGCAAAAACCGCCGGCGTTGAAAAAGTAAGGGCTGGTGCGCCCTGACTTAAGCACGAAAGAGCCGAACTTAAGCACGCCGCGCGAGAGCGCCAGTTCGATAAATTTACGCTGATAATCCTGCATTTTTACCACCTCAGGGCCTGTGTGTGACGCGGCTATTTTAGCAGATTGCCACCATGGACCTGACGCGGCGGAGGGGGTGTCTCTGCTATATTCATCATAAAAAGAGGATGGCAGCTATGAACAGCATATTCAGCATGACAGGCTCCGGGCGCGGCAGCGCTTCAGGGGCGGGGATCCGGGTGCAGACGGATCTGCGCGGCGTCAACAACCGTTTCACGGACTTTGTGCTCAACACCCCCGATGACAGCCTGAGTTTTCTGGAGCCGCAGTTTAAAGAAATGCTCAAAGGCAGGATAAGCCGCGGCAGGGTTGTCTGCACAATCACGGTAACCGAGGATGCCTCAGGCTCGCTGAACATCAGCCGTCCGAGGCTTGACGCAGTCGCCGCGGCGCTTGCACAGATCCGTAAGGCGGTGCCGGACGCGACGGTAAACGCCGTCGACATTCTCAGCTATCCCGGCGTGCTGCATGAGCATGCCGCGACGGAAGCTGAAATTGAAAAGCTGTGCAAACAGGCATTTGCCGCCGCACTTGATGAATTTGCCGCAAGCCGCGCGCGCGAAGGGCAAAACCTCAGAGAGGCGCTGCTTGAGCGCCTCAGGCTCATCTCCGCAAAACTCGATCCGGTCGGGGAAATGCTCGGTTCTCTGGCACAGAGCGTGCGGGAGAAACTGCGCGGGCGCATTCACGCGCTTGCTCCGGATCTTGAACTCGATCCGGGCAGGCTTGAACAGGAGGTGGCGCTGCTCTCCGAGCGCGCCGATGTGCAGGAGGAGTACGACCGCCTCAGATCGCATGTAAAACAGTGCGAAAGCATACTCGAAGCAGGCGGCATCGTAGGCAAGAAGCTGGATTTTCTGATGCAGGAGTTCAACCGCGAGGCCAACACCATGTCATCAAAGTCCGCAAGTCTGGAGCTTACGCAGATCTGCGTCGATCTCAAAGTGCTCATAGAGCAGATGCGCGAGCAGGTGCAAAACCTCGAGTGATCAGATGTAATCGCCGCGGCTTAGCGCGCAGACTTTCATGATCATCTCCGAGAGCAGCGGCGGCACGCCGTGGCTGCCGCGGCGCTGCATTTCGGAAATGACCTCCACGGCCATTCCGGGTTTGGATTTACGCCTGATGGCCTGCTCGATGATCTTGTCGGCGCCGATCCCTTTGCGCGGGCCGCGGATCCCCGAACACCTTAAATACACATCATCGTAGCCGCAGGCGTAAAGGTAGTGTTCGATATCAAGGTAGGGAAGCGTCGTCAGGCAGTGCTCCCCCTTGCGCGGCCCTAAAAATTTCAGGACGCTTGCCGAGTACTTCGCGCCGGCCTCGTCGCCGTCGGTGAGCACGTAAACGGCGATGCCCAGCTGCCTTGCGACCTTCATGATCGGCTGCAGCCCGCACTGCGCGAACTCCAAAGGCCGCACGCCCTCGCATTGCAGGCTGACGCCCATGATGGCTGCGGCCTGGGAGATGATCCAGATCTCCGTCTCGCCCTCCACCAAAAGCCAGGTTCTGGCGAAAAAGCTCATGGGGCGGTTGATCCGCAGGTGGAACGAGATGCGCCGCTGATCCTCATCGGTAAGCGCGCTGCTGGCGACCTTGTAGCTGCGGGTGTCGTAGTAAGGGCGGTAGAGGCGGCGCACGGAACGCAGCGGCGCTGCCGAAAGCAGATCTCCGGAGTTCGTCGTCACAATCTTCTGCACATGCGCCAGCGCCATGATCGACCACAGCGAGAGCAGGATCGAAGGATGCAGTCTGGCCTCGATATCCTCAAAGATCACGATCGGGCTGGCCCCGGCTCCGATATTGCGGTTTCCCTTGCTGTTAAACACGACGCCGGCGAGCATCGAGGTGATGATCTTGACCTTGTTGATCCCGGGCTGGTTTATGGTGTCGCGGATCGAGGACAGCGTTTCTATGGACACCGGCCGCGTCACGATGTCGCGCTCGCTGCCGTGCTTTTGCTCCGGGCTCTCGAGATCCGGCCCGGAGTAGCTGGCGACATACTTGCGCGCGAAACTGTCAGCGTCCTCGAGCATGCGCTTCATCTCAGGCCCTGAAAGCGCCAGATCCTCGCGCACAACGCTGGCAAAGCTCTCAGGCCTGGCCAGCCTCGAGGGATCGCGGCGCTCCTCGTCATCGCCTGCGGCGTTGTTCATGCGGTGATCGCGCATGCGCAGCACCGGATTTAGTTCTGTCAGCTCGAGTATGGCCTCTTTGACTTCATTCCAAGGCGCTTCCTTGCCGCTGCGCGAGATCAGCTCGTGCGAGGTGACAAAGCGCCCCTGCTCCTCCCGGCCGGTAATGCGCCAGTGGATGCGGCTCATGCCGTCGGGATCGTCATTGCGAAAGCGCGCCAGGTGCGGCAGGCGCACGGCGCTGTCTGTCAGGGTGCTGCCTGAGAAGATGAGATCGATCTGCACCCGATCGGCGCTGGCGCGGTAGGTGTCGGTGCCCCGGTACTCGCTGTCTTCGCCTGGAGCGCCGCCGCCCTGAGCTTTATCCTGCCGCTTTGCCCTGTCACCGCGCGGCTTCTGCCCCGCGCTCAAATCAAGGCGCTCCCGGTACAGCTCGCGCGTGCCGTCAGGGCGGCTGAAATCCCGGCGCTCCGGGGCGCTGTCTTTTTTGCCGCCTTCCTGGAGGCTGTCGGGATTTTTCCGAGGATCCTCGTCCAAAAGCCGGATCGGCACATAGAGATCCTCTTTTTTAAGCTGGCAAAGCACCGCGCCGCGGCCCAGTGCCATCCACAGGGCGCGCAGCAGCGACGACTTACCCCAGGAGTTCTCGCCGATGAGCACGGTGCTGTCATCTTCAAAATCGACTTTGAGATGGCGAATGCCCCGGAAGTTGCGGATTTCGGCCTGCTGCAGATACATGCGCTGAAGTCTTCCTGAAGCCTAACCTCGGTTAAACGCGCCTCCAGACCGTGCCCTGAGGCGTGTCCTCAAGCTCGATGTGCATGGCCTTGAGCTTATCGCGCGCCGCGTCCGCGCGCGCCCAGTCTTTGGCTTTGCGGGCGTCGTTGCGCTCTTTTACCAAAGCCTCGATGGCAGCGCTGTCATCCTCGCCGCCCTCTGTGACCTCCGCGCCGGACTTTAAGAAGTCCTCAGGCTTTTGCCCGAGGATCCCGAGCACGCCGCCGAGTTCCTTGAGCCTGCCTGCAAGGCGCGCGCGCTCCGCGCCCTCAGCGCGGTTTATGGCCTTGGCAAGGTCAAAGAGCACGGACATGGCGCCTGGAGTGTTGAAATCGTCGTCCATGTACTCACGGAATTTTTGCGTGTAATCATCATCCGCGCTCTCAGGGCTCTGCGCCTGCACCCCGCGCAGCGCTGTGTAGAGGCGGGAGAGCCCGGCGCGCGCCTTGTCGAGGTTTTCCTGGGAGTAATTGAGCGGGCTGCGGTACTGGCCTGACATCAGGAAGAACCTGATGGTCTCGGCGTCATAGGATTTGAGCACGTCGCGGATCGTGAAGAAATTGTGGAGCGACTTGGACATCTTCTCCTTGTTGATCATCACCATGCCGCTGTGCATCCAGTAATTGACGTACGGGGTGTGGAAGGCGCAGCAGCTCTGGGCGATCTCGTTCTCGTGGTGCGGGAAGATCAGATCCGATCCGCCGCCGTGGATGTCAAAGTGATCCCCGAGGTAGCGGCTGTTCATGGCCGAGCACTCGATGTGCCAGCCCGGGCGCCCCGCGCCCCAGGGCGAAGGCCATGAAGGCTCGCCGGGCTTGCTCATCTTCCAGAGCACGAAGTCCAGCGGATCATGCTTCGTCTGGGCGACCTCGACGCGGGAGCCGGCGCGCAGCTCTTCAAGTTTCTGCCCCGAAAGACGCCCGTACTCCGGGAACGAGCTGATCTTAAAGCAGACATCCCCGTTTTCCGACACATAGGCAGAGCCGTTGTCCACAAGCTTTTGCGTAAGCGCGATGATGGCATCGATGTTCTCGGTGGCGCGCGGCTCGATGTCCGGGCGTTTGATGTTCAGCGCGTCAAAATCCTTGTGCATTTCTGCTATGAAATGCTCGGCAAGCTCTTTGGTGCTCACGCCCTTTTCCGCGGCGCGGCGGATGATCTTGTCGTCGATGTCCGTGATATTGCGCACGTAGGTGACGTCATAGCCGCTGTAGCGCAGGTAGCGGACGATCACGTCAAAGTTCACAAAGGTGCGCGCATGCCCGATATGACAGAGGTCATAAACGGTGACTCCGCACACGTACATGCCGATCTTTTGATCGCGGATCGGTTTGAAAACCTCTTTGGTCTTGGTCAGGGAATTGTGGATCTTAAGCATGGCTGCACTCTGAATAACTGTAAAATCTGCCAAAAATTATAGCGGAAAAAGCAAGCGCGGCGCGCTTTGGCGCCGCCGCTCCGCCGCTTTTGCGCAATGAGGCGATCCTCGTTAATATATGGGAAAAATCCTAAATTTGAGGTAGCAATGATCACTCTTAAGACCACGCTCGGCGACATCGTCATCGAGCTCAATCCCGAAAAAGCCCCTGTCACCTGCGCCAACTTTGAAAAATACGTCAAATCAGGCTTCTACAACGGGACCATTTTCCACCGCGTCATCAAAGGTTTCATGATCCAGGGCGGCGGGCTGCTCCCCGATCTGAGCAACAAGCGCGCGGACGCGCCCATTAAAAACGAGGCGGACAACGGCCTTAAGAATGAACCGGGCACCATCGCCATGGCCCGCACTAACGATCCCCACTCGGCCACCTGCCAGTTCTTTATCAACACCGTCAACAACGATTTCCTGAACTTCCGCTCCAAAGACGCGCGCGGCTGGGGTTACGCCGTCTTCGGCAAAGTCGTTTCAGGCATGGACGTGGTCAAAAAGATCGAGTCCGTCGCCACCGGCTCCAAATCCTTCTATGACGACGTGCCCCTTGAGACCATTGAGATCAAAGAGGCGGTTGCGGACTGACAGCGATGGGAGGCTGCCTCATCATCTCCGATCTGCATTTAAGCGCTGAACGCCCGGAGCTTACCGAGGCTTTCTGCGCTTTTGCCGCGCGCGTGCCGGATGGCGCGCGCCTCATCATCGCAGGCGATCTCTTCGATTTCTATATCGGGCTTGACCGCCGCGATCCGCTGATGCTGAGGCTGAGAAAGACGCTTTCACAGCTTAAAGAGCGCAAAGTTTCCGTAGGCTTTCAAAGCGGCAACCGCGATTTTCTGACAGATCGCCGCGCCGCCGCTTTTTTAGGTTTTGAGCTTTTGGACGAGTTCTGCGTCATTCCCGGGGAAAAAAGCAGCGTGCTGCTCATCCACGGCGATGAGCTCTGCGGCAACGACAAAAGTTTTCAGCGCTTTCGCGCCCTGGGGCGCAACCCTTTGGCTCGCGCTTTGTTCATGTCCCTGCCCTATGCCCTGCGCTACCGCATCGGCCTCTCTGTCAGGCGCAAAAGCATGAAGGCCGATCCCGGGCGGAATCTCAACCCGCAGCGCTACGGGCTCGTCGACGGACGCGCCAGGGAACTGCTTGAAAAATACTCCTGCAACGTACTCGTGCACGGCCACTTCCACCAGGCAGGCGAGCACCGCGATGAATATTTTCCCGGATCGCTGCGCCTGGCACTGGGATGCTGGGGAGACAAAGCAAGCTACATTTACCTTGGCAGGAACTGTGCCGAACTTTATGAAACGCCGCTATCCGCGCTTGCTGACAAAAACACCGCCCTGCCGCATCTTAGGTAGTCATCCGGCCATTACTTCCATTGTCTGAAAGCACAAAGCCGTCAAAACAACCGCTTTTTGCGGCTTAACCTGATTTGCATGGTCTTTACAGGTCACGACCGGATCAAAAAGGATGAACCATGCAAGTCGCGCGCTGAGTGGTTACATACTAACTCACGGCGATAAAAGAGAAAAAGTGAAATTTTAAATCACTTTTTAATTTGATCGCCGTCACTAAAAGAGATCAGACAACTAGCCCGTTTCCTCCAAAAAGAGTTTACTAGACGTACGGCGAAAGCCGCTGCTGCAAACCATATATCAGGAGCACAAATAGTTATGAAGGCTGTCGTTTTACACAAGAAAGGCGATTTGCGTTACGAGGACATCCCTGATTCCCAGATCAAGGATCCCAAAGAAGTAAAAGTTAAGATGCTTGCCGGCGGTATCTGCGGTTCCGACCAGCACTACTACACTCTGGGCAACAACGGCTCCGCCATCGTGGTGCGCGAGCCTTTGGTGATCGGCCATGAAGGCTGCGGCGTCGTCGAGGAAATCGGCTCCGACGTCAAAGACGTTAAAGTCGGCGATATGGTCGTGATGCGCCCTGCCCGTCCTTGCTTCCACTGCAAGTTCTGCGAAAAGGGCATGTATTCCTACTGCCTGAACATGAGGCACTTAGGCTCCGCTGCCACCATGCCTCACGTGCAGGGCCTGTTTGCCGACTATGTGGTCGTCCACGAGGCCCAGTGCCGCGTTGTCCATGACATGAAGCCGGAAGTCGGCGCTTTCGCCGAGCCCTTGAGCGTGGCTTTCAACGGCGTGCACTCCTTAGGCGACGTCATCGGCAAAAACGTGCTCGTCATGGGAGCCGGCCCGATCGGCTGCCTCTGCGTTGCCGCTGCCAAGGCCTGCGGCGCTGATCGCGTCACCGCAGTCGACATCCGCCAGCAGACCCTCGACATCGCCAGAAAGATGGGCGCCGACGAAGTCTGCAACTCCAAGGAGAACCCTGATCAGATCACTGCCTGGACTGCCGACAAAGGCCACTTCGACTGCTGCATCGAGGCCACCGGCAACGGCTTTGCCGCATCCCAGGCCATGGGCATGGTGCTTCCTGAGGGCGTTGTCTCCCAGGTCGGCATGTTCGGCGCCGGCGCTGGCCCTAAGGATTTAGGCGCTTTCGCCACCAAGGCCCTGAAGTGGCGCGCCGTGTTCCGCTTCTACGACGAGTTCGGCCCTGCCGTGAACGCGCTGCAAAACGGCACTGTCGATCCGCTGCCGCTGCTCTCGGCCACCTTCAAGGCTGCTGACTGCGTGAAGGCCATGGAGGCCGCCCTCTCCCCTGAGACCATGAAGGTTGAACTGACCTTCTGATCCCCAAAGGGAACTCTGACACGGGATCCGGGTTCAGCCCGGATCCCGTTTTGTTTTGCCAAAAACGATGCCGTCCTTCAAGATCTGCGCCCCCTCACAGATCTGTAAAATTTCTCCTTGTTGCCTTCTGTTAACCCTTTTATTTCCCAAGCTTTAATACGCAGTGAATTCCCGGAGGATCTGCACCGCCCCGAAAAGGCGCTTTGAGGGTGGTATACTAGGATACTAGTAACTACATTTTGATTTTGTTAGTCAATTTTCTTTGGAGACAATCATCATGATGCACATGGGCTTTCGCTGGTACGGTCCCGGGCAGGACCCCGTCACCCTTTCACAGATCCGCCAGATCGGCGGCATGGAGGGCGTGATCACCGCGCTCCACGAAATTCCCGCAGGCGAGCCCTGGCCTGAGGATAAAGTACGCGAGCGCAAAGCGCTCGTGGAAAAAGCCGGCCTTAAGATCCTTGGCCTTGAGAGCATCAACGTCCACGAGGACATCAAATACGGCGGCAAAGATCGCGACCGCCTCATCGAAAACTACATAAAATCGCTGGAAGCCGTCGGCAAATGCGGCATCCATCTAGTCTGCTACAACTTCATGCCGGTCTTTGACTGGACGCGCACCGATCTGGCCATGCCGCTGCCTGACGGCTCCAAAGCCATGGCCTATGACGGCAAGATCTGCGAAGGCCTGACCGCCACGCAGATGTTCGACTACATCGCCAAGAACTCCAACGGTTTTGAGATGCCCGGCTGGGAACTCAACCGCCGCGATGAGATCGTAGCCGAAATCAAAAAATTCTCAGAGCTGACACCTGATGATCTCAGGGCCAACTACAAGTACTTCTTAGACGCCATCATGCCGACCTGCGAGAAATACCAGATCAAGATGGGCGTCCACCCCGACGATCCTTCATACGATCTCTTCGGGCTGCCGCGCATCTGCAAATGCGAAGATGATCTTGTGAAGATCGCCCGCATGAACAGCTCGCCGTACAACGGCTTCACGCTGTGCACCGGCTCTTTGGGCTCAAACCCTGCCAATAACATCCCCAAGATCATCCGCAACAAAGAGATCGGCCCGCGCATCCACTTTGCCCATGTGCGCAACGTCAAACACACCGGCGATCACCAGTTCCATGAGAGCGCGCATATTTCGCGCTGCGGCTCGCTCGATCTCTACGAGATCATGAAAGCCCTCATCGAGATGGGCTTTAACGGCGTGATCCGCCCGGACCACGGCCGCGAGATCTGGGACGAGAAAGCCCGCCCAGGTTACGGCCTCTACGATCGCGCCTTAGGCGCCGAGTACCTCCAGGGCCTCGAGGAAGCCATCCGCAAAGACAAGGGCATGCGCTACCCCGATGAGATCAACACCACGCTGCAGGAGCTCTGACATGGAATTAAACCTCAAATCCTTAAGCGCGGACCAGGCAGGCTTTTTAAAAGCGGGCGTAAAGCTTCCCGGTTTTGACGTCAAAGCGCTGCAGCAGCGCACGGCGCAGCAGCCGGTGTGGCTGCACTTTGGCGCGGGCAACATCTTTCGCGGGTTTATCGCCTCGCTGCAGCAAAGCCTTATAGAACAGGGGCTGCAGCAGTGCGGCATCCAGACGCTCTCCGCCCACGACGGCGCGATCATCGATGAGGTCTACAAGCCCCACGACTGCCTGACGCTGAACGTGACGCTGCTGCCTGACGGCAAAACCGAGCTGGATGTCATCGGCTCAGTAACACACGGCCTCAAACTCAACGGCACCTGCCCTGAGGACGAGCAGGAGGCTCTAAGGCTCGCCGCCGCCCCGTCGCTGCAGCTTGTCTCCTACACCATCACCGAAAAAGGCTATGCCATCCGCGGCCTGGACGGCAAATACACCGCGCGCATCCTCGAGGACTTTGAAAAAGGCCCGGAGCACTGCCGCCACGCCATGGCGCTGACCGCAAGGCTCATGCTTAAGCGCTATCAAAACGGCGCCCTGCCGGTGGCCCTCGTCTCCATGGACAACTGCTCGCACAACGGCGACAAGCTAAAAGACGCCGTGCTCACGGTAGCCCGGGAGTGGGCAAAGCGCGGCTTTGCCGATGAAGGCTTTGTCAGATATCTTGAAGATCCAAAGAAAGTCTCGTTCCCCTGGTCGATGATCGACAAGATCACCCCGCGCCCGGATCCTGAGATCGCAAAGCAGCTAAAAGCCCTCGGCATAGACGGCATGGAACCGCTTAAGACCGCGCGCGGCTCATTCATCGCGCCTTTTGTCAACGCCGAGAAGCCGCAGTACCTCGTAATCGAGGACAACTTCCCCGCAGGCAGGCCGCCGCTTGAGAAAGCCGGTGTACTGTTTACGGACAAACAGGGCGTCGATCTGTGCGAGCGCATGAAGGTCACGACCTGCCTAAACCCGCTGCACACCGCCCTGGCTGTCTGCGGGTGCCTGTTAGGCTACACGCGCATCAGCGCCGAGATGGAAGATCCGGAGCTCGTAAAGCTCGTCAAAAAGCTGGGCTATGACGAAGGCCTGCCGGTAGTCGATGATCCCGGGATCCTCTCCCCGCGCGCCTTCCTTACCGAGGTCATAGAAAAACGCCTGCCCAACAAGTGCCTGCCGGATTCCCCGCAGCGCATCGCCACCGACACCTCGCAGAAGGTTCCGGTGCGCTTTGGCGAGACCATCAAAAACTACCAAAAACGCGGACTCGATCTCTCAAAGCTCACGGCGCTGCCGCTGGCGATCGCCGCGTGGATGCGCTACCTCACGGGCATGGATGACGAAGGCCGGCCTTTTGAGCTCTCAGATGATCCGCAAAAGGAGGTCCTGCAACAGCAGCTTAAAGGCGTGGAATTCGGCCGCCCGGAAACGCTCGGGGACAAACTGCGCCCGATCCTCTCAAACCAGGCGATCTTCGGGACTGATCTTTATAGGGCCGGGCTTGGGGAGAAGATCGAGCAATACACCGCCCAGATGCTCGCCGGGCCTCACGCCGTGCGCGAGACCTTAAAGAAGGCGCTTTTCTGACTTTTCATTTCTGCCTGTGCTTGTGCCGCGGCTGAAGGCCGCGGCTTTTTTGCGCCTTAACCGCTCAGGGGGCTCAGTGGGCGTCATCCCAGTTCTGCGCCGCGCCTATCCCCACGGTCAGCGGGACACTCAGGCTCACGACGCCTTCCATGTACTCGCGGATCTTTGCCTGTGCCTCTTGAAGGAACTCGTTTTTCACCTCAAAGAGCAGTTCGTCATGCACCTGCACCGTCATGCGCACCGTGCCTTGAGGAAGGGTCTCGATCCACTTTTGAATTTTGATCATCGCCAGCTTGATGATGTCGGCAGCGCTGCCCTGCATCGGCGCGTTGATGGCGGCACGCTCGCCGCCTTTCATGAGCATCTGGCTTGAGGAATTGATGTTCTTGATGGTGATCTGCCTGCCGGTGATCGTGGTGACATAGCCGTGGGCGTGGGCGAATTTCTTCGTCTGTTCCATGTAGTCATGCACCCTCGGATAACGCGAGAAATAGCGGGCGATGTAGTCTTTGGCCTCCTGCATGCCCATGCGGGTCTGCCGCCTCAGGCCGAAGGCGCCCATGCCGTACATCAGTCCGAAGTTCGTGGCCTTGGCCCGCGAGCGCTCCTCCGCTGTCACGTCTTCGATCTTCTTGCCCAGCACCTCGGCTGCCGTAGCGCGGTGAATGTCATAGCCGGCGCGGAAAGCGCTGATAAGCCCTTCATCCTTGGCGATGTGGGCGATGAGGCGCAGCTCTATTTGCGAGTAGTCGGCGGAGACCAGCGTATACCCCTCAGGGGCGATGAAAGCCTTACGGATGAGCTTGCCTTCGCGGGTGCGCGCCGGGATGTTCTGCAAATTCGGATCGGAAGACGAGAGCCTGCCGGTCACCGTGCCGGCCTGGTTGAACGAGGTGTAAATGCGCCCGCTCCTGGGGCTGATGAGCGTCTGCAGTTTCTCCGTATAGGTGGAAATGAGCTTTGAGAGCTCGCGATAGCGCAGCACCAGGTTCGCGATGTCATAGTCAGGGGCGATCTCCTGGAGCACGTCCTCGGCCGTAGACCACGACGTGCCCTCCTTGTGTTTTTTCGGATAGGGGATGCCCAGCGTCTCAAAGAGCAGCGTTCCCAGCTGTTTGGGCGAGGAGATGTTAAACTCCGTGCCCGCCGCGGCGTAGACATCCTGCTGCATTTTCAGCATTTCCTCGGTCAGCACGCGGTTTTGCGCCGCAAGCACCGCGCGGTCGACGAGCACGCCGTTAAGCTCCATCTCAAAGAGCACGTGCAGCAGCGGCATCTCGATCACATCAAAGGATTTTTTAAGCTCCGGCACAGCCTCCAGCAGCGGCTTCATGCGCCGGTACAGCCTGAGAGTGACCTCGGCGTCCTCGCCTGAGTACTGCGTGGCAGCCTCGACGCTTACCTGGGAGAAATTCAGTTTTTTCGCGCCTTTGCCGGTCACATCCTCATAGGTGATGTCGCGGTAATTGAGATAGCGCAGCGCCAGATCGTCCATGCCGACGCCCTGCGCCGAATCCAAAAGATGGGCCATGAGCATGGTGTCCGCGGCCACGCGTTTAAGCTTGAGCCCCGCATAGGCAAGCACCAGCAGATCGTATTTGATGTTCTGCCCGACGACCGCGATTTTGCCTGAGTTGAGCAAATCACCCAAAGCCTTTAACACCTCTGCGCACTCAAGCTGCTGCGGGCAGCCTAAGTAGCTGTGACCTAAGGGGATGTACCAGCCCTCGCCTTCCCTGACGCTCAGCGATATGCCGACAAGCTTTGCCTCCTCAGGGCGCAGCGACGTCGTCTCGGTGTCAAGCGCGACGAGCCCGGCCTTTTCGATCTCGCCTAAGACCTTTTGGAGATCCTCGCGCGTCAGCACCGTGCAAAACACGCTGCCGCGGCTTTGGGCGGTCTCAGGCTCCCCGGAGATCGGATCAGGTTCATCGGCGGCCTCGGGCTGAACACTCTGAGTCTGCGAGCGCTCCTGGGGCTTTGCCGGGGCTGCGGCGATGCCGTTGAGGCTTTGCAGCGAGAGCTGCTCGTAGAGGCGTTTGAACTCAAGCTCTTTGTAAAGCGCAAGCAGCGTCTTCACATCGGCAACGGGAGGATTGACGTCAGCGATGGCAAGCGGCAGCGCGACATCGCGGCGGATCGTTGCCAGATCGTAGGACAGGCGGATGTTTTCGATCTCCGCCTCAAGCTTTTCTTTAAAGTTCTTCGCGCCGCGGAAGCTTAATGCGGCGATTTCATCGCGCCTCTCCCAGATGTCCTCGATGCCGCCCAGTTCTGTAATCAGCGCCACGGCCGTCTTGTCGCCGCAGCCTTTCATGCCGGGGATGTTGTCAGACGAATCGCCCTTGAGCGCGAGCAGATCGATGATGTGTTCAGGCCCCACGCCGTATTTTTCCCTGACGCCTGCAATGTCATAAGCCTTGTCGAACATGGTGTCCAAAAGCGTCACATGCTCGTCCACCAGCTGCGCCATGTCCTTGTCGCCAGTGCAGATCACGGTGTCAAGGCCCTGCTCCTCGGCAAGCTTTGAATACGTGCCGAGCACGTCATCGGCCTCAACGCCCTGCACTTGCACCAGCGGCATGCCCAGCCCTTTTACCAGGCGCTGCACGTACTCAAGCTGCACCCTGAGTTCATCGGGCATCGGCGGGCGGTTGGCCTTGTACAGAGGGTATTTTTCGGCGCGGAACGTCTTGCCGTGGGCATCAAAGACCGCGATGACCTTGCGCCCGGCAAATTTTGTGAGGATGCGGTGGAGCATGTTCGTCAACAGCAGCGTCACCCCGGTCGGGATCCCCGTTGAGGTGGAGAAATTGTTCCTTGAGGCGTGGAAGGCGCGGTAGAGGAAAGAGGATCCGTCGATGAGAATGAGTTTGGATGCCGGCATGGGAATGTCCTGAAACTGAGTTTTACGATGGGCTGATTTTAAGCCGCCTGAGCCTTATTAGTTTAGAATATGCTCCGTCCGCTATCGCGCGGAGGTTCTTTTTCCACCCTTAATCCTGAAACGAAAATCACATGAACGATCTTTCTTTCCCTTCTAAGAAGCTTTGGTTTACCCATATCTTCATCATTGTCCTGAGCAATTTTGCCGTGCAAATCCCGCTGATGATCGGCGGCGTCCACACGACCCTGGGCACTTTTACCTACCCTTTTATCTTCCTGACCACTGATCTCACAACCAGGATCTTCGGGCAAAAGCGCGCCCGCCGCATCGTTTTCATGGCCATGATCCCGGCGCTCGCGCTCTCCTATATTTTCGGCACGCTCTTTGAACAGGGGCAGTTCCGCGGTTTTGCGGCTTTGGGCGGTTTTAACCTCTTTGTGTTCCGCATCGCCCTGGCCTCGTTCTCGGCTTACGTTCTAGGCCAGCTTGCCGACATTCTGGTCTTCCAGCGCCTGCGCCGCATGAAACAGTGGTGGCCCGCGCCCGCCGCGTCCTCGATCTTTGGCAACCTCCTGGACACCTACGTGTTCTTCGCCGTGGCTTTTTACGCCTGCCCGGTGCCTTTCATGGCCGAGCACTGGGTGGAGATCGCCAATGTGGACTACCTCGTGAAGGTCTGCGCCAACCTCTCGATCTTCGTGCCAATCTACGGCGCGGTGCTCGCGTTTTTAAGCAAGTACGTGTTAAAGCGCCCGCTCACTGCGATCGCGTGATCGCACTCCGCAGAAACGGCAAGGCCGCTGCAACTACTGCAGCGGCCTTGTTTTACATGAGAGTTTTCAGTGCTTGTGCGCGATCGCGCGCTCCACGCACTGCTCTAAGAACTTCGGCATGCTGTCGCCGTGGTGCTCGAGCAGCTTGGGGAACATCGAGATCGGGGTCATGCCCGGGAAGGTGTTGATCTCGTTGACGAGCACCCCGTCCTCCTCGCTTAAGAAGAAATCGATGCGCGAGAGATCGCGAAGCTTCAGCCCGGTGAACACGCGACACGCCAGTTCACGGATGCGCGCGACATCCTTGGGATCAAGCCCCTGAGGCTCAACTGTCGTCTTCGTGCGGCTGTCTTTTGAGTACTTCTCCTCATAGGTATAGAAGACGTTATCGGGCATGATGATCTCGCCCGGGCCCGCGATCACCAGCTCATTGTTATAGGTGTAGGCGGCGCACTCGAGCTCGCGGTGCACGATGTTCTTTTCCAAAATCACCTCAGAGGAGTATTTAAAAGCCTCAAGCACTTCGTCCCACAAATCGTCTTTTGAGGTGACGTGGTAGCAGCCTACAGAAGAGCCCTGCGAGGCGGCTTTGACATAGACATTGCCATAGCTCCCGAAGAACTCCAGCGCACGCTTGCGGCACTCCTCATCGGGGCGGAGGATCATCACATACGGGGTGTTCGGGATCCCCAAAGCGCTTAAATAGAGCTTGGTGGTGATCTTGTTGAAGCAGTAGCGCGAGGTCTCGGCCGTGCAGCCTATATAAGGGATATCCAGGATCTCCAGAAATGACTGGATGTCGCCGGTCTCGCCGGGAATGCCGTGGATGCAGGGCACGACGCATTCAGGATTGAATCGTTTTGCCCCGCAGGAGAAATTCCCCTGCGCGTCAAAAAACCAGAGATCTTCGTTTACCTGGAACTGGTGGTTGTGGATCACCGCCCTTAAGACATTAAAGCCGCTTACGGCCTTGAGGTTTTTCTCTATAAAATCCGCTGAAACCATGGAAACCGAGCTCTCGGCGCCGTCGCCGCCGCACAGCAGCAAAATGTCAGTCATGGATGTGCCCTTAAATCCGGCTTAATTATCAATTAACAGGCCTGCGCCTGCGTTTCCCGAAATTATAGCGCCACAGGCCGCGTTCTATTCCCCTGCCCCCCGGGAGGCGCCTGCTGCCGCCTTAAGGTGCGAGAAGACAAAGGCGCCGGATCTTTTGGGGATCCGGCGCCTTTTTAAAGAACCTGAGACTCAGTCGCGCGTTTTGATGATCGCGCCCTGGCTTGCCGAGGCCACGCTGTGGCGGTAGTGGTAGAGGTAGCCCTCGATGCTGCGGCAGCGATCGGGCGCGCCCTCTTGGCGGCGCGCGGCAAAATCGACGTCGGCGTCTATGGTTCCCTTGTCCACGTCGATGTGAATGACATCGCCGTCGCGCAGGTACTTGATCGGGCCGTCGTCATAGGACTCCGGGCAGATGTGGCCGACAAAGCAGCCGTTGTTGGAGCCGGAGAAACGGCCGTCGGTGATCAGGCAGACTTTATCGCCTAATTTCATGCCGACGAGCAGTTTCATGGCCTTGTACTGCTCAGGCATACCCGGGCCGCCGCGCGGGCCTTCGTTGCGGATCACCACGACATCGCCAGGCTTGATCTTAAGGGCGCGAATGCCCTCGAGGGCATCAGCCTCGCTCTCAAAGATCACGGCCTTGCCGGTGAACTTATGGGCTTTGGGCGGGATGGCCGAAGGCTTGGTGACCGCGCCGTCCGGGGCCAGGTTGCCGTGGAGGATGGCGATGCCGCTTGAGGCGTGCACGGGACTTGAGAGCGGATGGATAACCTTCGGATTGCGGTTTTTGCCGTAAACCTTAAGGTTCTCGCGCAGCGTCTTTCCGGTGCAGGTCACGTTGTCCAGCGCCAGCTTTGATGAGATCTCGTTCATGAGGGCGTGCACGCCGCCTGCCTCGTAGAAGTCGAGCAGCACGCTGTCGCCTTCAGGGATCATCGTCGTCAGGTGCGGCACCTCGGCTGCGGCGGCGCCGAAATCCTCTATGGTAAACGGCACGCGCGCCTCATAGGCGATGGCCAGCATGTGGAGCACGGCGTTCGTGGAGCCGCCGATGGCGGAATTGACCCTCACGGCGTTCTTGATGGTATCAAGCGTGACCATGTCGCGGGCGCGGATGTTCTTACGCACGAGTTCCATGACGGCTTCGCCTGATTCAAAAGCGATCTGCAAGCGGCGCGAGTATACGGCCGGGATAGCCGCGCACCCGGGCAGCGACAGGCCCATGGCCTCTGCAAGGCAGGCCATGGTGTTGGCCGTGCCCAGCATGGCGCAGGAGCCGATGGTCGGCACCGCGTTGTTCTCGAGCCAGTCAAACTGCTCCTGGGTGATCTTGCCGGATTTGAGCGCGCCCTCAGACTGCTGGATGATCGAGTGGTCTATGTACTCGCCGCCGTAAGGGTTGCCCTCTTTCATGTGCCCTGGCAGCGCAGGGCCGCCGTTTACGAAGACCACCGGGAGGTTGACGCGCAGCGCGCCTAAGATGAGGCCCGGCTCGATCTTGTCGCAAGAGCCTAAGAGCACCAGGCCGTCGAGCTGGTGGGCCTGCACCATGACCTCGACGTCGTTGGCGATGTCCTCGCGCGAGGGCAGCACATAGCGCATGCCTTCATGACCCATGGTGATGCCGTCGCAGCAGGCGATGGTGCCGAACTCGACCGGAGTGCCGCCGCCTGAGAACACGCCTTCCTTGACGCGCTCTGCCATCTCCTTTAAGACGACGTGGCCCGGGCAGATCTCGTTAAACGAGTTCACGATGCCTATAAGCGGTTTTTTAAGCTCGCTGTCGGAAAAGCCTGAGGCTTTGTACAGCGCGCGGACATTGGCCCATTCAGGGCCGCGCATGATGTCCTGCGAGCGGAATTTGAAATCCATAACACTTACCTTTGTTTGCGTTCTTAAAAAAACAGCAGACCTTTGCGATCTGCTGTTCAATGCTAAATAAGACCTAGGCTCCTGTGTTGCTTAGCCTGAATTACTTCATAAGGTTAGGCAGGAACATAGTGATCTGCGGGATGTAGGTGATGAGCATTAAGCAGCCAAGCATCACTAAGATGAACGGAACGATGCCCTTCATAATAGTCTCCATCGGGCTGTCGGCGATACGCGAGGCCACGAACAGGTTGATGCCCAGCGGCGGCGTAATGAAGCCGATTGCCAGGTTGCACACCATGATCAGGCCGAAGTGGACCGGATCGACGCCGATGCTCTGAGCCACCGGCAGGAGGATCGGAGCCAAAATCAGAATGGCCGGGGTCGTATCCATGAAGCAGCCGACGATTAAGAGCAGCAGGTTGATGAGCAGCAGGATGACGATCTTGCTCGAGGACACGGTCATGAGGGCGTTGGCCACCATGTCCGGGATCTGCTCGATGGTGATGATCTTCGAGAAGGCGGTGGCACAGCCTAAGATCACCATGGTCGTGGCCGTGGTGGAGCAGGAGGTCGAGATCGCCTTGATGAACTTCTTAAACGTCAGCTCGCGGTGGAGGAACGCGCCGCACACGAAGGCGTAAATGGCCGCGACGGCGGCAGCCTCGGTCGGGGTGAAAATGCCGGCGTAAATGCCGCCTAAGATGATGATCGGGTTGATGAGAGCCCACTTGGCATCCCAGACAGCCTCCCAGGCGCTCTTCCAGGTGAAAGGATCAGCCGTGCCGGTGAAGCCGCGTCTCTTGCAGTGGAAATAGCTGTAAGCGATCAGCACGCAGCCGATGAGCAGGCCCGGGAAGAAGCCGCCCATGAACAGCGAGGTCACGGAAGCGCCGGTGGACACGCCGTAAATCACCATCGGGATTGACGGCGGAATGATCACGCCGATGGAACCAGCGGTGGCAACCAGGGCGAGCACGAACGGCTTGTCATAGCCGAGCTTTAACATGGTCGGGACGACCATGGTGCCGACGGCGGCTACGGTCGCAGGACCGGACCCTGACACGGCGGCGAAGAACATGCACACGATCACGGTCACGATGGCGATACCGCCGGTGATGCGGCCGAAGAACACGTTGCACACGTTAAGGATCCTCGTGGAAACGCCGCCGGCGCCCATGAGGTCACCGGAGAAGATGAACAGCGGGATGGCGAGGATCGGGAAAGAGTCACATGACGTGACAAGA
The DNA here is from genome assembly GCA_002473165.1 of Succinatimonas sp. UBA7265. GTDB lineage: Bacteria > Pseudomonadota > Gammaproteobacteria > Enterobacterales > Succinivibrionaceae > Succinivibrio. Next base: position 100,126 of record DKSD01000094.1, read on the forward strand.
GCCTGAGGGATTGAGCTCATGCTCATCACGCCTGAATACATCAGGGCGCCCATGGAGGAAATGCCCAGGGCGATGCCTACCGGAACGTTCAGGATCAGCAGAACGGCCAGCAGGATAAACAAAATTGCAGCTACCATTGCTTGTTGCTCCTAAATCAGAGGTTGTCCAGGTCGATTTCCTGCTCTTTGTCCGCTTCTTTCAGATGCCTGATCCGGAAAATGATGGTCTCAATTTCACGGATACCGGCAAGGAAGAAACCGACGAGCGGGGCGCCGTACGGGATCCACATCGGGATCTGCATGGCAGGGGAGAGCTGGCCGAACATGATCTGTTTGCGCTCGAGCTGCCAGGCGTAGTAGACGATGACCACGCAGAAAACCAGGAAAATGATGTCGCCTAAGATCACCACGTATTTACGCGCTTTTTTGGGGAAGCAGTACAGGCCGGCGTCGATCTTGATGTGACGCATGACTTTGCAGCCGTAGGCGATACCGACATAGACTAGCCAGATGAACATGTAGCGGGCCAGCTCTTCAGACCACGAGAGGGACGCGCCCATAACGTAGCGGAAGAACACCTGAATAAAGAGGACTACCGAGAGCACGCTCATCAGCACGATGCAGATGGACATCTCCAGACGGTTGTCCAAAAAGTCAACGATCTTCTTGAACATAGTTTTCCAAAAAAGGTGTTTAGGGGAAAATCAGGGGCGGCTGTCCGGCCGCCCCTGGCTTAGCTTAGGAAAGCTGGGTAAAGATTAGTACTCGTGCTTTAAGATCTTGTCAAGGTACTCAGGGTGCTCCATCTTCTGACGGACCATGTCATAGATGCCGCCCTTGACAGCCTGCTCTCTCCACTGAGCGCGCTCCTCAGGGGTCAGCTCAATGACTTCGCAGCCGGCTTTCTTGAACTTGTCAACGGACAGGGCGTTGAGTTCAGTGGCGCGGGCGCGCTGAGCGGTCTGGTAGGCAGCCACAGCCTCGTCAAAGGCTTTCTTGATCTCAGGATCGAAGCTGTCGTAGATCTTCTTGTTGATGTAGAGGTTGTGCGGCGAGAACAGGTGGCCGGTCAGGGAAATGTAGTGCTGCACCTCATAGAGTTTGTTGGAGTCGATGATGGAGAGCGGGTTTTCCTGAGCGTCGATCGTGCCCTGCTGCAGAGCGGAAATCACCTCGGTGAAAGCCATCGGGGTAGGGTTGGCGCCCCAGTTCTTCCACATGGCGATCTGGAGGTCAGTCTCCATCACGCGCAGTTTCTGGCCTTTGACATCGGCAGGAACGCGGACCGGGACTTTGTTGTTCGTGTAGTGGCGGTAACCGTTCTCGACAGCAGCCAGGAACTTGATGCCTTTCTTCTCAACCTGATCGTTGATGGCGTGGCCGAGAGGACCGTCCATGCATTTCCAGGCGTCTTCGATCTTGTCAAAGAGGAACGGAGCGTCCCAGACGTAGAGGTCAGGGATCATGGAAGCTAAGACTGAAGGCTGGGTCTGAACCATGGCGATGTCGCCCATCATCATGGACTCAGTCACGGTGCGGTCGTCGCCTAACACGTTCTTAGGATAGTGTTTGATCTCAAGGCGGCCGTTGGATTTCTCAGCAGCGACCTTGACTAACGCCGACTCGGCAGCGTCAATGGAAGGCTGGTTAGTGACGTTTGCAAAGCGCAGAGTCACCTCAGCAGCCTGGGAAGGGATGCTCATGCCGGCAATCAGAGTAGCCGCAGCGCAGAGACCGAATAATTTAGTAGCTTTCATTCCTATATCCGCCTGTGTTGTTGATTTTTTGGGTGAGGAAATCAATTAAATTTCCTGTATACATTTTTAGCGAGGCCGGGAAGCTTTTCACTTGCTTTTATCGTTAAATGCGACATAGCTCACTAAGTTATCTGATCTGTGCAAAAAATTATGATCGGCTTCGCAGTTTTTACCGCTTTTGAAAATCATGGTTATTTAATATTCTGAATATTAAACATTTTTTCTTATATCGCATTTTTAAACAAAAATAATGTGACGCGTAACACCGATCTAAAATTTTTCTTTGACAAATAGGTGTTTATTTCTGATTAAATCTTTATTAAGGCTGAACTTTACCTAGATATATAACCCGATCCATCATGAGTAAAGTTTTTATTATGATTTCAGGTCTGTGCTAAATCAGGCCTGATTCATCAGATCACTTATCCTGACTTCGCCTTTACCGCCCTGCCCCGCAGGCCTTTCAGGGCGCTGTTTGTTAACATGATCACCGCATCAGAAAGGTCACATCATGCCGTCCATTAAGAAATCCTCGGTAACAGAACAGGTTGCAGCCTACATCCGCCGCAAGATCGAAAGCGGAGAGTGGAAAAAAGGCGAGTTTATCCCCGCTGAGATCGCGCTGGCCGCAGAGCTTCAGGTCTCGAGGACCTCGGTGCGCAGCGCCGTCAGCCGCTTTGCCGCCCTCGGGATCCTTCAAAGCCGCCAGGGGCGCGGCAGCATCGTGATCTGCGATGACGTTGAGGCGCGCATGGGATCGGTTCAAAAGCTTGGCAGCGCCGCTTTGGGCGACATCAAAAAACTGCTGCAGTTTCGCCTGCTCATAGAACCTGAAGCGGCAAAGCTCTGCGCAGCGCTGCCTGACAGGGAGCGGGGAAAGCTCACGCAAAAACTCGGACGCCTGCTCGCGCGCATGCGCGATTTTGTAAGCGATCCTAAAAAATTCACGCAGGCCGATGCGCTCTTTCACCGCGAGATCGCCCAAAGCTGCGGCAACGAGCTGCTCGCGCGCATCCTCGCAGGCACGCTTTCAAGGTGCGCTGCCACCGTGCTCGATCTCAACACCGCCTTTGGCTGCGGCACCGGGCTTTTCTATCACGAGAAACTCCTCGGCGCCCTGATCTCAGGGGACAGCGCCGCCGCCATGCAGTGCATGGCTCACCACCTGCAGGATTCCCTCTCCCTTCAGGCTGTATCGGATTAAGCTCTCCGCGGGCAGACAAGAGAACAAAAATTATGTGATCTCTGTCCCGTTGCGTTTTTTGTTTCTCACCTAAACTTCACTTAGTTTAAAGAATTCAACAAGTTGTTATTTATTGACTTGTATGACATCATACAAGTTGTGCAGGTTGAAGGAGCAGCAATGAGCGTAACCATTCGCGACATAGAAGTCATAAACACCGCACCTGAGGGCATAAACCTCACCGTGGTCAAGGTGCTTACCTCTGAGGACGGGCTCTACGGGCTTGGAGACGCCACGTTTGCCTACCGCTGGAAAGCTGTAAGCAATTACGTCACCGAATACCTCAAGCCGCTGCTGGTCGGCCGCGACACCGATTCCATCCAGGAACTCTGGCAGCTCATGCACCAGAACGCCTACTGGCGCGACGGCGGCATCGAGAACATCGCGATCTCCGGCGTGGACATGGCGCTGTGGGACATCAAGGGCAAGCGCGCCGGCATGCCGGTGTACTCGCTTTTAGGCGGCGCGGTGCGCGGCGGCGTGCCGGTCTACCGCCATGTCGACGGCGCCACCGTCGACGAGATCGCCTCGCAGATCGCCTATTACCGCGAAAAAGGCCTGCGCCACCTGCGCGTGCAGTGCGGCGGCTACGGCGGCGGCCTGTCCATGCAGGCTCCGGCCTCGGCCCCTGAAGGCGCGCACCCGGGCATTTACCTCGACTCCCGCGACTACATCAGAAAGACCGTGGCGCTGTTTGAAAAACTCCGCGAGAAGATCGGTTTTGATATAGAACTCGTCCACGACGTGCACGAGCGCATCGCCCCGAGCGAGGCTGTGGAGCTTGCAAGGCTGCTGGAGCCCTGCCGCCTGTTCTTCTTAGAAGATCCGCTGCCGCTCAATCAGCTTGAATCCTTTGAGAGACTGCGCCAGGCCACGGTCACCCCGCTTGCCGAAGGCGAGCTCTTCAACCACCAGGCTGACGCCAAGTACCTTATTTCGCACCGTCTCATCGACTTCATCCGCGTGCATGTCCCGCAGCTGGGCGGCATCACCCCGTGCCGCAAGCTTGCGACGTTTGCCGAAGAGTTCGGCGTGCGCACTGCCTGGCACGGCCCGGGAGATCTCTCGCCGGTCGGCCACGCGGCCAACATCCATCTCGACATGAGTTCAGTGAATTTCGGCGTTCAGGAATGGTCCGGCATCGAGCCCCCCAACTTCGTCATCCAGAAGCTCAGGACGCAAAAAGGCGCGCTGCTTGAAGTCTTCAAGGGCATGCCGGAGTTCCGCGACGGCTACGTCTATCCGAACGACAAACCCGGCCTGGGCATCGAGATCGATATGAAAGAAGCGGCCAAATACCCGTGCACCGACGAGATCACCACCTGGACACAGACCCGCGGCCGCGACGGCGCGCTGGTGCTGCCTTGATTTAAACCGTTTTGAACCTTTTTCAACATCAGGAGTAACTGTATGAACTTCATGTACAAGACCTTAGGACTCAGCGCCGCTGTCTTTGCGGCAGTCACCCTCAGCGCCTGCGGCGACGAAGGGAACAGCAAGATCGAGCTACGCATTGCCCAGGCCTCGGCCGCCGACGGCGCCATCGGCCAGAGCCTTGACAAGTTTGCCAAGGACGTCGAGCAGGCCTCAAAGGGCAGGATCGTCGTGCACACTTTCCACAACGGCCAGCTGGGCTCAGAGCGTGAAAACGTCGAGAGCGTGCAGTCAGGCGATCTCGACATGGCAGTGGTCAACCAGTCGGTGCTCGTGAACTTCGAGCCTTCGATCGCGGTCTTCGATCTGCCTTACACCATCACCTCGACTGAACACGCCGACAAGGTGTTCTTAGGCGACATCGGAAAATCCTACCTCGACAAACTCTCCAAAGTCGGCCTGCACGGCCTCGCCATCTGGGAGTCAGGCTTCCGCAATCTCACGAATTCCAAGCGCGACGTTAACAGCGTTGACGATGTCGCGGGGCTGAGGATCCGCGTGATGGAGAACAAGATCCATCAGGAACTGTGGGCGGCCCTGGGCGCCGATCCGGTCCCGATGTCCTGGTCTGACGCCTATACCGGCATGCAGCAGGGTGCCATCGACGGCCAGGAGAACCCCGCCACCGTTATCGACAAGAACAACGTCGTCGAGGTCAACAAGCACATGGCCATGACCGAGCACTGCTACTCCACCGTGTTCATCCTCTTCTCCCCGAAAGTCTGGGATTCCTTAAAGCCTGAAGATCAGAAGATCATCAACGACGTGATGGCCAAGGCCAATCTCGATGAGCGCAAGCTCTCCAGGGAGATGGACAAGCAGGCCATCAAAAACCTCGAGTCCAAAGGCATGAAGGTCACCTATCCTGACAAGAAACCTTTCATCGAGAAATCCGCCGCTGTCCGTGACAAGTACTCAGCCGAGTACAAGGATGTCGCTGCCAAGATCGCGGCGCTGGCTAACTAACCTCACGCACACAAGGGGCTGGAAATGGAAACTTTCCGCGGATTCTTTACAAGACTGCAGCTGTGGTCGCGCCGCCTGATCGGCGTGTGCATGATGGTCATGATGACCGTGATCTTCGTGCAGACTGCGACCCGCTACCTGGTGTTTTACTCGATCCCCTGGTCAGAGGAGCTCTCGCGCTACCTTTACGTGGCTCTGACGCTCATCGGCCTCAACCTTGCCATAACCTCCAAGCAGCTGGTGAGGATCGACATCATCGATGCCCACCTGGGGCCTTCTGCGGAAAAGTGGCTGAACGCTTTCCGCAACGGTGCGGCGCTGGTGATCACCGCGGTGTTTTTCTACAGCTCCTTTGGCATGATCTCAGGCTCTGCTTATCAGACCTCGCCTGCCATGGGCATATCCATGCAGATCATGTATTCAGTGCTGGGAGCGGGCTTCCTGCTGTCGGCTGTGGCCCAGCTCTTTGAGTTCATAGACGCCCTCAAGGCACCCGCCAAGAAACCGGAGGATAAATAATCATGGCTATCTCAGCAGTGCTTATGCTGATCACCCTCGCGGTGACCATGGTGATCGGCATGCCGATCACCTGGGCCCTGGGCGGCTCCATCGTGGTGGCAATCACCACAGATCCGCACCTCTCACTGTCGCTCATCACCCAGAAAATGTTTGCCGGCTGCAACAACTTCGCCATGCTCGCCCTGCCCGCGTTCTTCCTCGCAGGCGACATCATGGCCAAGGGCGGCCTGTCCAAGCGCCTCGTGAACTTCGCCGACACCCTCGTTGGCTGGATCTCAGGCGGCATCTCGCTGGTGTCCATCGTGGCCTGCACCTTCTTCGCGGCGATCTCCGGATCCTCGGTCGCGACCACTGCGGCCATCGGCGGCCTGATGTACCCGGAGATGGTAAAACGCGGCTATCCCAAGGACTACTCGGCGGCCGTGCAGGCCATCGGCGGCACCCTGGGCATCGTGATCCCGCCTTCGACCGTGTTCGTCATTTACGGCAACATCACGAACACCTCGGTGGCCAAGCTGCTGATGGCGGGCGTGATCCCGGGCATTATCTGCGGCATCGCGCTGTGTGTCTGGGCCTATATCAAAGCCAAGAAAGAACACTTTCCGGTGGGCAGCGGCTTCTCGTTCCTGCGTTTCTTAAAATCCTTCAGGAGCGCGGTGTGGGCGCTGCTGATGCCGGTCGTGATCTTAGGCGGTATCTACTCAGGCATCTTTACCCCTACCGAGTCGGCTGTGGTGGCGGTGTTCTACGGCTTCTTCGTCTGCATCTGCATCTACCGTGAACTGACAGGCAAAGGCTACTGGGAGATCATTCAGGCCTCATCGGTCACCACCGCTAACATCATGTTCCTGGTCGTCACCGCCCAGATCTTCGGCTACCTGCTCACCTACTACCGCGTGCCGGTGTACGTGACTGACGCCTTCATGGCGGTCGCCAGCAGCCCTGAGGTCTTCATGCTTCTCATCGTGGTGCTGCTCACCATCTGCGGCATGTTCCTCGAGGTGGGCGCCACCAACCTGATCTTAGGCCCGATCCTCGCTCCGATCGCCTTAAAGTTCGGCGTGGATCCGGTTCACTTCGGTCTGGTGTTCGTGTTCCTGCTGGCCATGGGCCAGGCGACCCCGCCTTTTGGCACCACGCTGTTCGTGTCCTGCGGCGTTTCGGGCCAGCCGGTCTCGAAGGTTTCACGCCAGGTGATCCCCTTCGTCATCGTCGAGGTGATCTGCGCGCTGCTGTTCTGCTTTGTGCCTTCGCTTTCGACCGCCTTAGGCAATCTGATGAGCTGACAGCGGATTTATAACTGATTTTGTTTTGGAGATATAAAAATGGTTAACGAGTTATTTGACATCACCGGCCGCAAGGCCATCGTCACCGGCGGCACCCGCGGCTTAGGCTACGGCATGGCCGAGGGCCTCATGGAATCAGGCGCCGAAGTCTGCATCGTCGGCACCTCTGACAAAGTCATGGAAGTCGCCAAAGGTTTTTGCGATCGCGGCTTCAAGTGCCACGGCGTCAAAGCCGATTTAGGCGATCGCAAGCAGGTGTTCTCCTGCTTTGACGAGTGCATGAAGGCCCTGGGCAACGATCTCGACATCCTCGTGGTCGCCCACGGCATCCAGCGCCGCCACAGCGCCGAGGTCTTCCCGGAGAACGAGTGGGACGAGGTCATCAATGTCAACCTGCACTCCGTGTTCTTCTTAGACCAGCTCGCCGGCCGCGTCATGCTCAAGAAAGGCTACGGCAAGATCATCAACATCGCTTCCATGGTCTCCTGGTTCGGCGGCCAGACCGTCCCGGCCTACACCGCGGCCAAAGGCGGCGTGACCCAGCTGACCAAAGAGCTCTCCAACGACTGGATCTCCCGCGGCGTCAACGTCAACGCCATCGCCCCGGGCTACATGGCAACCGAGATGAACTCAGCGCTTTTGGACAAGTCCAATCCGCGTTACCAGCAGATCACCGACCGCATCCCGGCCCACCGCTGGGGCAACGGCGATGACATGAAGGGCACCTGCATCTTCCTGGCATCCCACGCCTCTGATTACTTGGGCGGCGCCATCATCCCGGTCGACGGCGGCTATCTCGTCAAGTAATTTCCAAAAAAGCTCAAAGGGGCGGCCCCGCGGGGCCGCCCCTTTTGTTTTGCCTGATTTTTTGTCAGACGCGCTTCATCGCATCGAAGAACTCGGCGTTCGTCTTCGTCATGGAGAGTTTGTCGATCAGGAACTCCATGGCCTCGATCTCGCCCATCGGGTGCAGGAACTTGCGCAGGATCCACATCTTTTGCAGCTCGTCCGGCGTCGTGAGCAGTTCCTCGCGGCGGGTGCCCGAGCGGGTGACGTCTATGGCCGGGTACACGCGCTTCTCGGCGATCTTGCGCGACAGCTGCAGCTCCATGTTGCCGGTGCCCTTAAACTCCTCGTAGATGACTTCATCCATCTTGGAACCGGTATCGATGAGGGCGGTGGCGATGATGGTCAGCGAGCCGCCTTCCTCGACGTTGCGGGCCGCGCCGAACAGGCGCTTGGGGCGCTGCAGCGCGTTGGCGTCGACACCGCCGGTGAGCACCTTGCCTGACGAAGGGATCACGGTGTTGTAAGCGCGGGCCAGACGAGTGATGGAATCCATGAGGATCACGACATCGCGCTTGTGCTCGACGAGGCGCTTGGCCTTCTCGACGACCATCTCGGCAACCTGCACATGGCGCGAGGCCGGCTCGTCAAATGTAGAGGCCACGACCTCGCCTTTGACCATGCGCTTCATCTCCGTAACCTCTTCAGGGCGCTCGTCTATGAGCAGCACGATGAGGATGCACTCAGGGTAGAGCGTGGAAATGGAATGGGCCACATTCTGCAGCAGCATGGTCTTGCCGGCTTTGGGCGGGGCGACGATCAGGCCGCGCTGGCCTTTGCCTATGGGGGCCACGAGATCGATGACGCGGGCGGTCAGATCCTCCTTGGAGCCGTTGCCCAGTTCAAGGCGCAGCCTGGAGCTGGCAAACAGCGGCGTGAGGTTTTCAAAAAGGATCTTGTTGCGCGAATTCTCAGGCTTGTCGAAGTTGACGCTGTCGACCTTGAGCAGCGCGAAATAACGCTCGCCTTCTTTAGGCGGGCGGATCTTGCCGGAAATGGAATCGCCGGTGCGCAGATTGAAACGGCGAACCTGGCTGGGGGAGACGTAAATGTCGTCAGGGCCGGCGAGGTAGGAGGAATCGGCGCTGCGCAGGAAGCCGAAGCCGTCAGGCAGGATCTCGATGACGCCGTCGCCGTAGATATCCTCGCCGTTGCGGGCGCATGACTTCAAGATCTGGAAAATGATCTCCTTTTTGCTCATGCGGGCGGTGTTTTCTATGCCGTTCTTTTCACACATTTCCACCAGGTCGGCGACCGGGGTGTTCTTAAGTTCGTTTAGGTTCATATGAGGTGATATAAGTCCCGGATCTCCCCTGCGCGCATAAAAAACGCGCTGCCTGGCATGATCCGCGGTTTGTTTCCGGTGAATTAGATAGATCGCACTGTTACAGGATTAACTGAATTGCTTGCGGGAAAACGGCATCCGAGGCGATGCCTGAATATACGGCGGGAGCCGCTTTACGGTTCCGTCACGAAACCTACTGCTCCTGAACACTGATCCGCACCGGGATCACCGGACTCAGTCTGTTTCTGCGCGTCATGATAACATCACCGCGGCCTGCGGGCAAGCGCGGCGCAATGGGAAATTTAGCGCTCAGATGCGCTCGGTTACAAAAGGCTGCGGGCGTTTGCCTGAATAGCTCAGCAGCATCTGCCTTAAAAAAATGCTGGGCCCTGAACTCTCAAGGCGCCCGAAAATGCGCCGGTAATCGGCATAGCTTAAATAAAGGCGCTCGCGGGCGCGGGTCATGGCGACATAAGCAAGACGCCGCTCCTCCTCCGTGCCGTCCTCGCGGCTCTCCAGCGAGAGCTGCGAGGGCAGGATCTTGTTGTCAAAACCGATGAGGAAGACCGCGCGGAACTCCAGACCCTTGGAGGAGTGGATTGTCATAAGGTTGAGACGATCGCCTGGCACGGACGCTCCGGCCTGCCCCTGGGCGTTAAGTTCCGTGCCCGCAGCCAGGCTTACAGAGGAGAGATACTCAAGCAGCAGGCGCTTTTGCGGGCTCAGCGAGGCGAGCGCTTCGTCATCTGAGGCATCCTCTCCCTGGTGTTCGCGCTCGAACGCCGCGGCGTTGTTCACGAGCTCCTCTAAGTTCTTGTGCCTGAGATTGTCATACTCGCCGCGCTTTTCCTTCTCGTCTTTCTCCTTGTACATGATGTAGAGCCCGCTCTTCTGCACGACTTCGCCGGCAAAGGACGAGAGCGAGGACATGTGCTCGAGCCCCTGCTGCAGCTCTTCCATGAGTGAGGCAAAGCCCTCGATGCGCCGCGCGATCGTAACAAGCGCCTTGGCCGCCTCCGGCATTTTGCCGTATTCGCGCACGAGTTTTATGGCCTGAAGCAGCGAGCAGCCGCGCTCTGAGGCCACCTCCTGCAGCTTTGAGACGACAGAAGGGCCGATCTTGCGGGAGGGGACGTTGATGATGCGATACAGCGCGGTGTCGTCGTTTTCGTTGAGCAGCAGGCGCATATAAGCTACGGCATCGAGGATCTCGGCGCGCTCAAAGAATTTCAGGCCGCCGTAAATGACATAGTCCACTCCGTGCGTCGACAGCGTTTTTTCCATGACGCCTGACAGCGAGTTGTTGCGGTAGAGCACGGCCATGTCGCAAAGCCGCATGCCCTGCCGCTTAAGCGCACGCACCTCGGATAGCACGGCCTGGGCTTCAAGTTCCTCGTTGCGGCAGCGCATCACCGTCACCTGCGGGCCGCTCCCGCCGTTGGCGTTTTTCAGCTTTTTCTCGATGAGGCGGTCGTTGTTGCCTGAGATCAGCGTGTTGGCCATGTCGAGGATGTTCTGCCCGGAACGGTAGTTTTCCAGCAGCGCCACCTGATGCACCGGCTTAAAATCCTTGAGGAAATTCTGCATGTTCGTAAAGTCGGCGCCGCGCCAGCCGTAGATGGACTGATCGTCATCGCCCACGGCCAGCACATGCGACTGCGGGCCTTTTAACAGCCCGAGCAGCTTATATTGCAGCGAGCTCGTGTCCTGGAACTCGTCGACTAAGATCTCCTCAAAGCGCCGGTGCTGCAGCTCACGCACCCGCTCGTTGCCCTCGAGCAGTTCGACGGTGCGCAATATAAGCTCCGAGAAATCGACGATGTTCTCGCGGATGCAGGATTTCTCATAGATTTTATAAACCCGGCGCACGGTGGCACCGTAATCGCCCATCTGCGCATGTTCGATGTTTTTAAAGCGCAGCCCGCGCTCTTTGAAGCGGCTGATGCTGGCGGCCACCATGGCGGGGCGGTAATCTCCGATGTCGATCCCCAGATCTTTTTCAATGCGCTTTACCAAAAGTTTCTGACCGTCGCTGTCCATGACGGTGAAATCCGGAGTGAGCCCGGCCTGGTTTGCATAGGCGCGCAACAGCCGCAGGCACAGGGAGTGAAACGTCGAGGTCCAAAGGGCGCGCTGCACCTCCTCCCCTGAGATCGCGCCGATGCGCTGGCGCATCTCCGCGGCAGCCTTGTTCGTAAACGTCACGGCGAGGATGCGCCGCGGCTGCACCTGTTCCACGCCGATGAGCCAGGCGATGCGGGAGACGAGCACCCGGGTTTTGCCGGTGCCGGCGCCTGCGATGATCAGCATGTTTTCCCGGGGGGCGCTTACAGCTTCCTTTTGGGCGTCATTGAGATCTTTTAAAAGAAAATTACGCTCAGCGCTCATGAAAGCAGCAGCCCCCGCAGTTCTTCAAGACGGTCAAGCACGATTGAAGGCAGTATTTTAAGCCGATCCCAGTCCGCCGTCTTCCCGGCTATCCCGCGGCGCAGCCAGGCGCACTGGCAGCCGGCTCCGACGGCGCCCTCCACATCCGTGAAAGGATCATCGCCCACATGCAGCACCTCGCAGGGGCGCACGCCGGCCTTCGTCGCAAAATCGACGAAGAGATCCGGGTAAGGCTTGGTGCGCGCGCCCCTGACGGACGGGCGCAGATCCCATTTAAAAAACGGCGCCAGTCCGTCCTGCACGGTATCGGAATTGCCGTTGGAGATGCAGGCGAGCGGATAGCGCGCGCCGAGATCACAGAGCAGTTTTTTTGAGGACTCCGGCACCGGGATCTCCGAGCGCACCCGGATAAACCAGGCTGTAAGCTCGCGCGCCTGCGCATCAGAAACAGCGATGCCTTCCTGGTTTAAGCAGTAAATGAGCTCCTGTACGCGCAGTTCCGTAACGTCGTTGTCAAGTTCTGGCCTTAAGCAAAGCAGCGCCTGCCGCTCCTGCGACCACCACTTAAGATCCCGCGCCCTGCCCGTGAGCCCGAAAATTTCCGTTAAGTGCTCAAGGTAGAGCTCTTCAGCCCTTTTGATGCAGGGCACGTTGTCATAGAGCGTGTCGTCGAGATCGAAGGACACGGCCTTGATCCCGTGCAAGCCTTTTAAAAAGATCACCTGCCGCCGTCCTTTGAAGAGCCGCCGTCCGCGGCCTTGACGTTCATGCGGGCGCGGGGATGGGCTGAGGCATAGACTTTCTTTAAATGCGCGAAATCGAGGTTCGTGTAAACCTGGGTCGCCGCCAGGCTCGAGTGCCCGAGCATCTCCTGCACCGAGCGCAGATCCGCGCCGTTTTCCACCAGCTCAGTGGCAAAGCTGTGGCGCAGCTTGTGGGGGAAGACGTTGGCTTTAAGCCCGGCCGCGGCGGCGAGCTTCTTTAAATTCTGCTCGACGGCGCGGGCGGTAAGTCTCGTGCCAAAACGGCTGACAAACAAAGCGTTGTCTTTGGGAGCGAACTCACCGCGGCGCTTTAAATACTCACAAAGGCGCTCCGCGGCGCGGCTGCCAAAAGGCACGACGCGGGTCTTGCCGCCCTTGCCGGTGACGCGCACTTCACGCTCTGATAGCGAGCAGTTTTTGAGATCAAGCGACGTGAGCTCGGAGACGCGCAGCCCCGAGGCAAAGAGCAGCTCGGCGATCGTCAGATCGCGCAGCTGCGTGAGATCCGCAGGCTCAAGATCCAAAAGCTCTGAGACTTCGGATGAAGTGAGCACGCGCGGCAGCGCCTTTTTCACGCGCGGCGCCGTCACAAAACGCATGGGATCGGCATTAAGGCGGCCCTTTTTTACCATGAAATCAAAAAAGCTGCTTAACGCATAGAGATCATGGGCGACCGTCGCCGACGACAGCCTGCGCGCGTGCCCGCCGAAATTGAACTCGCGGGCGATGGCACGCATTTCCGCCTTGCCCACCTGCTCCCAGGAGCAGACATCAGGCGCCTCGTGCGAGAGCGCCTCCACGGCCTTTAACAGCGCCCGCTCGTAGGACGACGCGGTAAGCGGGCTGAGCCGGCGCTCCCCCTTAAGGCTTGCCAAAAAAGCATTGACGTCATCCACAAGCGCCATCAGATCACGATCGTTCCTTCAAAAACGCGCTCGGCAGGGCCTGTAAGGAAGATCGGGCTGTCCCCGCCTTCCCAGGAAAGCGTGAGTTTCCCGCCTTTGAGCGTGACGCTCACCGGGCTTTTGACGCGCTTTTGCGTGATCGCCACGGCCACGGCCGCGCAGGCGCCGCTGCCGCAGGCCAGCGTTTCGCCGGCGCCGCGCTCATAGACCCTGAGGTTTAACTCATGCTCTGAGACCACCTGGGCAAAGCCCGCGTTCACGCGCTCGGGAAAATCAGGATGCGCCTCGATTTCAGGGCCCAATGTCTCAACCGGGGCGGTATCGGTGCTGTCCCAGAAACTTACAAAATGCGGGTTGCCCATGGATACGGCGCCGCCTTCGACGCTGCCGCCGTCTTTAAGCTTTAGCGCATAGGAGTCCTGCGCTCTCTCGCGCCTGAACGGCAGCGCAGCGGGATCAAAGACGGGCTTTCCCATGTTCACCGTGACCGTGTTGTCATCGTTGAGCTTGAGCTTTAGCACGCCTGAGACCGTGGACACGGCGATCTCTTTTTTGGAACACAGGCCGTGATCGGCCACGAAGCGGGCAAAACAGCGCGCGCCGTTGCCGCACATCTGCACCTCGCCGCCGTCGGCATTGAAGATGCGGTAGTGGAAATCGATCTCCGGATCATAGGGCGGCTCGACGACCAAAAGCTGATCAAAGCCCACGCCAAAATGGCGATCGGCGAGGCGGCGGATGAGCTCCGGGCTGAAAAACACTTTCTGGGTGACGGCATTGACGACCATGAAGTCGTTGCCGGCTCCGTGCATCTTCGTAAATTTAAGCAGCATGAAAGCCCCCTTACACGCTCTCGCGCTCCCAGAGCTCCTCAAAACTCTGGCGGCGGCGCACCACGCGCGCGGACGCGCCGCTTACCATGATCTCGCAGGCCAGGCGGCGGCTGTTGTAGCACGAGGACATGCTGCTGCCGTAGGCGCCGGCGCCGCGCACGGCGAGGATGTCGCCGTCTTCTGCGTTCAGCAGGCGGTCGCGGCCTAAGAAATCATCGCTCTCGCACACCGGTCCCACGATATCGCAGCGCTCGGCGCCGCTTTCCGGACGCTCATGCGCGTTTACTATGGTCATGTGCGCGTTGTAAAGCGCCGGCCTGATGAGATCGTTCATGCCGCCGTCGGTCACGATGAATTTTTTGTCGCCGTTGTGTTTCTTGTAAATAACCTTGCAGGCGAGGATCCCGGCGTTGGCTACCATCGCGCGCCCGGGCTCAATGAAGATCTTGCAGTCAAGGCCGCGGAAACGCTCGATGATCCCCGAGAAGAAATCATCAGGCGACGGCGGCATCTCGGCGTCATAGGTCACGCCCAGCCCGCCGCCTAAGTCGATGTGATCGACGCTGATGCCGTGCTCTTTGAGCCTCTTATAAAGCTTAATGAGGATGTCGGCCGTCTCGAGGATCGGCAGCGTTGACGTCATCTGCGATCCGATGTGGCAGTCAATGCCGCTGATTTTGAGATGCGGATCTTCGGCCATCTTCAGGTAAAGAGCGAAAGCCTCTTCGATGCTGATGCCGAACTTGTTGTTTTTAAGTCCGGTGGAGATGGCAGGCAGGGTCCTGGCGTCCACGTCGGGATTGACGCGCAGTGCCACCGGGGCTTTGACGCCCAGCGAGGCGGCGGTGCGGCTTACAGCGGCCAGTTCCTCGGCGCTTTCGACGTTGAGGCAGAGGATCCCCTCATTTAAGGCATAGCGCAGTTCTTCATCGGTTTTGCCCACGCCTGAGAACACGGCCTTGCGCACATCGCCGCCTGCGGCCTTGACGCGCCGCAGCTCGCCCTCTGAGACCACGTCAAAGCCGACTCCCAGTTTGGCCATGAGCGCGATCACGGCCAGGTTGGAATTTGACTTGACGCTGTAGCACACCTGGTGCGGATGCGGGGCGAGCGCGCGCTCGAAGGCGCGCAGATGGCGCTCCAGCGTGCTTTGCGAATAGATGTAAAGCGGCGTCCCGTATTTTTCGGCCAGATCGCGGACTTTAAGATCCTCGGCATAAAGCTCGCCTTCGCGGAAGTTGAAATAATCCATTTATAAGTTCCCTTTTGCCCCGGTCGCGTCTGAATCAGCTGCGCCTGAATCGGCAGCGCCGGAATTATCCTGCCGCTTCGGCGCCTGTGCGTCCGTCTCATTGGCAGCTGAGTCTGCCTCTGAGGCGCCCTGCTCCTCAGGGGCGGCAGTGTTGTTATCCGCAGCAGCGCCCTGCGCCTGGGCGTTTTCATCCTCGGGCAGATAGAGCGGGCCCTTTAAGCCGCAGCCTGAGAGCAGCAGCGAAAGCGCCACAGCCGGCAGAAAAATCCTTAACATGTGCAGATCTCCAAAAACCTCTCCACAATAACACAGCGGGCGCTCCCGCGTCAGCGCCCGCCCGGCCGCCCGGAGATGGTGAAAGGGTGCACTGAGGCCAGATCGGGGCTTACCACGAAATACTGCGGCAGGTTGAACAGCGCGGCGCCGCCTTTGAGCTCCTCGCCCTGCCTGGTGTAAAAACGGTTCACGGCGTTTACAAGCTCGGATCGCGAGCCCTTGTAGTTGCGGAAGATGCTGATCTCGTTTTGCTCGTTGGCCACAAAGATGTCCCACTTGCGGCGATCGCGCTGCACGAAGAAATACTGACGGATCCCCGCCGAGGCGGCGTTCTCAACCGGTGCGGGCACCTGCAGGGCGTACTCGGGGCGCATGCCAAAGCGCGTCATAACCATGGTGTCCTCCTCGCCCGAGCCAAACGGGGCGCGCTCGCGCACCGTCACCCCGCGCTTGCCGTCAGACTGCGCGGTGCAGATCTCGCCGCCTAACTCAAAGCTCTGCTTCATGCCCGGATCGCTTGAACACCATGCCACCTGGTTTAGCAGCCCTTGCAGATCGTACCTGATGATCTCGGCATGGCGTCGCGAGCACGAGCAGACCTTGGCGCCGCGCAGCAGATCCTCGGCGCCCTCGCCTATGGAATTTAAGCGCGCCAGACAGGAGACGAGCTCCGCCACACCCTCGCGCCCGTCAGGCAGGGCGTGGCAGTTGAGCTCGCCCCAGCTGTTCTCTGTAATGAGATCCACAGAGCCTATAAGGCACAGGTGGTCGCGGCCGCAGCTTAGAGACGAGCCTTCTATGCTCTCGAGCGCCTCCGCCTGGCGCTCGGCGGTGGCGTCATGGCCGAAATTGACGACAGCGATGCAGCGCGTGACCTGGCGCGGGCGCTGCAGATCGGCCTGCCTCACATGCCTGGCGCGCTGCGGCAGGTTCGCGCGCAGGTAGGCGACAAAGCGCCTGAGCCTTACGCTGTCATCGGGATCGCAGCGGCCCTTACAGGCGATGCGGGTTTTCTGGCCGCACAGGCCGTTGGCGACGGCCCACAGCGCCGCTTCCGTGAGCGTGCGGGCAAAGCAGATCTCAGGTGAGTTTAACAGCGCGTAAGGTTCAGCTGAGCAGGCGTACAGGTGCCAGCCGCGGCGGCACAGCGAATTGTCAGCGGTCCTTAAAAACACCAGATCGCGCTGTTCCAGCGACGCGTTAAGCCCGCGGCTTAACACCGGCACCTTGCCTTCGTAGCTGTCATAAACAGCGTAAAGCTTGCGCGAGAGCACCCCGGCGTCATCGGAGGTGATGGCGTACTCTATGCCGTGGCTGATGCTGAAATTCAAAAGCGCGCGGTAGCTGCGCATGAAAGAGGCAAAGAGTTCGCGCTCGGCTGCGAGCACGCGCGGCACCGGCCAGCGCGCGGGGCTGAGATCGCCCCCTGCCACATCGGTGTTCCAGCCCCACAGCCTGATGAGCCTGCGCAGCAGCTTAAGCCGCGGCGCCTGCTCAAAGCTGCCGCCTGCGGCGAGCTTGTAGCAAAAACAGCGGCGCATCAGATCGAGCCGTGCAGGATCATGGCGCTCTTTAAGATAGGCGCACACCCGCCTGAACATCAGCCAGTAGGCGTCAAGGTTTAATGAGCAGCACCCGCCCTGCCACAGGCGCTGCTTGAGCTCGGCGCTCACGAGCCGGGTATTGGGGTATTCGGCTGAATACGCCTCCGTAAGCGTGATCTTAAGAGCCGCCTTAAACGGCGAATCAATGCCCTTGTACAAAAGCCACAGGGCCGAACCGAAATACTCGGAGGGCGAGCTTGCGGCAACGGAGCCAAAATCAAAGAAGAGATCTTTGGGAAAATCCTTGCAGCGCAGCAGCGCCGCGACGGCAGCGGCGTAATCCTCGCGCTCTTCCTCAGGGGAGATCAGATACCAGGCGATGTAGCGCCCGCAGATGCGCACGGAGCTGCGGTAGAACTCATCTAACAGGAACAGGCTTTGCGCGCTGCCGCAGTCCTCGGTGTCCAGCTGACCGCTGCGCCCGCCGGTGAAGCGGTCCTCAGGCGTCACAAAGAGATTGACCTCGGCCCCCAGCGCCTTGCAAAAAGAAGAGATCAGGGCGCATTTTTCCTTAAGCAGCCGCGTTTCCTCGGTGCCTAATCCTGAGCGCACGCACACCCACAGATCGAGATCCGAGGACAGGCTCTGGCCGATGGACGAGGTGCTGCCCATGGCGTAGAGGGCGCAGATCCCGTTTTTCTTCGGGCGGTCGTCCAGGGAGAGCCCCAGATCGGCTAAAAAGCGGCGCTGCTCCTGCCCTGGGACAAAACGATCGATGCCGCAGGGCACCCGCCCCTCGCGGTAACCCGGGATCTTAGGATCGTTGCGGTCTAAAAAGAGCGGCACGAGCTGCAGGGCGCGGCGGGCGCCCGGGCTCATGATCCTGAGCGCGCGGCGCAGCCTGCGGCCTGTAAATTCCTGATAGCGAAGCAACCTTGATCTGAAAACGGCTGCGCCTGCCTCGTGCATGCCCACTCCGGGATAACGCCGGCAAAGCTTCCGGCGGCTTTGATTTTAACATGTGTGCCCTGCCCCTCAGGCTCAGCGCCGCGCCGGGCGTGCCTTTGTTTCCCTGTGTTAAAATCGGCTCAAACGCCCTTTTTGCGGCCATGACAGGAACAAGCAAACATGTCAGGAAAGACCAAAGACAACCAGGCGCCCCAGAGCGCTCCCAAGGCATCTGCAAAACCCGCTGGGGAAGATCAGGAGCGCGTGCAAAAGCTCGCCGCTGAAGTGCAGGCGATCGAAGAGCAGGCGCAGGCCCTCAAAGAATCGGAAAAGCGCCCGGAAAAAACCCCGGAGGCAAAGGAAAGCGCGCCCAAATCTGCCGAGGATAAAAGCTCCAAAGCCAAAGCCGCTCCCAGGAGCGCCGCGCCGCTTAATGCGGCCGGAAACGAGGCTGCGGCTGTCAAAGGCATGCTGCTGGAGCGCGATCTTAAAGCGCTGCGCTCGCGCACGGCTTTCCTCTCGGCGCTTACCGTGCTGCTTACCGCCTGCTGCGTCGGCGGCGGCTTCTACCTGTCGCAAAACGTCTCCAAGGTGACGGCGGATTCGCAGACGCAGCTGCAGGCGGTCGCGGACTCCAACAAACGCGCCGAAGAACTCATAAAAGCGCTGAGCGCGCAGAACGATCGCATCGAGACGCTCGTAAAGCGCAACGAGGAGCTTTCAGGGATAAACAGCAAGCTGCAGTCCTCGGCCGGGGCGCTTGACGGGAAGATCGCCGATGCCCAGGAGCAGATTGTCGGCATCCAGTCGCAGCTTAAGCGCTACGAGGAGCGCAACCCTGACGACTGGAAAGTCGCCCAGGCTTATTTCATGGTGAACAACGCCTTCCAGATGGCGGTGTTCTCAGGCGATGTCACCTCGGCCCAGTGGTGCCTCAAGGACGCCGATTCCATGCTCGAGGGCATTGAGGATCCCGATCTGCTCAAAGTCCGCCAGGCCATCAGCGCCGATCTTGTAAAGCTTGCCAACCTTCCGGCTGTCGACCGCCGCGGCATCGGCTTTAAGCTCGACAGCGTCTATGAGAACCTCGACGCCATGCCGCTCGCGCAGGACGGCGCCGGGCGCAAATTCGCCCAGGCCCCGGAACAGCCCGCCTCCGAGCCCACCTGGCGCGACAACCTCATGAACTCCGTGCAAAGCTTCATCTCGCGCTTCATAGAAGTGCGCCACCGCGATGATCCGGCGGTCACGAGCTACCTCACAGCCGATCAGGCCGCGGTGCTGCGCCAGAACATCCGTTCGCTGCTGCTGCTCTCCAAGCAGTCGCTGTTTGACGCCGATCAGGCCGCGTTCAAAAACAACGTGCAGCAGACTGAGGATCTCATCAGGACCTACTGTGACACTCAGGACAAGGTGACGCGCGCCAACCTCGACGCTTTAGCCTCGGTAAGAGATCTGCCGATCACCGTCGACGTGCCGTCGGTGCTCACCTCCTACACGCTCTTCCGCGAGATCGCCCGCAGCCGCATTAACCTCGCGCCGCCCAAGAACACCGCGGAGGCTCCGCAGGCCGATAACGGAGGCACAGAGAGCAAATGATCCGCATCATCATCTTTGCCGCGGTCATCTGTGCCGCGATCGTGCTCGGGCCCTATCTGGCAGGAGCCCAGGGCTTTGTGCATATAGCGGCCGGCGATTACATCATCGAGACCTCGGTGACCACGGCGGTCATCGTGATCCTGCTTTTGATCTTCGCGGTGTGGCTCGTGTTTTTCCTCATAAAACATGTCATAGCCGTGCCGCACGGCACGCTGCGCTGGTTCCACCGCCGCAGCGCCCGCAAGGCGCTGACGCTCCAGGACGAGGCGTTTATCGCCTATGAGGAAGGCGACTATCAGAAGACCGTCGATCTGCTCTTAAAAAGCGGGCCCATGGAGGATCTCCCGGTGCGCGCGCTCTTTGTGGGCGCCAAATCCGCCTTCAACGTCGAGGACTATGAGATCACCCGCAAGTTCTTAGATTGCGCCGAAAGCCTCGATCGCAAGAGCGCCCAGGCCTCGCGCATCGTCAGGGCCAAGCTCAATTTGCGCATGAATAACGCCAAAGCCGCGCTTGAGGATCTGCAAGGAGTGAGCAGACGCCTGAAAAACCGGCTTATATGCAGGCTGTATTACCTCGCCTACAAACGCGAGCGCGATCTGCCCAAACTTGCGGCCATCACCAAAGATCTCGAGAAATTCCACCTGATCACCGCTCAGGATGCCGAGCGCATCTCCGAAGAACTCTTTGAGACGCGCATCCGCGACGCCCAGACCGCCGAGGATCTCAAGACGCTGTGGAAAGGCTTTCCGCGCGAGGTGCGCCACGATCCGCGCTTTGCCGGAGCCTACACCTGCAGGCTCCTGGACGCCGGCGACACGGCTCACGCCTGCTCCATCGCTTTGGACTTCTTAAAGCGCGGCCTCGCCCCCGAGATGCTGGAAGCGGTCTCGCAATGGGACAAAGCCGCCCCTGAGGTCCTGAAATTCCTCAACGCCAAGGCTGCGGACGATGAGATCTCATCGGGCGTCAACCTGCCGCTGCTCAAGGCCCGCGGCAACCTCGAGTACCGCGCCGGGCGGCTGCAGGAGGCGCTGGATCTCTACCGCAAGGCTCTGGAGCTCGCCCCCGAGCAGGGGATCTATATGCGCATTGCCGAGATCTTAAAAGATCAGCAAAACTTCGCCGAGGCCGCCGACACGTTCGCGCGCGCCGCAAAGCTTCAGGAGAGTTCCGCCAGGCTGCCGCTTAAGTATTAGCCTCAGGCAGGCTAAAATAATCCCCGCGGCGCGGTCACGCTGCGGGGATTTTTTTTAAGGCTTTGGCGCCGGGCCCTGCGGGCTCTCTCCCAGCAAATTGGGGTGCGACTCGCGCTTTAAGCGCTTGCTAAGACGCAGCCGCGCGTCCGCGTCGGCCCAGATTTTGTCAAGCTCTTCGCGCGCTACCTTGCCGCAGGCCGTGAACAGCAGGCTGCTCCTTCCGTCAAAGTAGGTGACGAGCCCTGAGCAGGGGGCGTTGTCCACATATCTGAAAGAGAATCCCCGCAGCGCGACCACCGGCTGCAGATCCCAGCCGCGCAGGCGGTCCATGGCGTACTCGGCGCACTCCTTCGTGGTGTTAAGGCCTAATACCGGCGCCATGATCCCCAGCCTTGCCGAGCCGCTGCCGTCGGCGCGCACATAGCTGACGCTGTCCGAGGCGGCCTCAATCTCATAGCCGGGGATCGCCCCCGGCTCTGCAAACGAGGCGGCGCAGCAAAACGCCAATGCCGCGGCCGCGGCGGGATACGCTCTCATCCTCACCTCAGGAACTGCTGGTAAGTGCTGTTGGACGTGACCTCGGTTGCCGGGTAGCCGACTTTCCTGATGAAGTCCATGACCCCGTCTTCCTTGCCCGTGACATCAAAGCCGCAGAGCACGGAGCAGAACTCCAGGCCGGTGATGCGGAAGTGGAACAGCGAGATGCTGTAGCTGTCGCCTAAGGTCTCAAGGAAGCGCACCAGGGCGTTCGAGGTCGCCGGGAACTCAAAGAGGAAGAGTTTTTCGGAGATCTTCTGGCGCGGATGGCCGCCTACCATGTACCTCACGTGATCTTTGGCGATGGCGTCGTCGGTGAGATCGGTGACGAGGTACCCCTTCTTCTTTAGAGACTTGCTGATCTCCGAGAGCTCTTTCTTGCCCTCGGTCAGCTCCACGGACGCGAACACGCGGGCGCGCTGCGGATCGGACAGGCGGTAGCTGAACTCCGTGACCGTGCGCGATCCCAGCGTGCGGCAGAATTCCAGGAACGAGCCCTGGACCTCGGGGATCTCAACTGAGAGTATGCCCTCGGTCATCTCGCCGACGTCGCAGCGCTCGGCCACGGTGCGCAGCGTGTGGAATTTGACGTTCGCTCCTGAGAGGATGGCGATGTAGTTGCCGTCCTTGCAGTTGTGCTCGCGCACGTATTTCTTAAGGCCGGCAAGCGACAGCGCGCCTGAAGGCTCGGCGATGGCGCGGGTGTCATCGAAGATGTCCTTCATGGCCGCACAGATCTCATCGTTCGTGCAGGTCACAATGTCATCTAAGTATTTGCTTAAGATGCGGAACGTCTCGGTGCCGGCCTTGCTGACGGCCACGCCGTCGGCAAAGTGGGAGACATAGCCGATGTCCACAGGCTTGCCGGCTTTGAGCGCGGCCTTCATGGAAGCGCTGCCCTCGGCCTCGACGCCCACGACTTTGATCTCAGGCACAAGCGCCTTGATGTAGACGGCGATGCCTGATGCCAGGCCGCCGCCGCCGATCTGCACGAAGATCGTGTCAATGTGATCGCACTGCCCGATGAGTTCGTGCGCGATGGTGCCCTGGCCCACGATGACCTCGGGATCGTCAAAAGGCGGGATCATGGTCAGGCCTTTCTTGCGCGACAGCTGCATGGCGTAGCCGTAAGCCTCGTCAAAGCTGTCGCCGTAAAGCACGACCTCGGCGCCGAAGCGGCGCACGGCGTCGACCTTCAGATCCGGTGTGGTCGTCGGCATGACGATCACGGCGCGCGCGCCAAGTTTCTGGCATGACAGCGCCACGCCCTGGGCGTGGTTGCCCGCCGAGGCGGTGATCACGCCTGACTTGAGCTGGGCTTCAGGCAGCTCGCGGATCTTGTTATAGGCTCCGCGCAGCTTGAACGAATGGATGGCCTGCAGATCCTCGCGCTTTAGCTGCACGTTCACCCCAAGGCGCGAGGACAGGCTGTCCAGGCGCTGCAGCGGCGTGACTTTTACGAGATCGTAAATGCGCGAAAGCAGGATGCGGTGCAGGTATTCCTGCGCGTCAAAAAGTTTCTCGGCCATGATCACAGCCCCTCAAGTTTGGAACGGTCGCGCACGCCGCCCTTGTCGGCGCTCGAGGCCATCTTGGCGTAAGCGCGCAGCGCAAACGAAACCTCGCGCTTGCGGTTTTCCGGCTGCCAGGCCTTGCTGCCTTTGGCCTCCATCTCCTTGCGGCGCTTTGCAAGCTCCTCGTCTGAGACATCCATGCGGATGGTGCGCGCGGGAATGTCGATCTCGATGATGTCGTTCTCGCGCAAAAGGCCGATGTTGCCGCCGTTGGCCGCCTCAGGGGAGACGTGTCCTATGGACAGGCCCGACGAGCCGCCGGAGAAGCGGCCGTCCGTGATGAGCGCGCACTTTTTGCCCAGCCCCACGGATTTGATGTAAGAGGTCGGGTAGAGCATCTCCTGCATGCCCGGGCCGCCGCGCGGGCCTTCATAGCGGACGATCACCACATCGCCTGCCTTGACCTTGCCGCCTAAGATGCCGTCGACGGCGTCCTCCTGCGACTCAAAGATGCGGGCAGGCCCTACAAACTTGAGGATGGACTGATCGACGCCCGCGGTCTTGACGATGCAGCCGTTGACAGCGAGGTTGCCGTGCAGCACGGCCAGGCCGCCGTCTTTTGAATAAGCGTGCTCGATGTCATGGATGCAGCCGTTGGCGCGATCGGTGTCCAGTTTCCCGACATAGCTGTCCTGGGAGAAGGCCTCCAGGCTGCGGCGGCCGGCGCCGACGGCGCAATAGAACTTTAAGATCTCGGGATCTTTGGTTTTCTCGATGTCGTATTTGTCGATCTCCTCGCCCAAAGTCAGGCCGCTTACGGTCACAGAGTCCTCATGGAGCAGGTGATGTTTCTTTAACTGCGCGAGGATGCTCATGATGCCGCCGGCGTTGTGCACTTCCTCCATGTGGTACTGGTGCGTCGACGGCGACACTTTGCAGATGTGGGGAATGCGGCGGGAGAGCGCATCGATATCCTTCATGGTGAAATCCACGCCCGCCTCCTGAGCCACGGCCAGCAGGTGCAGCACCGTGTTCGTGGAGCCGCCCATGGCGATGTCCAGCGACATGGCGTTCTCAAAGGTATTAAACGTGGCGATCGAGCGCGGCAGCACGCTCTGATCCCCGCGCTCGTAATAGGCTTTGGCCATCTCGACTATGCGGTGCGCGGCGCGCTCGAACAGCGTGCGGCGCAGCTTGTGGGTGGCCACGAGCGAGCCGTTGCCCGGCAGCGACATGCCCAGGGCCTCGGTAAGCGAGTTCATGGAATTGGCAGTGAACATGCCCGAGCAGGAGCCGCAGGTGGGGCAGGAGGCGTACTCGACGTCGCTGACCTTTTTGTCGCTCACATTGGGCTCGGCTGAGACGATCATGGCGTCGATAAGATCGACGTTGTAATCGCAGCCTTTAAGACGCCCGGCCTCCATAGGGCCGCCTGAGACGAAGATCGTCGGGATGTTCAGGCGCATGGCCGCCATGAGCATGCCCGGGGTGACCTTGTCGCAGTTGGAGATGCACACCAGGGCGTCAGCCTTGTGGGCGTTTACCATGTATTCTACGGAATCGGCGATGATGTCGCGGGAGGGCAGCGAGTAGAGCATGCCGCTGTGGCCCATGGCGATGCCGTCATCGACAGCGATGGTGTTAAATTCCTTGGCCACGCCGCCAGCCTTCTCGATCTCTTTGACGACGAGCTGGCCGATGTCATGCAGGTGCACATGCCCCGGCACGAACTGGGTGAACGAGTTGGCCACGGCAATGATCGGCTTGCCAAAATCCTCGTCCTTCATGCCGGTCGCTTTCCACAGAGCGCGCGCTCCGGCCATCTTTTTGGTTTCGTAGGTGACTTTTGAACGGTAGTTGTTTGCCATTTTCAATCCTTTGCAACGAAAAACCCGCTTCTTGCCGGTTTGGCGGCCACAGCAGCGGGTTTTATAAATACTTTCAGACGCTGATTCTCAGTCAGTCTTTGCAGGGGGTCAGCCAGTGGTACTTGTCTTCGATCTTGCCTTCAACGTAATCGAAGAAGTGCTTCTGCAGCTTCTCGGTGATGGGCCCGCGGTGGCCGGGGCCGATGTCGAGGCCGTCGCAGGAGGCGATCGGGGTGATCTCGGCGGCCGTGCCGGAGAAGAAGGCTTCATCGGCGGCGTACACGGCCTCGCGCGGGATGTTCTGCTCTATGACTTCCAATCCCAGATCATGGGCGAAGTGGATCACGGCGTCGCGGGTGATGCCCGGCAGCAGGCCGCAGGTGAACGGGGCAGTGTAGAGCTTGCCGTTCTTGACGAGGAACACGTTCTCGCCTGAGCCCTCTGAGATGTAGCCGTGGACATCCAAGGCGATGGCTTCATCGTAGCCGTTGCCGGTGCACTCATTGGCGATCAGGATGGAGGAGAGGTAGTTGCCGGCGGCCTTGGCCTCGGTGGGGATGGTGTCCGGGGCCAGGCGGCGCCATGAGGAAACGCAGACTTTCACGCCTTTCTTCATGCCTTCCTCGCCTAAGTACTTGCCCCAGGGCAGCGCGCAGACCATGGCGCTGGCATCGACGCCTTTCTTGAACTTCACGCCCAGGCCCACTTCGCCCATGAAGATCAGCGGGCGGATGTAGCCGAATTCCATGTCATTGTCCGCAACGCTCTTCTTGCAGGCTTCCATGATGTCCTTCTTCGTGTAGGACAGCGGGAAGTGATAGATGCGGGCGGAGTTGAAGAGGCGGTTGATGTGATCCTCAAGGCGGAAGATCATCGGGCCTTTCTTGGTCTTGTAGGCTCTGATGCCCTCAAACACGGCCGAGCCGTAATGCAGGGCGTGGGAGGTCACATGGACCGTGGCGCTCTCCCAGGGAACCATTTTGCCGTTAAACCAAAGCTTGGCGGGATGATCAGCAGCTTTCTTTTTGGAATCAGCCATTTTTATCTAAACCTCTTCTTATTTGCGTGTCCGGTTCTGGCACGTTTTACGTGTAACCAAGGCCCGGAGCCGGTGGCGCTCGCGCGCTCTGCCTCCGGTTTGTGAGTTCGATTATAGAACACAAAACAGAACATAAATGAATCTGTATTCCATTTTTTGCAAAAATATTTGACAGGGCTGAAACTGCTAAAATATGCCTGTTTTTTCAATCAGGACATCGTTTAAATGCTCGCTTTCCTCCCCAGCCCCATCCTGTTTTTGCTCAACATCATCCTGATCCCGCTCAATTCAGTGCTGTGCTCAGTGCCCATCCAGATCTTCGGGCTGCTGCGCATCCTGCTGCCCTTCACCCCGGCGCAAAAAGCCTTGGAGCGCAGCAATTTTTGGATCTACCGCGTATGGGTGTTTAACAACTCCCAGATCATCAGGCTGACCAACCGCATCAAATGGCACATCTCAGGCGATCCGATCCCGCACATCAGCAAGTCCTGCGTCGTGATCTCCAACCACATGAGCTGGGCCGACATCATCCTGCTCTCCTGCGTCTACCGCGGCCATATCCCCACAACGAAGTTCTTCATGAAGCACTCGCTCATCTACATCCCCTTTGTAGGGCTGGCCTGCTATGCCCTGGGCATGCCGTTTTTGCGCCGCTACCCGCGCGAGAAGCTGTTAAAGAACCCGAAACTGCGCGAGGCTGACATCAACTCCACCAAGCGCGCCTGCCGCCGCCTGATCCTCACGCCCTCCTCACTCATAAACTTCGTCGAGGGCACGCGCTACACCCCCGAAAAAGCCAAAGCCGCGCGTTCGCACTTTCAGCACCTCATGCCGCCTAAGGCCGCCTCCGTGGCCATCGCTTTAGGCGAGATTGGCAAAGAGATCGACTGCATCTTCAACACGACCATGGTCTACCCGCACAACCGCTGGCCCCGCAAACCGTTTATCGATCTGCTCTGCGGGCGCATGCGCGACGTCTATGCCGATGTGCGCATCATCAAGGCAGGCCCGGAAAACACCGGCGACTACTTAGGCGACAAGGCGTACAAGCACAGTTTCACGCTTAAGCTGCGCGCGCTGTGGGAGGAGAAAGATCAGAAGATCACGGAGATCTTAAAAGCATGCGGGCAGTTTCCTGAGAAAGCGGAAGCGCCCGCGGCTGATGAACAGCACTGACAGACTCAGCGCTGATCGAGGCGGCAGATTTAGCTGCCGCCTCGTTTTTTTACAGGGTGAGCAGGTAATCGACGACCTTGTTTAACTGCTCCTCGGTCTCCAGCTTGTCCATGTTGACGCGGTACTTGCCGTTGACAAAGATCTCCGGAACCGCCTCGATGTTGAATTTTTGCAGGTTGCGATCCCAGGCGGTGATCATGCCTTTGACGACAAAAGAGGTCGCGTCGCGCCGGGCTTTGTCGCGCGGCACGCCGACGCTCTCTAAGAGATCGTAGAAATAATCGCTGCTGCGCGGCTCGTCATTCTTCACATGGATGCGCTCAAAGAGCTCATCGGAAAAGGCATCTTCCACGCCTGAGACTTTGGCCACAGCGTAGGCGCTCTCCGAGGCCGGGCCCATGTCGCCGCCCAGCACGTTCACCGGGTTCATCTCGAATTTGGCGCGCGATCCCACATGATCGCGCAGCGCCTTGAAAGGCTTTTGCATCTGGAAGCAGTGCCCGCAGAAATACGAGAAGAACTCGCGCACCTCTGGCTCAGCGGTTTTAGGCTGATCGAGCACGGTGTAGTCTGTGCCTTCCTCATAGGCAAAAGCCGCCGAACAGACAAACAGCGCGCACGCGGCGGCGGCAAAAATTTTCTTAAACATGTTTATCCTCATCAATACCGGTTGAATTCTTTTAGATCCTGATCCCAAACGGAAACCTGCGCCCTGAGCGCCAAAGCGTCAACAGTTTTTTTCCGAAGCCTCCGCGTCAGGCAGCGCCACAAAAGCGCGGAGGACAGGTTAAACCTGGCAGCCCCCGAGCACAGGCGGTACAGCCTTTTTACCTGGGCGCGCGTGATCTTAAGCGCCGAGGCGTCACCTTCCGGATCCTTGCAGATGATCTTAAGCGTCGCCGCGGCCATGCAGACATTCATCAGGCAAAAACGGCGGATCCCGAGGCTGCGGCGCGGCAGGCCCCGCGTAAACTCCATGGCGTTCTCAAGATGTCCCAAAGTCACGGCCGCGGCGTCGCGGACAGTGTCCGGATCCGCGCTGTCGCCTGGCAGATAGGAGGCGCCGCGCCTGAGATCCTGGCTGCGATCCTTTAAGATGTTTGTAAGCTGCAGCCCTTCGCCGAAGCTCACCGAAAGCGCGGCGAGTTTTTCAGCGTCTATGCCAGGATCAGACTGCGCGAACAGCGCAGCCAGCAGTTCGCCGACCACGCCCGCCACAAAATAACAATAGCGGTCAAGATCGGCAAAACAGGCGATCTTCACGCCGTTTAAGCTCTCTGCCATGCCGCGGCTTAGGATGGCGACGCCGCGCGAGATCGCTTTGAGCGTCTCAGGGGGAAAACCGCGGGTGCGCGAGAGCGCCTTTTCCATGTCGCACACGAGGGAGTACTCGGATGCGACTGCGCCTTCCTTTAAAAACGCGCGGGCGCGGGAGCTCAGATCTTCAAGGCTTTTGCCTTCAGGAAAGCCCTGCGCGGCCAAAGCGCCAAAATCCCGAAGCCAGGCCTGTTTTACCGGCACAGCGGCTTTAGGATCATCCTCGACGGTGTCGGCGATGCGGCAAAGCAGGTAGGCGTTGGCGACATAATCTGCAAGCGGCTGTGGCAGCAGCGGAATGGTCAGCGCGAACGTGCGCGACACCTTTTGCAGGTGCCTGTTCTGCTCACTGATGCTCATAGCCTGTTCGTGCATGCCGTCCCCTCTTTGCGCAACATTCTAACAAAAGCGGCCAGGCAAAAGCGGCGATCAAAGCGCACGGTTTCCCAAGACGCTTTCAGATACAATTCCTGAGGGCGGAAAAACGCCTTCAGGGAAATTCCCAAGGCGCACTGCCGCTGCGGCATCACGGAGATTTTTACATGAGTTCAGACAGCCCCGCTTCACCGGACAGCATCAGGCCCTCAGGCAGCCTGCTGCTGCGCACCATGGCCATGCCCGGGGACACGAACCCCGCAGGTGACATCTTCGGGGGCTGGATCCTCTCGCAGATGGATATCGCGGGCTCGCTTTTGGCCAGGGAAATTGCCGGCGGGCGCGTGGTGACGGTCGCCGTGGACAGCATGAAGTTCATGAAACCGGTGAAAGTGGGCGACATCGTCTGCTGCTACGGCAGCTGCCAGAAGATCGGGCACACGTCGCTTACCATAGAGCTCGAACTGTGGGTCAAGAAGATCAGGGACGGCGAACGCCCCGAGCGCTTTCTCGTAACCCGCGGCCATTACACCTACGTCAAGGTAAATCAGGAAGGCCGCCCCGCGCCGCTGCCTGAGAGCGCCGGGGCAAGGGCCGCCGCAGGCTCGGACGCCGCGGCGGCGGGGCTGGGAATTTCCGCAGGCTGCTGAAGTCCGGGTGCAGCGTTAAACCGATTTTCCTGCCAAATCAGCGATCACTCGGTCCACTAGAACTTTGTAATGCCGGATCACCGCAGATTCATTGCCCATCCTCACCACATCGATAAAACCGCAGAGGAACATGGTGATGCAGTCGATGTGCATTTCCAGATCGGCGTCTTTGGGCAGCTGTCCTTTGGCGCGGGCATTGACCAGGGCGTTGCCCAGTTCGGCGCGCTTGGCGGCGATCACTTCGCCGATTTTTTCCTGATCGCCCTTTTTCCCGGACATTCCGGTCCTGACTCGATCAAACACCCCGAACACGGTCGAGCAGTAAAAGCGGATGCTCTCCTCGTCGCCGCACATCAAGAGCCATTCGCGGATCCTGCCTAAAGGATCAGGCTCTGCTGGATCGGCGGCCCGGATCATTTTCTCCGAAAGCTGTTCGGCATGGTTGATGTCCTCGCACAGTTCCAAAAGCAGCTGAGCCTTGTCCTCAAAATGCCAGTAAACGGCGCCGCGGGTGACGCCGGCGTATTTGGCGATATCCGAAAGGCTGGTGCGTTCAAAGCCGCGCCGCGAAAACAGGCGGTAGGCCGAATCCAAAATGGCTTTGCGGGTCTGCTGGGATTCTTCGTGCGTTTTCCTGCTCATAATGCCGGCTGGTTTTGTGATCTGTATTTAATTTTTGTTTGGTGTATGATATCACAAACGTACATGAATGTATGTTTAATCCAACAGGCGGTACACACGAAAAATCAGAGCATAAGCAGACATTCTTTCTCATTTTGTCTGTGTCAGGCAAAATAGAAAAACATTAAAATATGCAGACTTAACTTTTATCTGCAAATATAAGGTCATGCCGGCACAGGCGCGGTTTTCCGCGCTAAGCAAAATATAAGCCGGCAAGAGTTTAATCAGAGTGATCTTCTTGGATTTGATCAAGGAATTCGACCATGCGCAAAAACCTTAAAATTGCGTCACTTTTACCTTGCGTTGCGCTTTTGGCGCTCGCTCTTGCCGGGTGTGAAAAGCAGGCTGAGCAGCAGATGCAGGCTCTGCCCGTTGACGTCTTCACCGTCACCACCATGGATGTTCCGGTGGTCTCGCACCTGACCGGGCGCGCCAACCCCACCCGCATGGCTGAAGTCAGGCCGCAGGTGTCGGGCGTGATCCAAAGGCGCCTCTTTACGGAAGGCTCCACGGTAAAACAGGGCGATCAGCTCTACCAGATCGATCCTGCCTTATACGAGGCTCAGGTTGCCTCAGCCCAGGCGGCGCTCTCCAGCGCCAAGGCCACGCTGCACAGCTCACAGCTCAAAGCCGAGCGTTACGCCAACCTTTTGGAGAAGAAGGCCGTGTCCAAGCAGGACTACGACGACGCCCAGGCAACCTACCTTGCTAACAAAGCCGCGGTGGAATCAGCCCAGGCTGCGTTGCAGACTGCGCAGATCAACCTCGCTTACACCAAGGTTTACGCCCCGATCTCCGGCACGATCAACCGCTCAAACGTCACTGAAGGCGCGCTGGTTTCGGCCCAGCAGGCCACGGCGCTGACCACGATCACCCAGTTAGACCCCATGTACGTCGATCTCGGGCAGACCGTCGAGGACAACCTGGCTTTAAAGCGCGCCCTGCACAACGGCAAGCTTAAGACCGGCGCCGACGGCAAACCTGCCGTCGACATCTATTTTTCAAACGGCGACAAATACCCTGAGCAGGGCGAGCTCGAGTTCGCCGAGGTCTCAGTCGATCAGTCAACCGGCATGGTGAACCTGCGCGCCCAGGTCCCCAACCCCCACAACGTGCTGCTTCCCGGCATGTTCCTGCGCGCCGACATCAACGAAGGCGTGACTCCTGACGCCCCGGTCATGCTGGCCTCGGGCGTGCAGCGCGAGGCCACCGGCGCCTCCTACGCGCTCATCGTCAATGACAAGGGAGTCGTGGAGCGCAAAGACATCGCGATCGGCCCGCAGTACGAAAAGTATTACGTGGTTTTGAACGGCCTTAAGAAAGGCGACAAAGTCATAGTCAGCAACGTGCAGAAGATCCGCGAAGGCATGCCGGTGCAGCCTGTGGAATACAAAGAGCAGAAGACCGTGGAGCTGATCCCCGTCACCGACGAAGACAAGAAGGAATAAGCTGAGGTAAGCCATGGCACGTTTCTTCATCAACAGGCCCATTTTCGCGTGGGTTATCGCCATCATGATCATGCTCGCGGGCGTCATGTCCGTGCGCACGCTGGCTGTTTCGCAGTACCCGACCATCGCGCCGCCTTCAGTGTCGATCTGGTCGAACTACCCGGGCGCCGACGCCTCCACGGTGGAGCGCTCCGTGACGCAGATCATCGAGCAGAACATGACCGGCCTCGACGGCTTCATGTACATGTCGGCCACCTCCGACTCCTACGGCAACTCCGACATCACCATCACGTTTGAGCCGGGCACTAACGCGGACATCGCTCAGGTGCAGGTGCAAAACAAGATGCAGCAGACGCAGTCGCAGCTGCCGACCTCGGTGCAGCAGAACGGCGTTGATGTGTCCAAGTCCACGGACTCGTTCCTGATGGTCGTGGGCGCCTACTCCAACGACAACGTCCACAAGAACGTCGACCTCTCCGATTATTTCGAGGCCAACGTCAAGGAGCCGCTCTCGCGTGTTTCCGGCGTGGGCTCGGTGTTCGTGTTCGGCGCCCAGTACGCCATGCGCGTGTGGCTTGATCCTAACAAGCTCAACAACTTCAAGATCACCCCTGGCCAGGTAAACGCGGCGATCCTGGCGCAAAACGCCCAGGTGACCTACGGCTCCTTAGGCGGCACCCCGGCCATGCCCGGGCAGATGTACTCCTACACCATCACCG
The DNA here is from genome assembly GCA_002473165.1 of Succinatimonas sp. UBA7265. Taxonomy (GTDB): domain Bacteria; phylum Pseudomonadota; class Gammaproteobacteria; order Enterobacterales; family Succinivibrionaceae; genus Succinivibrio. The sequence continues at coordinate 132,493 of DKSD01000094.1, forward strand.
GCCAGAAGCACCTGGAAAACGTCACCCAGTTTGAGAACATCCTGCTGCGCGTCAAAGAGGACGGCACGAAGGTCTACCTCAAGGATGTGGCGCGTATCGAGCTCGGCGCGGAGAGCTACAACTACGACGGCCGCTACAACGGCCACTACGCCTCAGGCATCGCCATCCGCCTGTCCTCAGGCGCCAACGCTTTGGACACTGCCAACCGCGTCAAGGCGCTCATGGACACGCTCGAGCCTTACTTCCCTGAATGGATGACCCTGATTTATCCGTATGACACCACGGACTTCATCAAGGTCTCCATCAACGAAGTCATGCACACCCTGATCGAGGCCATCATCCTCGTGGTGCTGATCATGTACCTGTTCATGCAGAACTTCCGCGCCACGCTGATCCCGTCGATCACCGTGCCGGTCGTGCTGCTGGGAACATTCGCCGTGATCAAGACAGCAGGCTTCTCCATCAACACGCTGACGATGTTCGGCATGGTGCTGGCCATCGGCCTGCTCGTTGATGACGCCATCGTTGTTGTGGAAAACGTTGAACGCATTTTGCACGAAGAGCCCAACCTCACGCCTAAACAGGCGACCATGAAATCCATGGACGAAATCACGGGAGCCCTCATCGGCATCGCGCTGGTGCTCTCGGCCGTGTTCGTGCCTATGGCTTTCTTTGGCGGTTCAACCGGCGTGATTTACCAGCAGTTCTCCATCACCATAGTCTCGGCCATGGTGCTCTCGGTGATGATCGCCATCATCCTGACTCCGGCGCTGTGCGCGACCATCCTCAAGACGCCGCAGCAGCTTAAAGAAAAGCCGAAAAACCGCATCGCGCGCATGCTTGAAGGCAACTTCAATCTGCTGTGGACTCCGGTCACCAAGCTTTTAGGCCTGTGGAACCGTTTCTACACGGCAATGTACAACCATTACCTCAAAAAAGCGGGGGATGTCGTCAGGCATGTGCCGCGCTACATGTGCTACTACGCCGCCATCTGCGTGCTTTTGGGCTTAGGCTTCGTGCGCATCCCGACGGCCTTCCTGCCCACTGAGGATCAGGGCGTTTTGATGTCGATGGTTAACCTGCCTGCAGGCGCGACCATCGAGCAGACCCAGACGGCCATCGACAAGGCCTACAACTACTTCATGGCCAATGAAAAGGAAAATGTGAAAGCCATTCAGTCAGTGACGGGCTTCTCGTTTGCCGGCATGGGCCAGAACAATGGCATGGCCTTCATCCAGATGAAAGACTGGTCGGAGCGCAAACGCGCCGATCAGCATGTGGACGCGATCGCCGCGCGCGCCATTGGCCCTCTGATGGGGATCCGCGAAGGCCTGGTGTACGCGTTCAACATTCCGGCCATCCCGGAACTGGGCACGGCCTCAGGCTTTGACATGTACCTGCAGGACAACGGAAGCCAGGGGCATGAGAAACTGCTTAAGGTCAGAGACAACCTCATCTTTGAGGCCTCAAAATCCCCGCTCCTCGTGCAGGTGCGCGCCAACGGCCAGTCAGACACCCCGGAGCTCAAGCTCGATATCGACTATGAAAAAGCCATGGCGCTGGGGCTTTCGGTCTCCGACATCAACTCCACGCTCTCCGTGGCCTGGGGCTCTGCCTACGTCGACAACTTCATGGATCGCAACCGCATCAAGAAGATCTTCGTCCAGGCCGATGCTCCTTACCGCATGAACGAGGGCGATCTCAACAAGTGGTACGTGAAAAACGATCAGGGCGAGATGGTGCCGTTCTCGGCCTTCGCGCACACTGAATGGACTTACGGCTCTCCGCGCCTTGAACGCTACAACGGCGTTTCCGCCGTCAACATCCAGGGCGCTCCGGCGCCGGGCATCTCCACCGGCGAGGCCATGGATGAGATGCAGCGCATCGCCGACAAGGTGCTGCCGCCGGGCTACGGCATTGCCTGGACCGGCATTTCCTTCCAGGAAAAACTCTCCGGAGCCCAGGCTCCGCTGCTTTATGCGGTGTCCCTGCTCATCGTCTTCCTCTCGCTGGCAGCGCTCTATGAGAGCTGGTCGATCCCGTTTGCTGTGATCCTGGTCGTGCCGCTGGGCATCATCGGCGCTGTGGGCGCGACGCTGCTCACGAACTGGATGCCGGTGGCCACGAAACTCACGAACGACGTGTACTTCCAGGTCGGCCTGCTCACCACCGTGGGCCTGGCCTCGAAGAACGCCATTCTGATCGTGGAATTTGCCAAGAGCCTGTATGACGAAGGCCAGCGCCTGACCGAAGCCGTGGTCAACGCGGCGCGCATCCGCTTCCGCCCGATCCTCATGACGTCCATGGCCTTCATCCTGGGCGTGATGCCGCTGGCGCTGTCATCAGGCGCCGGCGCCGCAGGCCGCAATGAGATCGGCATCGGCGTGGTCGGCGGCATGCTTACCGCCACCGTGTTCGCCATTTTCTTCGTGCCGGTGTTCTTCGTGTTCGTGATGCGCTACTTCACCAAGTATGTGTCGCCTGAGGACAAGGCAAAACTCGCGGCCAGAACTCAGGAGCGCCTGAAAAAAGATATGGAAGAGATCACGAAAAACGACTTGTGATCGTTCCTGACAAAGCACAGGGCAGGCCGATGGCCTGCCCTGTTTTATTTTGCTTACGCGGTTCCTTAGCCGGCAGAGACTGCCACCAGCCTGATGTCGGAGGCCACATCATCGAGCATCGGCCCGGCGGCAAAAGGCCCGCCTGAGAGCACCTCAGTGATAAGCGAGCGATCGTCGCCGCTGCCCGAGGTGAACTCCACAGGCAGCAGGATCCCCAGATCCTGCACCCACAGCGCGTTTTTAAGATCCGCCTTGGGAACTGCGGCGCGGGTGCGCCTTACGGCCTGCGCCACCTCAAACAGCGAACGCATGTCCTGGGCGTAATGGCGATCATCGAGCGCTTCGAGCGCCTTGCGCCGTGGCAAGGTCAACGCATAGACAAGGTGGCCTCCAAGAGGGATCGAGTTTAAGGAGATCATGTTTAAAAGCGAAGTCGAGAGCAGCGCCTCCGCCCACAGCTTTTCGAGGATCAGAATATACGAGGAGGAACTCGTGTCGAAGATTTGGTACTGGGGGCGCAGCGCCAAAGGCCCCGTGACCATGGAGCCCTTTTTTATTCCGGTAAAGTCTTCGATGATCTCCCCGGGCTCAAAATACGGCTGCACGCCGGCTACCTCATAGCCATGCGCGCGCAGATCTGAGCTGAAAGAAGAGAAACTCACCCCGCCGCCCTGCATTTCATCGGGGGATGACAGGTTTTCCGGATCATTGCGTCCGCGCATGGCGTTTAAGGCCAAAGCCCGATCGGCGACTTTAGGCACCAGGCTGTAGCAGGGCAGCATCACGTTGAAGAGCTCACAGTAAAGCGCATCGCGAAGACTGGTCTCTGTATCCTGGGCGCGGGTGCGCATCATGGCGCTGAAGAAAGCCCATGCCGCGCGCTGCGATCCCTGAAAACGCACCTGGGTCACACGCTTTAAAGCATGCGATGAAGGCGTGATCAGCAAGTAGTACTCGGCACCGCCGACTTCAAGCGGCATCAGCGCCTCAGGCGGAAGCAGGGAGGCGTCATCCCACTTTTGCGCCAGCTCAGGTTTCACTACCAGCAGGTCAAAACGCCGATCCGCGCTGCTGTAGAGCTGCCACTGCGGCGCGTCATCGAGTTTCTCCCCGAAGATGATGCCGTCAGGCAGCGTCAGCCCCGCGGGCACGAACGATGAATCATACTCGTCGTCATCCAAAAGAAAGCGGCTCTCATCGACAATAAAATCAGACATCTCAATTCCCAAAGCAAAATAATTCTGCCCACAGCATAGCGAAAAAACCGCTGAACGTTTGCTCAGGCCGCAGCAAAACGGGGCTTTTTCTCATTTAGCCCGGTTTTGCGGAGCTGCATGCGCAGAAGTCTCAACAGGACGCTGTGTTTCATTTTTTACAACACGCTGTTATTTAGTAAATTTATGCCGTTTTTCGAAAACAGCGGAACTGAATTTGCGCAAAAATCCCGTCCTGAATGAAAAAGGTTAGCAATTAGGCGGGACGTAAAAATTCCTGTTCCTATAATAGCGGCTGAAAGCAGGCGGCGATTTTCAGGCCTGCCTGCACTGACGCGGCCGCGGGTCATTGGCGTCTTACGGATGCGCGCCGCGCCTGCCAGATCTTAAGGTATTGTGATGAAAGACATTGCACTGTTTTACGGCACCTACACCGGCGTGACCAGGATGGTTTCAGAGAAGATCGCCAAAGAACTCGGCGCTGACAAAATCGACGTCTACGACATCAGCAAAGACGGCGAGAAGATGGGCGATTACAAGAAACTCATCATCGGCACTTCAACCTGGAGCATCGGCGAGCTGCAGGAAGACTGGGACGCCTTTATGCCCAAACTTCAGCAAATGGACTTCAGCGGCTCGGTGGTGGCGCTGTTCGGCACCGGTGATCAGGCAGGCTACCCTGACACCTTCTTAGACGGCATGGGCATGCTCTATGAAACCTTCCAGTACCGCGGAGCAAAATTCGTCGGCTTTTGGCCGACCGAAGGCTACGATTTCACGAGCCCCTTGCCCCTGCTTGACCATGATCACTTTGTGGGCCTGGCCATAGACGAAGACAACCAGCCTGAGCTTACCGATGAGCGCATCAAAAAATGGTGCGCCCTCATCAGGCCTGAATTCGGCCTCTGATCCCCTCCGCGCCCGGTTTCCAGGCCGGGCGCCGGCGCCCTTTTATGGGTTGCTGTCCTTTTCACCCCTGATTATTTTTGGGCAGCACTGCACCTTTACTGATCCTCCTGCGCTCTTTTGGACCGTGCTCCGCCAGAGCGCATATAATTTTCGTTTAAGCACCCGCGTTGCCGCTGGCAGGCGGGATTTTCCGCAATAAATTTATTCCGAGGTATTAAATGAGCAGTCCTGATCGCATGGGATTTGCCACCAAGATCGGCGGGCTTCTGGCGGCAGCCGGATCCGCTGTCGGCCTGGGCAACATCTGGCGTTTCCCTACCGTGGCCGGCATGAACGGCGGCAGCGCTTTCATCATCATTTACCTGGCCTGCGTGTTCATCTTCGGCGTGCCGCTTTTGATCGCCGAGTTCAGCATCGGCCGCCATGCCCGCGCCAACGCCGGCTCAGCTTTTAAAGTGCTGGCGCCGAACACGCTGTGGCGTTTTATCGGCCCGTGGACCGTGCTCATCGCCTTCATCATCCTCTCTTACTACAACGTCGTGGCAGGCTGGGTTGGCTACTATCTGTATGAAGGCGTGGCCGGCAGCTTTGTGTCGATCTCAGAGCAGGTGGCAGCCGGCAACGCCAACGCCTTTGCCGAAAATTTCGGTTCGTTCGTCAGCAATCCCTGGATGCCGGTAGTCTGCCTGCTCGTCACCATCGGGATCACCCATTTCTTTGTGGTGCGCGGCGTCCAGAAAGGCATTGAGAAATCCGCCAAGATCCTCATGCCGGCGCTGTTCATCATCCTGCTGATGCTCGTGGTGTTCGCCCTGCGCATGCCCGGCGCCTCAGACGGCCTGGCCTACATTTTCAAGCCGGACTTCTCCAAGGTCACCGGCGAGACGGTGCTCGCAGCCCTCTCCCAGTGCTTCTATTCCTTAAGCCTCGGCATGGGCCTGGTTACTTACGCCTCCTACTTCCGCCGCGAGGTCAATATCGGCAAGACGGCGGCGAGCGTGGCCTCCGTTGACACCATGGTCGCGATTTTAGCCGGCGTAATCATTTTCCCGGCCGTGTTCTCGGTTGCAGGCGTTGAGCCTTCCGCCGGCGCCTCGCTCGTCTTCATCTCGCTGCCGAGCGTCTTCAACTCCGCCTTAAGCGGCTCGCCGTTCCTCATGTGGCTCATGCCGGTGCTGTTCTACGCGCTGCTGCTCTTTGCAACCCTGACGTCCACCATCTTCCTGCATGAAGTCGTGACCGCCTGGTTCTGCGAGACCTTCACGATGACCCGCCACCGCGCCGCGCGCATCGTCACGGCCCTCATGATCCTCCTGGGCATCTGCTGCTCGCTCTCCATGGGTCTGTGGAGCGGCTTTACGATCGGCGGCCTCTGCCTCTTCGATCTCTTTGACACCGTGACGACCAAATACATGCTGCCGCTCTCGGGCATCGCGATCGCGCTGTTCGTCGGCTGGAGGATGACAACCCGCCAGCTGTGGGTTGAGCTCACCTCACACGGCATGTTCAAGTTCAAACCGGTCGTGCCCCTGCTCGTCCTGCTGCGCTACATCTGCCCGATCCTGCTGGTGGTGATTCTGGTTACCGGTATCTTGTCCTAAACCGGATCTCAAAGTTATAAAAGCCCTGCCGGCATCCCGGCGGGGCTTTTTTCCGCCCTCTGGCATACCGGAATTTACCTCAACTTAACTTTAAATAACTTATTCTTTTACAGACTGTAAATACGATTTACTCCGTTAACAGACAATTCTTTCCAATCGGAGTAACACAATGCACAAGTTTGCAATCACCGCAATTTCCCTCGCCGTCGGCCTGGCTTTCGCTCAGGGAGCCGCTGCCGCGGACAATGACGTCTTCAACCGCGCCGCCAAGGGCGATTTGGCGACCTTTGGCGGTGCCGCCCGCATCAAGGGCGACATGGCCAAGCTTTACGAAGAGCAGTTAAAGCTTGCCTCCAAGCAGCACGCCAAGAACGTCATCCTCTTCATCGGCGACGGCATGGGCGACTCCGAGATCACCGCTGCCCGCAACTTCGCCGAAGGCGCTGGCGGCTACTTCAAAGGCATCGACGCACTGCCCATTTCCGGCCAGTACACTCACTACTCCTTAGACAAGAAGACCCGCAAGCCTAACTACGTGACTGACTCCGCCGCCTCCGCCACCGAGTGGGCCACCGGCGTTAAGACCTACAACGGCGCCATCGGCGTCGATCTCGACGAGAAACCGCACGAGAACCTCATTGAGCTTGCCAAGAAGAAAGGCCTAGCCACCGGCAACGTCACCACTTCCGAGATCCAAGATGCCACCCCGGCCGTACAGCGTGATCGCCATGTGA